>NZ_RQHT01000014.1:1200000-1555000 GCF_004770905.1 Leptospira bandrabouensis | reverse complement strand
GGATGCGTTTTGTTCGATTGGGATTTGCATTATGCAAACATAGTGGCGGTATTGTTAGAAAGGCTTGTTGGTTGTTATTCTTTTTTACATGTATCTTGTGGGAAAGGTGAACTTAATCAGAAATTTTTTTCTGTAAGGCAAATCATAGTTGGAAGAAATGGGAGATCGTGATAGAAGGGAGTCATTGGGTGGCGGGTGGATTACCCCTCCCAGTTCGATCAGGGCGGGGAAAGTCTACTTTCTTATACCCCACATTAAATTGCATTTAACCTTTCACAATTCTTTCTTCATTACCGTCACACTTCTCTGGCCATAGACAACAGTTTCAACCTCACTCCAACCAAGACGGTTGTATAAGGGAACAGCCGTATCAGAAAACAAATAAACTTCCCGAATGCCCCGAACCTCAGCGACTCCTTCAATATACTGACAAAGCTCTGCACCTATACCTTGATGCCGGAAATCTGGTATTGTATATACCAAACCTAACCAGTGTTTGTGTTCTTTAAATCGTGGTTCCTTTTCTAAAAGGCCAACATGATGATATATACCGCCAGTTGCCACTGCCACATCACCCTGCATAACAATGACTTGGAACTGAGAATCGTCCGAAGTGATTGATCCCAGTTTTAACAATGTTTTTTCGATAGGGATTTTCCATTCATCAAAATACCAATCAGCAATCAGGTGAAACATTTCAAATTCATTCGGCAATAAAACTCGGAAGGTCAAACAGTCCATCACAATCAATGAATCTCCAAAACAAACAAAAAGATTATAAAAATAGAATCATCGCCAAACACAACTTAAGGAGAAAAGAGATGCTGAAACTAAGAAAAAAATAATTTATATCAGTATTTTTTTCAGTAACGCATATTAAACTGCATATAACTATATCCTTCGCGTGCATTCTGCCCATAACTTACTGCAGACGGATTTAAGGGCAAATAGCCAAACTCCACAGTTTCTTCATCAAGACCTAAAATGTAAAAAGTAGCTACCGATACAAGCATTAGTCCCATCATAATTACCATAGGGCCAGCCACTAATTGACGATCTTTTCGATTCTCCATAGGAAGAGTTCCTGCAACTCGCTTTAAGTTTTTACCTTTTGATTCGGCATCATCGATGATAGAGTTCTGAACTCCATACCAAAAGAAAAACTCATTTGGATTATTCCCATAAAAAGAAGAAATAGCACCTGCATTTACAAGAGTCACTTGGGACCTAGCTGCAGAATATGCTTGCCTTGATGCATAATTCAAATATACATAACTTGCGTAAAACAAAAGAGAACCATACAAAGAATAGGTGGCAAAATCTTTATATGTATGATCCAAAAACACATTCTGTTTATTCTTATAATAAACTTCTGTATTACCTTCTCTCATTTCTACATTGAAATTCACTTCTTCATTGTCCACTGCGTCGACGGCTCGAAAGCTATCAATATAACCTTCCTTCGAGATTCGCAATCGATTCAAACCCGAAGGAATGGGAATATGATGCAAAGGAGTTTTCCCTAGATATTGAATTCCTAAGTAAACATCCGATTCCACATTGGAAGTAACCGATATAAAAGAATTACTTAATTTCAAAGAGAGTTTAACTTCGAACTGAAAGATTTTACCTTTTTCTAACTGAACATCTTGTTTGTAAGGATGAAACCCTTCCTTGAAAACAAATAAGGATCTTTTTCCAACGGGAAACTTTTTTCCAGTTAAAGGTGTTTTTCCTAAATAAATTCCATCTAAATAAACAAGTGCACCTTCTTCTCCTGAAGCAGAGACTTCAACAGAAGTTGTGTCTTTACCTTGTAATTTTTCTCGAATCGATTCTCCCAGTGGGCCCATTTCTTGGTAAGCACGTGTTAAGGAAGTTTTATGTTCAAAAGGAATTGTTTTTCCTTCAAAGTCATCATATAAAAAAACTTTAGTGACAAGTTCTGAATCTTTAACTTCGAAAGATCCAGTAATCATGTAATCACAATTTAATTTTGTGGCCAAACCAAAAGATTCATCGGGTTTAGGAGGTTTTCTATCCCAGAGTTGCCTAATTGTAACCTTTACATAACGCGGATCTTTCTCAGGAGCCAGTTGTTTTTTACCAGATCGCAAATCCTGCAGATCTTTCTCATCATTGATTTCTCTCTTTTTTCTTTTCACATTTGGAGACTCTGCATCTATCCTTTCTTGCAGAGTTGATGTAGGAGCCTCACCAAACGAATGATAAATTATATTTGCCTTTGGGTATTCCACATAGGTATATTCTAAACTGCGAAGTTCCGAAAGTAAAACAGAAGGAATTCCTTTAGAGAGATATTCCTTGGTGGGATCTGAACTTGTAGCAGCAAATGAAAACAAACACAGATTCCGAGAGGATTCATAAGTCACACTTCCTTTGTAACTTTGTTTCGGAAAATTATAATAATCATCAATCGAATACAATGGTAGAACATTGCATACAAGACCAAGGATGATGAGTAATGCGGAAATTTTATGTTTCATTCTTTTTCTGGTTAGATCCCAAAGAATACACCAAAGTTAAAATGGCAACGATCGGAAGCAAAACGGAAACGGGTGACTTATCAAAATAATCTTTCGAAAATGAGATCTGTTCCCCGAGTCCAGGACCTGTTTCGCCTATTGATGTTTGGATTCCTAAATAGGAAAACAAAGCAGTAGTCATTACTACCCCTGGTAATCCGGAAAAAAACAAAAATCCGAACATATCACGAAGAGCAGGAAGATAATGCAAAAAAATAAGTTGGTAAGGTTTGGCACCCATACAAAGGGATGCCGATAAATACGAACTTTGTTTGATTTCGCGAATCTTTGCAGTAAGCGTTTCATATGACAATGCACAATCTGAAACCAAGATAGCAATAAAAATTGCAAATGGATTGTCAGGCAACAAACTAATCACAACCAAAGCAGACAGAAGAGAAGGAATCGCAAGGGATACAGAAACAATCCCAGAAAGAATCCAATCCGATTTTTTAGGAAAGAATAACGAAAACGCAGACAAAACAAAAGAAACAATGATCGTTAAAATGCGAGCAGGCACTACAAGCACAATGGTGGATAAAGATCCATAACAAAACAGAGCTAAGTTGTCACGACCCAATCGATCCGTGCCAGCAAAAAATCCCTTTGAAAACATTGGTAAATTATTATTTGTCAAATCTACATTTGTAGGTGCGGACAGAAGTATCACACCACCAAGAACCAAACAAAAAAAAGAAAATCTTATCAAGGTATGAATTTTCATCTTCAAACCCCACCGGAAAAAAATCGCTGAAGGTAAAAACCTATCCTGTTCAGAACATAAAATAAAATCCCTGAATACATCAGTAACGTTGCTAATAACTTTGTATCCATTGATTTAATCGAATAGTATAATGTTTTTCCAATTCCAGGAAAAAAGAAAATTTCTTCTACCACCATGGCGCCCGACAACAAAGATCCAAAATCCAGGACAAGAAGAATGAGTGCAACAGGAAGGACTTTTAAAAAAATCTCCTTACCGACGATATGGCTCCAAGGATAGGAACGAGTCTGCAACAACTGAACGTATTTCGAATCTGCCTCCTTTCGAATTTCAGGCAATAAATACAAAGACATTCTTGCATATATTCTTGAACCCAATGCTATACCCGGCAACACAACATAATACGTATTACCCGGTTCATACCCACCAGGAGGAAAAACCTCCAATCGATAGAAAAACACAATTAACAAAAGAATGGCGACGATAAAGATAGGAGTAGATAAAATTAGGTTAGCACTAAACGAAACTAGGTCGTAGAAAAGACGAGAACGAAAGTAAGTGGCACAAAGTGAAAGTCCAAACGCAAAAATGGATCCAAATAGTAGACTAAAGATCGCTAAATGAAAGGTAGAAAGAAAACGATTGGCAATATGAGAATATACTTCCTCACCATTTTCAGTTTTGCCTCCCGATTCAAAAATTAAAGATTTCCAAAACTGAAGGTAGGTAGACAAAAAATCCTTTTCTTGTGTGGCAGTGGCCGTCATCCCAACATCAGCATACAAATATGATTTATCTTTTGTGTGAAACTCTGATACAAAACTACTGATGCAGGATAACAGTAACAAAAAATAAAGAAAACGGAAAACTTCCGACTTCACTGGATTAACTTTTCGAAAGGAATGCCTTTTGGATTTCTTCGAAATTCTTGGCTTTAATGAGTTTCTCTCGTTCTTCTGGGATATTGAGAGTTTTTGCAATTAGTGCCAATGTCTTAATATGATCTTGAAACTTATTTTTAGGAACAATGAGCATGATAAATATTTGCACTAAACCATGATCCAAAGCATCAAAGTCGATACCTTGAGGTGCAATTGCCATAGCACATTTTAATTCATTTAAATAGTGAACAGAACAATGAGGAATCGCGACACCACTACCAATGCCAGTTGACATAGATTTTTCTCTGTTCATTAAAGAAGAAACAGTTTCCTCTTCATGGACAGGATCTAACGATTGTGTGGCGACCATATGAGATATCATCTTTCGAATCGCATCTTCTTTTGTAGAAGCTTTGAAATCAAAAATGATATTTTTAGGGTCCAGAATCTCCAGAAGTTGATTCATACGGTTAACTTACTCCCACCTTTTCAAGATCGACTTATTTTCCAAGAAAAACCCTGACAAAGAGGCCTTCTAACAGAAAAAAAACAACCAATACCAAAACAGCACTGAGTCCCATTTTACCCAAAAAAAACGAGATGGGAAGTAAAATGACAAAACTAAGTAAGGAAACATAGTAGGATCCGTAAAAATTCCGTCCCGGACTCAAATGCAAAAAGAATGTAAGGGAAGCAAAAGAGAGAATCCAGTTAAAGTTAAGTTGGCCTGAGCCAATCCCCCAAACTGAAAACAATAAAATCCAACCCAAAAAAAAGCCAAGTAAAACTGTCCTTCGAAAGGCAACCCATGCGATTCCTACCAAAGCAAAAATTCCCAAAGTATCGAAGAATGATAAAAAAGTAAGTCCATGGAATGGTTGAACAGAAAACAAAGGTAAGGTCATTGGAAGCAGTGAAGACTCGAAAGGAATTCCTGTCCAAGAAACAAGTTCAACTGGGGTTCGAAAAGAATAACCAAGTAAGGAAAATACACTATCCCAGATTAAAACAAAAAGAAGAACTAAAGTAAAAATCGGTACTCTTAAAGAATACTGCTGACTTAGAAGGTAATGAACCACCAAAGCAAATACGAATGCAACAGGTAACAACACAGGATGTAACCAAGTCACTGGCAAAATCAAAAAAACAATCAACAATTGAGAAAGTAAACCAAGCCAATACGGAGACTGGTTTGCACGAATACAAAGTCCTAAATACAAAAGTGTAATGAAAGATCCAACGGCTATTGGTAAAAATGGAATTGGGAAAACATGGGCAAGTGCAAAACCAAGAAATCCCATCAAGGTTAGAAAATAAAAGAAATCCGCAAAGATCTCAGAAGATTTAATTCCCCAACTATTTTCAGAAAGAATATAAAGGTTCTTTAACATAATTTAACGATGGTTAAACCAAAACTCCTTCAATTCTTTTTCGAATATCAATTCCAGAAGGACAATAAACTGTACAAATTCCGCAGGATATACAAAGACTCTTTTCAAACTCTTCAGTTTTTCCTTTGATGAGTTGCACTGGGTTTGCATGAGTTGGACAATAATTATTACACTCCATACAATCAATACAGCTGAATTCTTTCCTAGATGCAGGAAGTTTCTCATAAAGTGTAATAGAATAATGTTCGTATATATTGAAATATCCTAATGAAGTTACATCCAGAGGTTTTACTTCTTCGAACACAGTTTCAAAGGAAGCAATTTTATAACGTTTGTCTAAGTTGGCAGGAATGAAAGCTAACGATTGACCATTTGTCAAAAAGAACCGTCTAGGTTCCACATCCATTCGACCTTTTCTATCCACCAAAAAAACAGCTAAATGCCTTTTGGTAAAAGGTTCATTATAATATAACTTTCTTAAAATATGAAATATTGTTTCTCCACCTAAAAATAATACTTCGTGATTCACCAAAGACTTTCTAGTTTGAAACACTGGCTCGTGGAATTGTCTGTGTAAAAAATACTCAGGTATTCCATCTGGATGTTCAAAATCTAAAGATGGTACTTTAAAAAAATTGGATATCTCTGCTTTAGGAAAAATGATTTGTAAAAGTTCAAAAAATGCCTGGTAAGCAACTTTCATATCACGCAGGATCATCTCTTCAAAATTGAGATGTTGGTATCTGCAAAATGGTGATAATACAATTTTAAAAGTAGAATCTTTACTGAATTTTTGAAAGTAATCCTTTAAAGGTGTTTCCAACAAATCCAAGGAGTATAACGCACCTTCGTCAAAGGATTCTAAAAGTGTAGGGAGATCATATTGTCGAAATTGGTAAGGCGAAGTAGTCGACCAAGAACCATCTTGTTTGATCTGAAAAAACTTTTGGTCTGCAGTAAGACTTGCCACTCCATTCACTGGAGCAAGCACCTTCTTTCCGTTATGTGCAAGCATAACTTGACCATGAACCACACGTGTGGGATAGGAATCAGAGAGAACGCTGCCCGCAGGAACGGGGATCAGGAATTGACCCTGAATCGTCCGTTCTTTTTTATTTTCAGTTTTGTGAAGTTTGCGAGCGAAGGCGCGAGGTAACCTGGGGAACAACACGCCAATAATAATTTAGACGGCTTTCACCATGTAGATTTCGTCTTTGATAGGGAGTTCTTTTTTCAAGTTCTTGATATAAGGTAGAATCTCTCCCATTTCTTCATAATACTCGCAGTTGGTTTGCATACGACGAGCTACAGTGAAGTATTTATAAAGTTTTTCTTCACCGGAACGTTTTGACCATTTCTTCTTGTTACATTTGACTCGAAGAATGTATTTATCTTGCTCCGATTCGTATTGGCGAACGACAACACAATGCAAACAGTTCGCGCAGTAGACTTTTTCACTCATGGATGACCCCTGAACCTAGGTTGAATTTACAGCTTTTTGGAAGGAAAGGTTTCGTCAAGTAAGTACCATCGCTCTTTCCTTAAGCGACGGCACGAAGTTCCTTTTCTGCTTTGGTCGCTGGTTTAAATTTCCAAAACGACTCTGCAACAGAGAGGTAAGAGACATAGAAAAATCCAATGGAATAGAGAACCATAAAACCGATCATGTATGGTTTTCCGACCATGAAGGATAAATAAATGCAAAATACACAATAAGCTCCCATAAAGAATTCGAGGAAAGCTCGGTAATCGACAGGAACCACGTATTTGATTTTGTCCTGTAAACTATCCCCTTCTTTTTCAATTCGGAGTTTCGGAGTTCGTTTGAACCCGGATTGGATGCCAAAAACAGCTTCTACCCAAGCATAGGTATTCATAACTGCAATTCCCGTTCCAATCATCACAAGGATAGGAAGGTAAACCAATTTGGATTTCCAGTTTTTGTGGATTTCTCTTTGGGAATAAGCATAAAAAATCACGGGTCCCATAGAGCCAACGGAAAGAACCGCGGCGGATCCAAATAGAATTTCCATAGGGAGGTCATCCATCTTAAACCCTGCCCAATATTCCATAAGTAGGAGAGGAGCTGTGAGAAGGATATTGATGATCATGAGAGGATGAACAGAATAATTAATTAAATGGGTGATTGCTTCCCCTTTGATTTTCCAAGACTCCTTGGACTTCCAAATGCGTGGAATGAGTTTCACTGCAGTTTGGATGGAACCTTTACACCAACGAAATTGTTGCGCTTTGTATGCGTTCATAGTCGCAGGAATCTCTGCTTTACAAACTACATCTTTGATGTAACGGAACTTCCAACCTTTGAGTTCGGCACGGTAAGAAAGATCGAAGTCTTCTGTGAGTGTATCATGTTCCCATCCACCGGCATCTTCAATACAAGAACGTCTCCAGATTCCGGCGGTTCCATTGAAGTTCATCCAGAGGCTTGCACCGTTTCTTGCGACTTGTTCGATCATAAAGTGACCGTCGATTCCAAAACTTTGCGCTTTGGTTAAAATATTATAAGTTTCGTTGATATGGCCCCAGCGAGTTTGAACCATTCCGATGGATTCGTCATCAAAGTAACCCATGGTGCGGAGAAGAAAATCCGAATCAGGAGTGAAATCAGCATCAAAGATGGCAATATAATCGCCTTTAGCTTTTGCCATTCCCTCATCCAAAGCACCGGCCTTGTGTCCTTTTCGATTGGTTCTATGGACGTGTTCGATCCAAATTCCTTTTTTCTTGTACTGAGAAACAAGATTTGCCACCTTTTCAATGGTTTCATCTGTGGAATCATCAAGGACTTGGATTTGTAGTTTTTTTGCTGGGTATTCTAAGTTACAGGCTGATTCGATCAATCGATCTACCACATAAAACTCGTTAAAAATTGGTAATTGAACCGTTACCGTTGGAAGGTTTTTATCCTTAATCGATAACAACTTGGTTTCATCTTCCGCACAGTTTTGTTTGTATCTGCTATACAAAAAAACCATGAGGTAAGTGTGTAACCCGAAGTAGAACAAAACCAAAATGTCAAAGCCGTATAGAACCAAAAACGATATAGATAAAAACGTGAGCATAGTTATAGTCAAAATCGGCATAAGGGTCCATTTGGTCAAACATTTTGTGCACCGCCAAATAAAATTAGATTTTCTTTAGTTTGCGAATGAGGGCTATCAAACATCTTTGGTAGCAAATTCTATGGATTCTCAATGGAAACGTTTCTGGGAAACCGGCCTCTTCCCTTCACTGGAGTTTAGTCTTAGCCTTTCCATCGGTTACGCACTCTCTCTGTTTTTTTATGTAGCCGGGTCTGAACTAGCTCTTATCGATCGCACGGACACTGCGTATCCTGTATTACAGATTCTACTTGTGATCTCATTTTCGGCAGGATTTATTTATAGGAAATACAAACAGACGTTACCTGCTGGATTAGCGATTGCACTGTTAGTTGCTGCAGTCATACAGATTTTTTGGTTTTTTAGAGCCAATTCTGCAGAGTTTCTGATCGATTATATTTTTTCTTTTGAATTTGTTTTGCTCAGCGGTATTTTATCCGCCTTCTCTGTAGGAATTTATGGCGGCTCCTTACGTGATTTCCGTTTTTTAAGTTTTGCACTTGGTGTGACAGTATTTACTTTTTATTCGTTGTTCGAACCAAACCAAAACTATTCCATGAAAGTTTTGTTAGGTGTATTATACATTTTTTTATCTTTCTATTTTATAAGTACTTTTGTACAACGAAGCCCCTATTCTAGCAAGTTTTACAAAATTCGCTCGAAGATCGGCAAACACCCATTATTTGCACCTTTTTACAGATCTGCACTTTCTTTACTTATCTCTTACTGTATTTTACATATTTATTTTCAACCTGGACCAAAAATTCCACTGATCCTCTCTATTTCTTTTTCTGTGATTTTCGGTAGAGTATTGTCTTTACTTGGCGGTTTAAAAAAAGAAACAAAAGCAGTATTTTTTATTGGAAGAGTTGCACTCCTATTTGCTTTTTTCTTTTTTATTTATCAAACCTATTGGAGTTCTTTTTTTATCGCACTATGTATCATTACCGGCTCCATAGTTGGCTTTTTCAAACCGAACAAAACTCCATACAAAGAATATCTTTTTATAGGATTGGAAACAAGTATCTATCTAGGCCTTTCTTTTTTATTATACTTTTGGAATTTACCAACGGGATTACGAACTATATTAACGTTGTTATTTGTTCCTGTTTTGATTTATCCATACTTGATGCAAAAACACATCATTCGGACTCCAAGATTATTGATGTTGGTTATTGCAACGTTCATTGTATTAATTTTCTTTTCTCCACCGACAATACGAACCAATTCTCCGTTTTCCAAAAAAGAAATCTTTGATCCTATTCCGTTTGCAACAACCAACATTGCGTTTAATGAAGAAGATTTTATATTTTATAAATCTGTTTTACCATTTAAATCAAACCCCTTTCTACCGAAACGTTCTGAAATCAAAGGCAAAACTGTTGTTTTAGGGCTTAGCTCCAACCAATCACAGATCATTTCTTATATTGAAAGGTTGAGCCAAGAACAACACCCCTTTATGATTCTAACAACTCGCAATAAATCCAATCAGTTTCACCATATCAATGCTCTCTCCCTTTTAAATAGGAAGTCATACTGGAATTTCGATATTTATTACCCAAGTTATATGGAATCCAAAATTGGATTTGCCTCAACACTTCCAAACGATTGGAAACTAAAGTATTTTAACGAAAAATTAGATAATTCAACAGCTCCGGAAGTTGTCACTGTTTTAGATTCAGTATTAAAGTATTCTTCTGGTGATTTACGAAAGGATGCACTTGAAATTAAACATCTTTACTATGAATCTTTTTCTGAATACGCAAGATTCTATCACAACATAAAACAAAACAAACTTGCGTTAGACTCCATTGCCATTGCAAGAAAATTTGAACCACCGAAACCAGACTTATTACGTATAGCTTTTAATAGCTTAAAATTCACAACGCCAGAGTCAGAATATATTCCTATCCTCGAAGACCTGAGTTCTGATCCAGAATTTCAAGAATTTGCATGGAACTCATTAATTCCTATGTTTGAATCATTGAGAGATTGGAATCGTGCTCTAATTACAATGAGCGCACTGGAAAAATATTATAGGTCCAGAAATCAAATTGAACAAGCAAACGAATTAGAGTTAGCGCGCGTTCGACTATTCATCAACCAAGAAAACTGGAAAGAAGTAGAACCCTTAATCTCAGTTAGAATACGAGAAAACCCAGATTCAGTAATTTGGGAGAGACTAAAGAACGAAGTTATAGAAAAAAAAGATTCACTTAGAAGGTTGAGTGTTCGACCTGATGTGAGAGAGGCAAGAATTCAATGATCCATTCAACACTACTCGGAATCCTAGCTGCCGTTTTATCGGTATTTGTTGCTATTTTAATAGAAGGTGCTTCCTTAAGGTCTTTTTTTCATCTCCCTGCAATGCTACTGATCGTAGGTGGTACGTTAGGTGCTACGTTTGCATCCTATTCCATTTCCCAAGTAACGAAAGCAGTAAGGGACACACGTTTTGCTCTTTCAAGAAAAAAAGAAAGGGATTTAAAGTTAATATTTTTTCGTTTTTGGGAAAAAGCTAGAAAAGATGGATTATTATCTTTAGAAGATGAAGCCAAAAAATTAGAAAACCCTTTTTTACAAAAAGGGATTCAATTGATTGTGGATGGATCAGATCCAAGGACGATTGAAGAAATTCTATGGGAAGCACATGAAGAAGAAGAAAAGAATGGTTTAAAATCAGCGAAAGTTTTTGAAACTGCCGCAGGTTTTTCACCTACAGTCGGTATCATTGGAACCGTACTCGGCCTTGTTACGGTTCTTGAAAATTTAGATGGAGGCACAAAAGTTCTGGGGCAAGGAATTGCTACAGCCTTCATCGCCACATTTTATGGGATCTCGTTTGCAAACTTAATATTACTCCCTATTTCGAACCAACTCAAAGTTGTCGCCAAACGAGAGAGTAACGAAAGACAGGCGATCATGCGAGGAATCTTGTCTTTGCAGTCTGGTGAAAATCGAAGAATCCTAGCAGAACGGATTGATCCCTTTGTAAAATATTAATTTTTTACGGCTGGATCAGGTTTGATGCGGAATAACTGATGGATTTTTTCATCCCGAAAATCTGCAGGAATTGATTCTTTGGAACGATTGATACAAAGGAAACCTCGTTCCCTCCACTCCTCGTCAGCAACTTCCATTTTGAATTTTCTAAAATTGGTAGAGAACCAAATTTCTCCATTTTCAGTAAGAAATTTTGTTAAAAGTAATAAAAGAAGATTTCTATGTTTTGTTTGTACATCCCATTCCTCTCGCATTTTTTTACTATTGGAGAAGGTGGGAGGATCCAAGAAAATTAAATCATAACGCTCTCTATTAGGGTTTTTAGTTTCCTCTTCGATCCATTGCAAAATATCTGCATTTATAATTTGGTGATTAGAAGATTGGAAGCCATTGTGTTCTAAATTTTTCAATGCCCAATCGCAGTAAGTTTTCGAGAGGTCGACACTTTTTGTTTTTTTTGCACCACCTGACGCTGCGTAGACGGAAAATGCACCTGTGTATGAAAATAAATTCAATACAGATTTATCTTTTGAGGCTTTTCTTAACCAATCTCTCGTGATACGGTGATCCAAAAAAAGTCCCGTATCTAAATAATCAGATAAATTAATTCTAAATTCTAAATTAGATTCATTGACCCACTCATAATTTCCTTCAATGGCCAATTTGTCATATTGATCTAATCCTTTTTGTTTTTTCCTTCTTTTTAAATACAATTGGTCTTCTGTGATTTGAAATACGTCTCTCACAATCGCGGCAATTCGATCAAAACGTTCATCATGCCCATCCTCCAGTTGAAAGCGAACAGAACTTTTATCATATAACACGAACCCGTTCGGGTAGCGATCTAATATGCAAGAAACTTGTGGAATGTCTTCAGAATAAACGCGGTAACATGTAATCGATTCTCGTTTTGCCCACTTTTCGCGTTCCTTCTTCAATTTACGAAGGCGGTTTTCAAACATGGTGAGGGCACCCAATCCCCGTTCGGTCATATAATTCCTTTTTTAGGGGAGGTTGGGATTTTTAGGTAGATGTCCCCGCCCTATCTGGACTGGGTGGGGTTATCCACCCGCCACCCAATACGCTCCGTTTACCACGGAGTCGGAAAAAAGTCCTTCATAATTCAAAATCTAAAAGTTTTTTTTATGATTAGTTCAGGTTTTTGATTGGTGAAGATTGAGTTCACAAAAAGACTGTTGGCTATGTCGTCAAAAGATACAACCTTCATTTACTGTGACGGTAGTTCCCGTGGAAATCCAGGCCCTGCTGCGATCGGGGTTTCGTTTCAAAACAATGATGGAATCGAATTTTTTTTCCTGTCGGAAAAAATTGGAAATGCAACGAACAATGTTGCAGAATGGCAAGCATTGTTCCGAGGAATGGAAGAAGCAATCAAACAGAATTTACAAAAGATTAAATTCCGATTAGATTCTGAACTTGTCGTCAAACAAATGAAAGGCGAATATAAAGTTAAAAACAAAGATCTACTTGTGTTTAAAAATAAATGCGATTCCTTAAAATCATCGTTTCAAAATTTTGAAATTCAATACATTCCGCGCGAACAAAATACGAGAGCTGACCAACTAGCCAACTTGGCACAGGATTCTAAGATTTGATTTTTCGAATTTGGATGGCGACTTTTTTAGTCGTTTCGATAACCACCTCTTTAACTCAGTGCAAAAAATCCGCCACTCGTCAATTAGATGAATTATTAGAATCACAATCTTCCTTCGTATCAGCAACTTTCTGCGAAAAAAACAAAAACCAACTGGTAGATCGTAAAGACGATTGTGACCAAGTCACGAAATCCGCTAAAGAAGAAATCGATTCCATCCTCAATCGTAAATTGGATTTGGGAATAGCCCCTGTCATTGTGGATAAAACAAAGGGTAAGGAAATTGAGGAGTTCTTACAAATCCATACTCAAATGGGAATTCGGTATTGGGAAATCTGGAAAGCAAACGTGATTTTAGAATAGACAATCTCCCCCCACCACAGGATAAACAAATCATGGCAGGCGATCCTTCTCAAATACTAAAAAAAATCGGACTGAAAGTAACGAAAAATCGTGAACAAGTTTTGTCCATTCTTCAAGGATCCCCAAGGCCCCTCAATCACCAAGAAATCATGGAAAAACTTCCAAAAGAAGAATCCTGGGATCGAGTCACCATCTATAGAGCCTTATCTGATTTGGAAGAAAAAAATCTGTTGAATTCCTTACATTCAACAGATCGAGTCACCTATTTTGAGTTAAAGTCGGACGGGAATCACGTAGTATCAGCGGCACATGGACATTTGATTTGTAACGTTTGTGGAAAAATCGAATGTATTGATGATCCTTGGAATGGAATTCCATCCGCAAAACACTTGAAAGGTTTTTCTACAGAATCGGTCGAAATTGTGTTCAGAGGCAAATGTAGAAATTGCCAATAGATTTACGTTCCCTAATTCCTACAAAATTTCTTAATCACTTAGTGCAAATTGATTCTGCTCTGAAAGGAGAAGGCTTTGAATGTTACCTTGTCGGAGGTTCAGTTCGCGATCTTGTCATGGGTAAAGCTCCCAAAGAATACGATTTAACAACTAACGCCGAACCGAAACAAGTAAAACGTTTATTTAGAACTGTGATAGACACAGGAATAAA
The DNA here is from genome assembly GCF_004770905.1 of Leptospira bandrabouensis. Lineage (NCBI taxonomy): Bacteria > Pseudomonadati > Spirochaetota > Leptospiria > Leptospirales > Leptospiraceae > Leptospira > Leptospira bandrabouensis. The sequence goes on along the minus strand of NZ_RQHT01000014.1, from coordinate 1,540,689 downwards.
ACACGGTACAGTAACGGTTGTTTTAGATAGAACCAACTACGAAATTACTACCTATCGCATTGATAAAGATTATACTGATGGTAGGAGACCAGATAATGTAGAATTTGGTACAACATTGTCAGAAGATTTAAAACGTAGAGATTTTACAATGAATGCTTTGGCATTCGATATTTCTACAGGAATTCTTGTTGATGAACATTTTGGACAAAAAGATATCCAAGAACGGACAATTCGTACCATCGGGGACCCAATCCAACGTTTTTCAGAAGATGGCTTACGTCCTATTCGAGCATTAAGATTTGCAAGTACGTTAGATTTTGTAATCGAACCAGAAACGAAAAATGCGATTCAAAAAACTAAGCACATTACAAAAAAAATATCATTAGAGAGATTCCAGGACGAAGTACTCAAATCTTTTTCCGGACCCCATCCATCTCGCATGATACAGTTGTTAGTTGACGAAAACATCTTTCAAATTTTCCTCACTAACCTGCCGCAGATACTAACCGCAAATTATCATGTCTTAGAAAAGTTAGACAAAACTTCGAAAGAACTAATTGGTTTACAGTTAGCGTTTTCATTTTTTGCAATATTAGAAAAAATCTCCTTAAAGGAGTTGGAATCAATCCTTCGGACTTTAAAATTTTCTGGTCAAAATATAAAAGACTGTCTTTTGTTCTTTGAATTAATAGCCAAGTGGGAAAACACAGAAAAGACAAAAAAAGATGATGAATTTATTCTGAAAAAAGAATTCCTTGCGCCCGTTAAACGACACTTTCAAACAAGGTTTCCTATCACCCCAGAATTCATTTTAAAGCTTAAACCTATTTTTGGTGACACCGTGAAACATTTTGTCCAAATTTGGGAAGAAGGACCTCCCCTTCTCCTCACGGACATGAAATTGAATGGTAATCATTTATCGGAAACCTACCCTGATCTGGCAAAAACCAAGTACGGAGTCATTTTAAACCAACTCCTAGAACTTGTCCTACGCTCGCCTAAAGAAAATGAATATTCAAGACTATTGTTACACTCTGCCCAATTTATAAGCAACCTGACCAAATAATTTCATATTTTTTAAAAATCTGGAATTCCTATTGTTCCTTAATTAATCAAAAACTTATTTTTTTTCCCCAAGAACCCATTCAAATACAGTGTTTCTCTTTTTTTCTTCCTATGACCTAAGGCAACCTCGCCAACCTGGTACACAACTTGCACAACAAGTTCACATAGGAGAAATGGCAAATGAGAAATAAATACACTCTGTTGGCGACGATTGTTGCTACCTTATTTTCCCAGGCTTCCCTTTTTGCTCAGGATAAAAAGGAAAAGGATAAGTCTTGGTATGAGTTGGTAAATTTTTCCGGATATGTGGACGTATATTATAACTATACTACAAATAACCGGCAAGGGGCTACCCAAGATACAGCGGGAACATTCCACACTTACAACAAGCAGTTTGCTGTGAATGCAGTAAAACTTTCTATGGAGAAGTTGGCGGATAAAGAAAGTCCATGGGGTTTCCGTTTAGACATGCAAAACGGACAAAACAACATGTATCAAGAGCGTCCGTACCAAACAACTAACTCTCTTCATAATATGCAGTTGTTACAACAAGCTTATGTTTCAGCATACTTCCCTGTTTTCAAAGGGTTGACAGTTGACGTAGGTAAAATGGCAACACATATCGGATTGGAACTTCTTGACTCAAAGGATAACATCGCTTACACGATTGGTTATGTGTTCTTTAACACAATCCCATTTATCCATACAGGTGCGAGGGCAAACCTCCAAATCAACGATAGACTATCAACTGGTCTTTATCTTTACAACAGTGCCCAAGGAACTGGCTACACTGGAAACGGCCAACAATTTGGTTACAATGGATTATCGCCTTACGGGGATGCAGCGGGTGGATCTAGTTTAACTAGCACTTCACAACATGCTTATGCTGATGGTCCAAACCCTACCAGAGCGATTGGAACTCAAGTGAAGTATGATGTTGTGCCAGATAAGTTTCAAGTTGTATGGAACACATTGCAAGCTAATGATAACATCAAAGGCAGACAAAACAATTCTTTATACTATCTTGAACAATCTACCGGAACATCGTTTCCTAAACAATCATCGTTCCATGCTGACCACTGGATGATTCAAAACTTAATTTTGATCTTCAAACCAACTGATAAATTAACAACGATCTTTGACTATACTTATGGTGAAAGAACTGGTCAAACTAACACAGCGGCGTATGGTTACGAAGCAGGTGGAGTTACTAAAACTAAGTTAGATACAGCAATGCCAGGACTTGTTCCTGATTTAGATCCAGGATTAGTTGCTGCTGGTCTCACAAAAGACACAAACCTAAGCCGAGAAAACAAAATCAAAAGAGTTTACCAAACTTACCAATTACAAGCTAAATATCAGTTCACAAACTTCTTTGCACTTGGTTTCCGTTTTGAGTATCTTGATGACAAACGTTACGGTGGATCACTCGTAGTAAACCCACCTCTATTTGCGGTAACTCCTGCAGACAGATATGACCTTAAATTCCAAGATTCTATTGGAACAAGAGCAGTTAGTAACTATGGACAAATCAAAACTCTAACTTTCACACCTACTTTTGACCTAACAGAAAACCTACAAGTTAAAGTAGACTTAAGAAGAGATTGGGGTCCTGGTCAACAATTCGTAGACACTTCCGGAAGACCGGCTTCATACCAAAACGGTATTATTGTCGGTATGGTAGCTAAATTCTAAGGAGAAAATGATGAAAATGAACAACAAATCCTTTAAATCTGGTTTAGTAGGAATCTCTTTGGTTCTCCTTATGACAGCAAACTTTGTTAGCTGCTCAGAATCTGGTTCCAAAAAAGAAGATAACCCAACGGCACTACTTTACTTGGTAAACAATGCGGTGATCGACTCAGAGGTTAAAGCTAATTGTGTTGCTGCTTATACTGCAGCGAACTCATGTGTAGGTGGAAAAGAATACTTTAACGCTGGCACAGGTTGCGCCTCAACAAAGTTGGAAGGAAAAACAACTGAACAACTGAAAGCATTAAAAGAGTGCGTTCTTTCTAAAGTAAATGATCCAATTCAACCATGTAGCTTACCACAGTTCACTTATGGCCTTGCGCAACAAGCCCTTGCTGGTGCTTTTTCCGCTTGTAACAAAAAGTATACTACAACGGCAGGCGTTGAAGTAGACTTAAAAGATTACTTAGTATACTAGTAAACACTGAAGTCAGGAGAGATTATCTCCTGACTAATTTTACCCTTTCTCTGTAAACTCTAACAAAACCTAAACTGAAATAAAACAATGCCAAAGTTACAAGGACAAATCAATAACTAATGTTATGGCTTTCTATAATCTACTTTTTCAACAAAAGAACGTCGAAATATAACGGTGATTTCTCTATCCGGAAGCGATTCACTGTCATACTTACTGATAGGACGTTTATATACCCAATATTCTCTATCACCACCACGTTTAATCTCGTCTGGATCACCAATGTATTCTCTAACAAAATTACCATTTTTCCCAGGTAATGTGTCTTTGATATCCTTTCGAAGTTTCATCCCAGCTAATTGTTCTTTCGTTAGCTGTGCTAATGTCGCTTCGCGTTGTTGTTCTTCAGACTGAATTTCTTTTGCTGAGCTTGACATGAATTCGCGACACTTTACTTCATCTTTGAAAGTTTTCATGCAATTTTCAAAAAGGCTTTCCTGGTTTTTAACTTCCAAAGTGCGAGCACAGGAAATTACGGTTAACAAACATACAAGTATCAGGGATTTTTTCATAAACCCTCCGTTCAATACTCTATAAAATTAAATGATCGATTTATTGAAAATCAATTATCGTTAGAAACTATATCGATTTTTATTTCGTCCACTACAGGAAGATATCAAGTCTTATGTCAAAACTTCTCTCCCAATTTTCGATTCAAATTAGATTATTACTTTTACCTTTGCCACTCATTGTATCACTATTCATCATTTTGCTCATTTTAGTACGTTCACTGAATGGAACCATTCAATTTGCAGAAAAAGAAGAACTAGGCATTCAAACATTAAAACCTATTTACTTAACCTATAGAGAGGGATTAGAACGGCTTAAAATTGGAGAAGAGGAGACAAACAACTTAATTCCTCTTATCGAAACGGCAAAAAAGAAAATCGAAGAATCAAATTTACTCGCAGAGGATCCAAAATTACTGAATGCTTGGAAAAAGTATACAACGATCCAGTCTTTTGATCCATCCACTAGCATTCAATTTCTGAATGATACACAAGAATTAGCACTAAAGATTGGTGATTTTTCAAATCTAATTTTAGATCCCGAAGTAAACTCTTACTATCAAATGGAAATTATTTTTTTTCGAGTGCCTGAAATCTTAAAAAATATAGCAACTTTAAAGGAAATTGTTCGTGATGAATATACAACTGCGAATCATAAAAACAATCAATACTCTAGTGTTAATTACACAAAAGCGTTAATATCTATAAATTTTATTGAAACAACTTGCAAGGAAATACAAAAATCATATACGAAATCCATAGAAGACATATCTCCTTATGAAAAAGAATTAACTGAAGCAAAAAATATTGCGAATACATCTTGCGAAACTTACGTAAAAGAACTTAAAAAAACCTTTATCCAATCAACCACCAAACCATCTTCTTCAGAAAACTTATTCACAACAATTCACAAAGGAACATTGATTGCTGGGACAATCCAAGACAGTTCCATTGGAATTCTTGAAAAACTAGTTAATGATCGAATTCAATTATTATCGTTCCAAAGAAATATAAACATTCTTTTGGCATTAGGGTCTTTGGTTGTATCTAGTTTCTTTGTTGTTTTTATCTTTCAAAGCATTAACAAACCTTTGGTAATGGTACTATCTAAAGTAAATGAACTTTCAAGTGGGGAAGCTGATTTAACAAAAACGATCCCAGATTTTGGAAAAAATGAAATAGGTAAAATAGCAGGTTCGATCAACCTATTTTTATCTAATCTAAATCAGATTATGAACCAATTAAAAATATCCGTGAGTAATGCTGAAAAATCATCCTTTCAATTAAAGAATGATGCTATTTCTGTTTCCGATAACGCTTCTTCGTTAGCTTCAGTATCAGAAGAGTCGGCAGCATCATTAGAGGAATTAACTACTTCATTTGAGATTATGTTTGAATTCATTTCAAATGAAACGAAAAATATTAATAAAATTACAGAAGAAATGAAAACAATTGAAGGTTCAATTTCCAACATTGAAAGTGCACTCTTACAATTGACTAATCTATCGATTGCCTCTACAAATTTAGCAAACATAGGTAATACTTCAGTGCAAAACACTGACAATGCAATGTCGGAGATACGTTCGGTGACTAAAGAAATTACCGGTATTGTCGATTTAATTACTGAAATTTCAGAAAGAACCAACTTACTAGCATTAAATGCAAGTATTGAAGCAGCCCGAGCAGGAGATGCAGGTATGGGTTTTGCGGTTGTAGCCGAAGAAATTTCAAAACTTGCCGATAAAACACAATCGTCAGTAAAAAACATCAAACGTCTCATTGAAAAAAGCAATGCAGTTGTGAATCTTGGAGCCAATCATGTTCATGAAACTGTAAATGCATTAGGTGAAATTGTCGAACAATCCAACAGAATGCAAAGTGGTGTGAATCATCTAAAAGTAGAAATGACGACACAATCTAAAAGTTTGCTCAATGTAACGACTGAGTTAAATGGCTTACAAGAAATGGCAGAAACCATCGAATTTTCCAGTCGGGAGCAAAAAAAAGCATCCGAAGATATGGTAAATACTATCAATACACTTTCTGGGAACGCACAACAACTTGCGAATAATTCCGAAGATTTGAACCAAGTCAGTCAAAAAATTGGCGAAATTGCAAGTACCATTGCGACTGTAACCAATTCATTTCGAACACACTAAAAACTAGCTGTCGAAAGATTCTATCTACAATTTTCTAAAAAAACAGATCTCTCAAAATCCAAATCTAAAAATTGATTTGCTGGAATTTAGGCCAAATTTCTGTTTGGTCTCATGGTTCGCGCTTTTATAGTTAATTTAAGTCATTATAGTATTCAAATATTAATTTTTTCAACAATTCATCTAACTTTTGCTAATTGCAAAATTAGCCAACATAATGAAGAAAAAAATAAAATTATATTTCAAATAATAACAGCAAACTTCCTCTCAAATTATTTGTATGCTACCGAATTACAAAAAATTGCCAGAGAACAAATTGGTATTTTACCAAACACCACTCCTGGATCAGAGGAAGACACAATTGCAAAAATTGCTTTAGGTAACAAAATTTTTAGAGACAATAAACTTTCCTCAAATCACGTTCAGTCCTGTATTACCTGTCACCCGTTAGATGGAAATGCAGCAGGTATGGACCGCCAAGCCACTTCGCGTGGAACCTTTGGACAAATTGGAAAAAGAAATACGCCATCGATATTGAATGTTGGATATTTACCAATGATTTTCTGGGATGGAAGAAGAGACTCATTATATAATCAAGCAATCGATCCCTTTTTAAATCCAATTGAAATGTCTTTACCTTCAGAAGCAGAACTACTGACAAGAATTCAAAATGATATAAGTTATACTGCTTTTTTTGCAAATGCTTTTCCTGAATCACCAAATCCTAGCATTCATTCTGTTCGCCTAACATTAGCAGCATTTGAGAGATCACTTATTTCTAAATCCAAGTTCGATGATTTTCTTGAAAATAATGTACTGGCACTCAATAATTCTGAATTAGATGGATTAAAATTATTTCTGGATGTTGGTTGTACCAATTGCCACAGTAAAAGCTTGCTTGGTGGTTCACAATTTGCAAAATTAGATTCAGTTTATTCTTATAATATTAGTGATTTAGGAAGAGCCGAATTTACCGGAAAACCTGAAGATGAGTTTTTTTTCAAAGTTCCTCCACTTCGAAACGTAGCCCTAACTGCACCCTATTTTCATGATGGCAGCGTAACAACACTAAAAGAAGCAGTTAGGAGAATGAACGAATATAATTTGAACCGAAAAATAAACGAATCTGAAATTGAAATGATTACAAACTTTCTTAAATCCTTATCTGATAAAACTAAGGTAAAGTAAATTCATTGACAAAAAACTTTGTGGTGAAAACTCTGGCATTACCTTCAGGGAGGAAACAGGTGAAAGTCCTGTGCTGACCCGCAACTGTGATGCACCGTTTGTAACTAAAGTTACGTTAGGTGATAAGCCAGATCTTCCCCGCAATGTTTTCTCGTGGATTGGGAACTTTGCACACTTATATTGTTTTGGTTCTACAAACAATATAAAGGGGCCCCGAAGGTAAACTCGGGGCGCCCGTATGGAAAAGATATTAATAAGAATTCTAATATTTGATTTTATGATTCTTCGTATAACGAAGTTGTTAAATCTATTTCCAGTTCGTGTTCCCCTAAATTCAAAAAAAATTTAGGAGAAACTAAATGAAACTAAAGTATCAACTAACGATTGTCATCTTGGCAATTTCAATTTTAACAGCATGCAGCGAAACTGGCAAGGTAAAAGAATCTGAAGCCAATACCAACTTACTTACAGGTTTAGTCGTAGGCCAACAACAAGGGATTTCAAGTGTGATGGATTCTTTAGCAGAAATTAGGGGTTATTGGAAAGGCGGATTTTGTAGTGGTGGAACTTGTTCCAGCTTCACATCGAATGTTTCGATTGTCCAAGATCCATCTGGTTTTGGAATTTGGGCTTCAGGAAGTAGTTATTTAAGAATCATTGCTGTTGATACTGTCAATAGAACTTTTATCTACCAATACCTTCCCAATGACACTTATAGTCCAAGTAAATATACAAAAGTAATTTGGACTGCACCGACAACATCTGGTTGTGAAAACTCTGCAACAAAATGTTTCTATTACTGTACGGTTTATCCAAATTTTTCATCATTAAAAGAAGCAGAAAATGTAAACCTCTCTAGTTATAGCTCAGCTGATCCAACAAGAACTGGTTGTGGCGGATTCGGTTGGAGTAAAGCACTCTTTGTTTCTTCAAACCCAACTAATTGGTAATGATATCAAAATTGACCCTAAATTTTTTTTAGGGTCAAACGGAGGATTCAAATGCAAACATATTTTTACAATATTTATAAGATCTTTTCCATGTTGTTTATAGTTACTTTTTTATTTACTTGTTCACCAGAAACAAAAAATAACCAAAACGAAATATTAGCCCTATTAGCTGCTGCTGAAATTTCCAATAACTCAAAGACAAATTGTCCGCCAAAGAATCTGCCGCAAGGAATTCCAATGGCCAATACAGTTGTATCCGCAAATTCCACAGTAAGTGGATTCAGTGATCCATCAAAAGCTATCAATGGAATTTGTGGCGGTGGAGAACTTTCAGGTTCTTTGGATGTATACGCACTAAACCTAACGGGTGCAGGTGCCACACTGGTCTTATCTTGGGGAGGAAAAACTGTAAAAAATGTATCTGGAATCGACTTTGTAGTTTATGAAAATCCATTCCGCGTCAGTGAGAGTAGCGATCGTTATGCATTTGATCCAATGGTTGTGCAAGTATCATACGATGGTATTAATTATTGCGGATTTGATCTTAGTGGATTTAATTCTTCGGCAGCAGATAGCAACAAAATTTCTTCCTGGCCAGGATTTGCCGGACTTAGACCCGTTCTTTATAATATGAGTTCTAACCTTCTTACACTAGATCAACTGTTTACCTCCACTGGTAGTGGCTTCCTGTTCGGTGGTGGAGACGGATTTAACATTGATGATTTAATTTCAAATGCATCCTGCGATAGTACTGCCCTAAATCAAATTAAAACTTTAGGATTTAAATATATTAAAATGACCTCGGCTTCAGCAGTAACAAATCCAAATACTGGTTCAGGTTATGTGTATCCTCATTCGTATACAAATGGTTCAGACATTGATGGAGTAGTTGCAAAATCAGTTGAATGATCGAAAACAAATCATTCAATGAAATCAATCAATTAGACCTGAAAGATTAGATTAATGTTTATTTCTAATGTTAATCTAAATGAGGATCTTAATTTTGAATAACCAACCCTTACTAAATTAAAATATAATAATTTGCAAGTAAGAGTTGGATGTTTATCTAAGAACTGGCGACTGATCTTTTATTTCTTTCTACGACTCGACTTTCTTTCAGAGCCACCACCGGAACTAGTTGTAGAAGAAACTTGTGGTTTGGATTTATTAGATTTAACTTCATTTCCAAACATATCCACCTCAGCCCTCTGTTCCTCTCCAATTTTTTTGTATTCTTTCGGGGAAGATTCGTCCTGGTTACGGTCAGAATCAGTTACTTCAATTTTTAATAAAAAGGAAACTACCTCATTTTTAAGATTTTCAACCAATTGATCAAACATCTTAAAACCTTGTAGTTTGTATTCAATCAAAGGATTTTTTTCACCGTATCCTACAGTCCAAATCCCTTCTTTTAAATGGTCCATCGCATAGAGATGTTCTTTCCAGCGGTGATCTAAAATGTCTAAAAATACATTTCTTTCAATTGATCGCCAGACTTCTTCTCCAATCGAAGACACTTTGGACTCGTATAGTTCTTTTACTAACTTTGATAAAACCTCAAACACTTTGAGTTGTGGGTTCGATTCCTTTTTAAACTGTTTTGGATCAATTGTTTCTGTAATTCCTAAACTTTGAATCCACTCGTTAAGGGAGTCAACTTCCCAAGCATCTACATTGCTTCCTTCACAATATAGTATAACTTGGTTTTCAACAACTTCATCAAAGAAATCAACAATGGTTCGGGACATATTCCCTTTATCCAAAAGTTCGTTACGAATTCCATAGATATAAATCCTCTGACGATTCATCACATCATCATACTCTAACAAGTGTTTTCTGATATCAAAGTTATGGCCTTCTACACGTTTTTGTGCACGAGCAATTGCATTGGAAACCATACTATGTTCCAACTCTTGGCCCTCTGGCATCTTAAGTGTATCCATAATACGTGCGATTCGATCAGATCCAAAAATTCGCATCAGATCATCTTGTAAGGATAAATAAAACCTAGAAGATCCAGGATCTCCTTGTCTACCAGATCGTCCTCTGAGCTGATTATCAATCCGACGTGATTCATGTCGTTCAGATCCGATGATGTGTAATCCACCAGCACCAATCACAAAGTCATGATCTACTTTCCATTTTTTGGCTTCAGATAAAATCTTTTCACAATCTTTTTTAATGTTATCATTTCTGATTTCGGAAATCTTAGATTCTGCTTCTTCAAACTTTTGTTTGATTAAATTTTCGCGAAAGCTATAGACAACTTCCAGTTCCGCTTTTGTTTTAATCCCTAAAGAATCACAACGTTCATCTAATTTTTCCAAATCCTCTTTGTATTTAGGCGCACCGCCTAACACGATATCCGTTCCACGACCAGCCATGTTTGTAGCAATCGTAATGGCGCCTGGGCGTCCAGCATTAGCAACAATTTCCGATTCTCGTTCGTGTTGTTTTGCGTTTAATACGTTATGTGAGATTCCATGTGATGTGAGAAGTTTAGAAAGAACCTCAGACTTTTCAATTGAGATGGTTCCCACAAGCACTGGTTGTTTTCGAGAGACTTTTTCTTGGATATCTTTTACAACAGCATCGAACTTTTCACGTTCCGTTTTATAAACACGATCAGCCATGTCTTGTCGCTGGATCTTTAAATTGGAAGGAATTACAATTACATCTAAATTATAGATTTTTTTAAATTCTTCCGCTTCCGTATCTGCAGTTCCTGTCATACCGGCTAACTTCTTATAGATACGGAAATAATTTTGGAAGGTAATAGAAGCCAAGGTCTGAGACTCACGAGCAATTGTTACACCTTCTTTTGCCTCTAAAGACTGGTGTAGTCCATCTGAGTATCTACGCCCTTTCATCAATCGACCGGTAAACTCATCAACGATGATGACTTCACCACCTTGCACAACATAATCCTTATCTTTGAAGAATATTTTGTGTGCTTTCAATGCTTGTTGAACGTGATGAACCAATTCAATATTTTCTGAATGATATAAATTTTCAACGCCTAATAACTCTTCGACGTGATGAACACCAGCTTCCGATAAAATGACGTTTTTTGCCTTTTCATCGATTTCATAGTCCTCACCTTCGATAAGTTTGGGGATAATTTTATTTACTTTGAGATATTTATCTGTAGATTCTTCCGCAGGGCCAGAAATAATCAATGGAGTTCTAGCTTCGTCAATTAGAATCGAATCCACCTCATCCACAATAGCAAAGTTATGTTGTCTTTGTACACGGTGTTCTTTGTAACTCACCATGTTATCACGCAAATAATCAAAACCGAATTCATTATTGGTTCCATAAGTGATATCAGAATCATATGCTAACTTTCTTTCTTCATGGTCCATGTCATGTTGGATGACACCAACAGATACTTTCAAAAACTCAAAAACAGGACGCATCCAATTGGCATCCCGCTTTGCTAAATAATCATTTACTGTAACAACATGAACCCCATCGCCTGAAAGTGAGTTAAGATAAATCGGTAGAGTTGAAGTAAGAGTTTTACCTTCTCCCGTTTTCATCTCGGAGATATTTCCCCAATGCAAAGAAATACCACCCATCATCTGTACATCAAAATGGCGCATACCCAATGTTCGATAAGAAACTTCTCGAACTGTCGCAAATGCCTCAGGCAGAATATCATCTAAAGTTTCTCCTGCCGCCAACCTTTCTTTGAACCTTGTTGTTTGTTGTGACAAAGTTTCATCATCCATTGCTTTGATTGTTGGCTCAAAAGAATTGATTGCTTCTACAATTGGGTTTAGTCTTTTTAAATCCCTCTCGTATTTACTGCCGAATAAAATTGTTAATATTTTTTGAAACATACCGGGTCCGTTATAATTTTATAATATTTCGAAATATGGTTTTAGCAGTTTCTGCCATTACCTTTTGTTTATTTGCGATCTCAGAAAAATCACCATTACCTTTTGCGATAAAGTCTTTATGTACGGACTGCCATACATTTAACATCTCCAAAGTTGGCTCCAAATGTGTTTGAAAAGCAAATATTCTGTTTTTATAAGCAAACATTTGGTTTGCGTAAAAATCACTTGCAAGCAAATGTTCTGCACCAACAGGGATATCAAAAATATCCTCGTGTAAGTGAAATGCCAAAACCAATTCTTTTTGAATTCCTGAAAAGATAGGATGTTCAGGTTTTAAAATCTGAAGTTCAGAAAAACCTGTTTCTGGACCTTTTGTTCCAGGACGAACGTTGGCACCTAACGCCTTAGCAATGATCTGAGACCCCAAACAAATTCCAATTAATTTTTTATTCGGCAAGGCAACCACATTCTCTACAATATCATAATATGGTTTAAAAAACTCTTGTTCTTTCGGATCAGCTACTGACTGAGGACCACCTAACATCACTATCAAGTCAAAATTCAAATGAATTTCTGGCATCAAATGAATTCGTCTATCGTAAGCATTTTGATAACTAATTCTATATCCCGCTTCGCGGAGTAAGGGTTCTAAAATCCCTGGCCCTTCACAATCGATAAATCTTATGAATACTGCTCTCATAATGATTCCATTCCAAATTGATAACGAAAAAAATTGAACTTAGCTTCTTTTCGAATGACATCGACCGAGGTTTGTTCCGAAATCGAACCCAAAAAATTATAATACAACCTCATTGGTTTTGTGACAAACAACATTGTCTCAGGAGTTCCAGTGATAAGCCCACCCTCCTTCACATGAAATGGAGGTTTCATAAAAACAATAGGAACTTGTATCTTTCGATTTTTGACTTCTGTTTCCATTCTTATTTTCGCCAACTGGTACACTTCACCAAACGGACGTTCTTCGGTCACGTCAGGAACAATCTGGTATGGATCAACCACCATGTATAATGCTTTGGTAGGGAACCGACTTTCAATTTCTGCATGGAGTAAGTTGAGGGCCGGTATCTCTTTCCAACAAGGAACACAGTCAGGCGAGTAAACATTGAGGGCTATTTCCTCTTTTTCCAGTTTAGAAAACGAAATTTCGGCACCACTCACCGTAAGTCCCGACCAAGACTCCTCACCGAAATAAGAAGATTTTGCTGGGGCACAGCTAATGAGACATAAACTAACAATTAAAATGAGGGAGGCTTTCATAAATCCCATATATTGGACGATCCTTCCCCATGTTTGGACTAGGAGAGAGCCTGTAAAGTCCGTTTTCGAACTTTACCTTGACATCTGACCCCTACCCCTCAACCTGGTCTAACATTCCACTCTCTTCCATCAGGGAATCAAAGAAAATGAGCCAATCGCAAAAAGAAGACTTCGATATCGTATCCTTAATAGAACTTTGCCGGGAAAAAAAATACGAAACTTGCGTGGCCGGTTTCAGTACGATCGATAAAATTGAAAAGATCACTCTCCCTAAAAAGTTAAAAAACCGTAAATTGACGGTTCAAGCATTATACGCGCTTACAAATGATATGGTTCAGTGGAAATATCTTTCCTCTGAAGAAAAAGCTCTTCTCCAAGCTGAAAAAGACAAACTGGCAGGAGTTACCTCAACGGCCGGGACTTCTTTTGCTCCTCACGCAGAAGAGGATATCGAAGAAGATTTCATCCCAGAAGAAGAAGCTCGTAAACCAGAACTTGATGACGGATACGAAAATGAGTTTGGAGATGAAGCAGAGGAAGAAGAAGAAGAAGACGAAGACGATGATGATTTCGACGACGATTCTGATGAAGATGATGATGATTCAGACGAGGATGAAGAGGACTAAGAGGTTACTCCCATTCCTCTAATCCCTCACTTCCAAAACAACCTTCTCTATAACTTTCAAACTTCCGACAATTTTTACCTACATTCTAAAGTCTCCCCTGAAAAGGAGGCTTCTCGGTTTCTATCTGGATTACGTACAGATTCCATCCCCGTCATACTTGGCATTGGCGCTTTACACATTGTTAGATCTTATTTAGAGACCCCAAACGAACACCAAACTGTCGTTTTTTGGGAGCCTCATCACGAAATCTATGAGTTAATGGAGTTTCAAAGGGAAATCACCAGTTTAGAGGATAGTTTCCAATCAAAAGGAATCCATTTATTTTTGGTAACGGGAACCTACCCAAATTGGCCCCATTTAAAAGAGAAAATCAAAAATCTTCCCGATGTGGCCGGTTCTTTACAATCCAAATGGAGTTTGTACATCTCTCCTAGTTATGAAAGAATTTTTCCCGAACTAATCAAAGACTGCCAATCTAATTTTCAGTCACAGTTCTTGCTAAGAGACATCAACAAAAACACCATCCAACATTTTAGTAAACTATGGACGCATAACTACTTAAAAAACCGAACCAGACTTTTTTTCAACGATACAAGTATCCAATGGTTCCAATCCTTTTCAGGAAAGAATACTTCAGTTTTATTTCTGGGTGCAAGTCCCGGTTTAGAAATCGATTTACCTAGGATTAAAAAGGACAGAAATCATTTTCTTATTTTTGCCAGTGACACAGCCATCGGTTATCTTTTACCGAATGGGGTTATCCCCGATTTTATTGTGTCGTTTGATTCCGGTCGCGGAACAACTTATCATTTATTGTTAGATTTGCCAAAACAAATCCCCATTATTACCTGGTTAGGTGGATCTTCCTATATCTTTGAACTTAGCAATCCAAAAATTTTAGTGAATACTGGTCACCCTTTGGATCAAATTACCCAACATTTATTTCTTAATCATCTTGGCAAACCCTGGCCGCATTATTCCAATCCTAGTTTGAACTTACTGGGAATGGTTTTATCCATAACAGATTCAATAGAAGATAGGCAATTTTTTGTGAGTGGAGTCAGTTTCCTTGCAGAACGTGGTAAATCACATTGTAAAGGGACTGGGTATGAAAGGTTTTACCTTCCAGATACCAATAGGAAAAAAAGTTTAGAATTCACCACCAAACGTTTGTATTCTGGCGATAGAAAAGGCAAAAATCAAATTGCCTGGGACAGACTGAATCAAAAACAATCTTTACCTGGTTTTCAGTTTCTCTCCGAAGCCAAGGAAATTAGTTTTCCAACCATTCAGGACAAAATAGATCCATTACAAGTTTTTCAGGGATTTCCCCCATCGATAGCGGATTTGGCAAAGTGGGCCGACCAAGACCATTCCGGTATCATTCATAAAAAAACCCTCAACACTTGGTTGCGGTTTTCACTAAGTTAAGCTCCGAATAGAACAGGTATTTCTTGTAAGTTCCACTCGGCTTGTTCCTTATTAGCGGGAATTCGACTCAAAGACTTTGTTTTTGTGGACTTTCCCTTAGGTCTTCTTTCCATATCCTCTAAAATTTTTTCCAACCTTTCTTGCATAAGCAAATGCAAATTCATTTGGTCTAACATATCCATAGTGATTTCCTCCACTGATGTTTTCACTATACAATTGCCCTGGGACAAAATAGAAATCGGATGCGAAAAAAATATCTATTGCCTCCTAAAGAAATCAAAATATAAGAGTGTTACGGGAAAAAGCGTTTGTGAATTTTCAAGATATTATCTCTCAATTAGAAACCGCAAAAGAATCCAGAATTAACTTTTACTTTGTTACAGAAGAACAAAATCAGGAGATATACGCATTACTTGTCCATGTAATGGGGTATATGGACAAACTTTATTTAGTAGAAGTCATCTTCACTGTCCTCAAAGAACTCCTCATGAACGCCAACAAGGCAAATGCAAAACGCGACTACTTCTCCCGAGAAAATTTGGACATCCAAAATGCTAGTGATTATGCTAAAGGAATGTCCCGGTTCCAAGAAAACATTATCATGAAATGGAATGAACAATTGAGCCGGTTAGATGGAGGAAATTACTACATTAGTTTACTCATGAAAGTTGAGGGAAAATCCATTCACTTTGCGGTGGAAAACAACGCACCCATCACCAAAGAAGAGTTAGCACGCGTTAACCGGAGAATCGAAGTCGCAAAGAACTACAATGACCTATCTGATGCCTTTACTGATGTATCAGATAGTACAGAATCCGCCGGTTTAGGACTAGTACTCATACAACTCCTTCTAAAAAATTCAGGAATTGGATCTGAAAAATTTAAAATCTTTACCAACGACAAGATAACACGCGCTACCTTGTCTGTACCAGAAGTGACAACTCCTGTAGAAATCCAAACAGACCTAAAAACAAAACTTCTAAATGAAATTGATGGATTACCTCCCTTACCACATTCACTTACAAAAATCATTCAACTTTGTAACAATCCCGATTCTGACTTACATATGATTTCTCAGGAAATCGAAAGAAACCCAGCTCTTTCCGCCGATCTTTTAAAACTATCCAACTCTGCTTTTTTTGCGAATCGAAGCCAAGTCAGTTCCATCTTACAAGCGGTCAAAGTTGTTGGTCTAAAAAATTTACGAAACCTACTCTATGTTTCAGGAGTCCGTAAAATTATGGATGGCCAGTACGGAAAGATGATGGATGTTTGGGATCATTCCAGTCGATGCAGTTATTACGCGCGTTACTTGGCAACAGAAAACAATCATACAAACAAAATTGCCGATATCATTGCCGTCAGTGCTTTGTTACACGACATCGGAAAGTTTCTTTTGCTTTCCGTGGACCGAGGTTTTTTCAAAAAAATTGAAACCTACCAAAGAGGAGTTGATTCCGGAAACTCAACTCTATTAGAAGAGATGGCCATTGGACTTAGCCACCCACAACTCGGTGCCCTTCTTGCAGAAAAATGGGAATTTCCTCTCGACCTTCGTGTCGCCATCGAATACCATCACAAACCATTTTTAGCTCCTGCCGAACTACGGGACCTAGTGGAAGTTATCTACATGGCAAATATGATGGCAGATTATCACGAACAGAAAAAAGGGTTTTATGCCATTGACAAAATCCTACTCGCAAAATTTAATTTAGATAATATCGATGTGTTCTCTGCTGCAGTGAATAAAATCGAACTTCTATTTAAAAAATCAAATGAGTGAAGTGATTCGTTTTGATTCTGTTTCGTTTATAAGAACTGACAAAAAGATTTTAGACAATGTAAATTTTTCCTTAAACCAAGGTGATTCTCTTGCCATCATTGGAAGAAATGGCGCAGGTAAAACAACACTCATCAATTTACTGTTTGGTTATTCTTGGCCCACTACTGGTTCCATTTCTGCCTTTGGAGAAACTTATGGGGAAACTCCGATGGCTCCTTTACAAAATCGAATTGGAATGGTGCAACCAGGCCACCAAGAAACCTTACTACAAAGACTTACAACATTTGAAATGGTTTTAACTGGGGTCATTGGAACTCTTGGCCTCTATAAAGAACCAACAAAAGAACAAGAACAGATCGCCGAATCATTGTTAGCCTCAACAAACCTAAGCCATAAAAAACAACAGATTTATTCCACTCTCTCTTCCGGGGAAAAAATGAAAGTTCTATTGTTACGAGCTTTTGGAGTAGGAAAAGAAATTTTGGTTTTAGATGAACCAACTGCCACCTTAGACATTACAGCAAGAACCGATTTTGGAAAATCCTTATCTCAGTTAAAGATGGGAAGTCCGTTACTAACAAGGATTCTCATCACACATCGAATCGAAGAAATCCCCGAAGACTTTTCTAAAATACTTTTATTAAAAGAAGGAAAGGTCATTAGTTTTGGGGAAAAAGCTGAAGTTTTAACAGATCAAAACTTATCTAATTTGTATGATCTAGACTTACAAGTGAACGTAAAAAAAGGACAGTATTCCGTTACTGTCCTTTCATAAGTATTCTTAAATTAAAATTCGAAATGACTCAGGAAACGACATCCTCTTTTAGTGTGCCGTTTCCAAAAGAAGAACTACTAATAATACATTGATCTTTCAATGAAATTAGAAGCACTGCAACCAGGTGTTCCCACATCCGAGATGGTTTTATCTTGTGCGATACAGAAGATTTTCCACCAACGATTCGAATGGTTTGGAGCAATGGAATAGTTTCTTACTTCTCCAACACTTCCCTTAAAGATTCGCACATTGGCTCCTGAAACTCCCATCAGTGCCTCACCAGACCAATTGTAGATACTGTAATAACGGTTAGGTTGGTCCCAGATGGATCCTTGGAGGGTGATAGTTTCTGGCCCATATCCTGTTGTGATATCGTAATCTAAACTTCCATTCCCAGAACCGAGTGGAGTTTTGTGATTCCAAACAATGCGGTCATTCGCCGAATTTCCATATTGTAGATGTGAATCTAAATCTCTTGGTTTGGCTCCCCAGGAAAGCACCACTCGCATTTCATTATCAGCAAGGATTGGTGTGACAAGAATGTTTTGGTTTGCTGGTGTTTCCGAACCTGCAGAAACTACAGTCCTGTAGGTGGTTGCATAATTCTCTGTCACCGATGTACAATCTCCTCTTTTTCCAGAACCAGATACCTCTAAGGTGTAATTTCCAGGAGGAACCGAAGGAATCACATAAGATCCGTCAGTTGCCGTTTTTACACTTGCAATCGTAACACCAGAAGCATCGATCGCATAAGCCCCCGATTTTACATTCACTCCAGGTCGAATGCGTGCTGTTAGGTTACAAACACCGGTATTATACAAAGCAGAAAGTGCTCTTCCAGAAATGGAACCGCTAGTTTGGCTACCAGGAACAAAGGTAATGATATCAAAGTTTGTGGTGACATCCGCTTGGATGTCCACAATCCCTTCTACCGATGCATAACCTGCCGAAACAAATCGAACCTTCCAACGACCGGCATTAATGTTAAAAATTGTGTATTGGCTCGCATTAGAAAATAAAGTGGCACCTGTTGCAATGGATGCCGGTTGCACACCTGCTGATGGACGTAATGTCCCTCCATTTGGATCCACAATCTCTAAGGAATAAGTTCCCAGGAAAGAAAATCCACCAGGAGTTCGCACGGAACCTGATAAATGGCCACGGCCATCATTGGTAATGACGGGAGTGTTAACCACTACCGTTCCCCCACCTGTTCCCACTTCTACAGGGAAGTAAGTAGTGATTCCATTTTTTTCTACACGGAGTTGGTAAGAACCAGGAGAAAGGAATGGGAAACTATAACTTCCGTTTGATTGTGAACTAATAGATCCAACTACTTGGTCTGCACCAGAAGTTCTTGTAGCAGAAACGGAACAGTTTGGAGAATCAAAACCACCAGAACAGTCACGATGAACATCCGCTGTAAAATTCCCACCTACAAGACGTCCAAGAGTTACAGTGGCACCACTCACATTTTGTGTGGAAACAGCATCTGTCACTACACCAGAAACAGTGGCCCTTGGGCTATGCATTACAACTCCGTTTACGTTATGTAAAACTGGGGAAGTGGCATATTGGTTGGTGGCAACCGAAGATGTATCCACTCGTAAACTTGTGGAAGATAAATAACTTGTTTGGTAAGACGGAGCCACTCGGTCCACAACCACCATTTGGTAGGAACTTTGACGGAAATTGTATTCATTTCCATTAATGATATCCACAGAAGCCGTACTATCATTGGCACGAGCTACGTTCGGTGTTTGCGATAAGGTTGTCGCAAGACCGGATCCTAATTGGTAAAGTGCATAACCCACACGGCCGGCTTCATCATTGGTAAACGGAGGAGGAAGGACAGCAGGTAAGGAAACTACATAAGAACTTCCACCAAAGCTAAACTGCCCACTTGATGTTGTTGTGATATGAGCCAAGGCAGTGCCATCTGCCAAAGTATTTCCCAAAAGAACCACAAAAAGCCCAGACTGATTTGTATGAATAGAATTTGTTGTAGGTGCTGTATCCCGAACCGAAATGGATCCGGCAATTTGAGAACGTGCTGCAATGGATGTCAAAGAGATCGTTCCCGCCTGATAGTTGTTACCATTCAAGCTAATTTGTAATGGATTGGAAGAACAAGGTGCGTTTTGAGAACCACAATAGTTTTCAAACCCGGGAGCCGAAATGTAATAAGCCCAAAGCCCACTTGCTCCGAGAAATGAAACTTCTTTGGTACTTGGATTTACTTCATAAAGTTTATTTCCATAAGTTTGGTAGACCCAAGGACCAGAACCTTGTGTTGATACCAAACAAGAAGCCGTTGGATTCACTGCACAGGAACAAATAGAACCTACTTGGTTTAGAGAACAATTCGTTCCTGCCACCGCACTCAAGGCTTCCACAATCCAAAGTTTGATCGCATTTCCTAAAATCGGATCATCCTTCAAATAAAGGATTCTAGAAGGTGCTTGGTTTGCGGATGGCCTTACGTTGATGACAGCACCTGCTACATGATTTCCATTGGCATCTTTCACAAATCCAGTAACAAAAGAAGGTTTTGCCACCATGAAAATGGGATCTGTTAGGCTTACGTTTTTCGTTCCACCTGTTGGGGAAGCGGTAAACAAAAACGACCGAGAAGCTGTATAAAAAACGGGATTGGATACTTCTAAATAATATACACCATTGGATAGATAACTTCCTTCGATGATAAAACTTCCATTACCAGTAATTTGTGCCGTTTGTAAAATCGCACCTTGTTCATTCTTTAATTTAATGGTAAATACAGATGTAGAATCAGTAGCAATAGCGCCATTTAGTATATTTCCTGTTAAGTGAAGATCACTTTCTGTTGCCGCCATCCAAGGAAGACTTGTTTCTCCCAAGTCAACAACAGCAACTGTGTTTGGATTGGTTCCGGGAAAGGTAAAATGAATGAATTCGGAAGTATTGGCAAATGGTTGCCCTGATACTTCTACAGAATCTCCCGAATATACAACAGTATAATTTCCGTTAGGCAATGGATTGATGTTTATAACATAGTATCCGTTTGCATTGGTGACACCAGTTCCTATAGTGTTTCCGCTTGCATCTACGATAGAAACAGTGATCCCGGCAACAGGACCAGCCGGTACAACGACACCGCCACCAGAAAAACCAGGGCTTGTCACCACTCCCACAAACTGAGCCGGACCTTGACCATAGTACAAACGTTCTGCGAGGAGGTTTCCTACATTGACTAAAGTATATGGGTGTTGGGTAGGATCAAATACGTAAGAAAAGTCTTGGTAGGTGTAATTAAGTCCAAAACCAGTATTGATTAGAACTCTATAGTTATTATTGGGAAGATCACTTAAATCAAAAAGAAATTTTCCATCAGAACCGGCGTTAGTGGTTGCGACAAGAGTATTTGTATTTCCATTGGCAACTTCGATCCTAACTGAAATTAAAGTAAGATCGACACATCCAGGAGCAGCAGGTGCACCAGGATTTCCACAGACAACATTGGCAGGAACACCAGAAACCGCAGGAACGATGGTTCCGATCACTCGAGCTGGGCCATGATTGGGTACTTCTTGCTCGGAATTGTTGCCAGGAACCTCTTCAGGATCGGTAACACCGACAGAATCACCAGGAGTAGGAAGAGGAACACCATTGGAATCAGGAGGAGTGTCGAGACCGCTGCTAGAATCAGCTACTGCACCACCAGTTCCTAATAGGAACCAGAACGGCATCGATTTCTTTTTCCGAGAACATCCGACTAAAACCAAAGAGATGAGAACGAGAACAGTAAAGATTCCTCGAACGCGCATAGACCTACCCTCAATCAAAATTCGCTTTATGGCAAAACCACTGTTTTCCAAATGACCTTCGGGAAATACCTAGATGTCGCCGAAGTGTACCATTTGTAGTTCGTTTTCGTACACAAATCAAATCTTTTTTAGGGTTATCGGCAAAAAAAAAGAAATCCTAACCCAAGGGCAGGAAAAAACAAACTCCGAAGGAATTTAGATTGCCCCAAACTTACCTCCTAGGGCTTACTCAAAGCGGAATATGTGGGAGAATTGGTTAACACCAGAACAATGGAAGCTCCTCATGATTCCATTCACCTATGGATTTGTGGGTTGGGTGACCAACTGGCTTGCTCTCAAAATGACCTTCTACCCGATCCAATTTGTGGGGATTCCTCCCTACCTCGGATGGCAGGGCATCATTCCGAGAAAGGCACATAAAATGGCAAGTAAGTCCGTGGATGTAATTACGGAACGCCTTCTCAATATCAAAGAAGTTTTTTTAAAAGTAGATCCCAAAAAAGCGGAGTTAGTATTTTTACCGGCCTTAGAGTCTAGCATTCGCTATACGATGAAGGAATTTTCAGATAGTATGGATCCAAAACTTTGGGATATGATCCCTGAAGTGGTTCGGGAAGAAATTTACCACAAGGTGAGACGAGAAAGTGGAATCACGATACGAAAAGTGATTCGAAAACTCCAAAAGGACATTGATTCATTATTTGATGTAAAGGCCTTAGTGTTAAAAAAACTTTCCGGTAAAAATGTTGGCCTCGTAGTGGAACTCTTTAAAGAAGTGGGGGCTCCAGAGTTTCGCTTCATTGAACGATCAGGGTTTTATTTTGGATTTTTACTAGGTCTTGTACAAATGATATTTATGATTTATTTTCCATTGGTTTGGACTCTTCCCATCCAAGGAGTGATCGTTGGGTATCTAACAAACTATCTTGCACTAGAAATGATCTTTCGTCCGCTTTTACCTAAAAAGTTTTTAGGAATTTTTACATACCAAGGTTTGTTTTTAAAAAGACAATCCGAAGTATCTAGACTCTATGCAAAACTAGTAAGCGAAAAAATTCTTACTCCAAAAAATATCTTATCGGAACTAATCTTTGGGAAAGCTTCTGTAGATATCATCAACATCATCCGTAAGGAAGTGATCTCTCATGTGGATTCTATAACTTTCCTCGCAAAACCAGCATTATTTGCCGCAGGAAAAATAGACGAGTTTGAAGCCGCAAAAGAAAGGATCGCAGTGGCTATGGCAGACAATGCAATCGAAAAATCATTCCATTTAGAAGAATATTTAGGAGAAGCTTTGGAAATTGAGAAGATGATGGGAGATCGAATGTCCGCTCTTCCTCCGAAAGAATTTGAATCAATATTAAGATCTGCCTTTCAAGAAGATGAACTTTTGTTAATTTTAGTAGGTGCCGCACTTGGTGCCATGGTCGGTTGGTTTCAAATGGTATTTATTGTATGACAAAAACAATTCTAATCACCGGAGGAAGTGGTGTTTTAGGAAAAAAACTTTTATTTGGTTTTATTGATGATTTTAAAATCATCGCCATTGGTAAAAATTATGCCAACTTTCCAGATTCTCTCCGTTTTCATAAAAATTTTAAATTCTACGAAAGAGACCTTGCTAAAATAAATTCTATAGATGAATTGATGATTCCCGAATCAGTGGATTTGGTCCTTCATTTAGCCGCTGTTGTTTCTGGAATCAAAGTCACCGAAGAAGTTTACCACCAAATCAATGTTAACTCCACAAAACTTCTAGTAGAATTTGCAAAATCAAAAAACATTCCCCACTTTGGATTTGTAAGTTCTGTTTCTGTTTATGGATCTAAAGAAGTCAGTTTGGAAATTGGTAGTGAAAGGATGGGAAAAACCATATATGCAAAAACTAAGGCTCTTGCCGAAGATTTTGTATTAAACTCAGGGAAACCTTATTCTGTCTTTCGTATGGCAAGTATTTACGGAAAAGGAACAAAAAGTTTTATCTCCAAATTACGATCTTTAACAAAATTAAAAATATATCCTTATATTTCCTCCGATCGCAAAAAGTCCCTGATTCATATCGAAGATGCCACAAAGGCTCTCGTTCTATGGACCAATCAGACATTAAGCGGAAAAACACCGCAGCCTATTTATGTGTTTTCGCATCCTGAATTTGTAACCGTAAACCAAGTCATCCGAACCTTTCAAGAACTGGGAATCATCGGAAAATTTTTAATCCCCATCCCTGTAGGCGGATTTTGGGGGAAAATTGTGGAATGGATTTTTCGATCTATTTCCTACATTAAAAAGAAACCTTTTCACGGCTCCCCTCTCCAACCTCTACTGGAGTCTGTGGCAATTTATGATGCGGAGTCTTTTGAAAATTTAGGATTTTTTCCAGAACGAGATTTACGAAAAGGTCTCACTGACTATCAATAATGAAGGTACTAGGGGCCGATATTCTAAGTATGAAAAAGCGACTTAGCATACTTGTTTTATTATGTCTTACTCTTTCTCAATTGGATGCCGCAACTTGGATCGAAGATTCTTTGAGTTTTGCGTTTGAGTATCCAAGGGGTTGGGCAAAGTCGGTTTTACGTTATCCAGACACGGTTCGCATCCAGTTATCCAAAACCAATCGAGAAGCCATTTTACAAATTGATGTAGCACGTCGTACCAAAGAATACGATATCGACCGGTTTATTGAAGAGACAGTAGATACATTTTTGACTAAATACCCGGACTTAAAATTGGTTCGTGAAAAAATGTTAGAAAACGAAGTGGCAGGATTTGATGAATCCGTCTTTGTTGTGTTACACTATACGGAACAAAAACAACTGGTTTCCAATCGTTTTTTATTTCATAGAAAAGGTGGATTGTATTATGTAATTCAGGCCAAAACAACCAGGGCCCAGTTTGCAAAGTATTCCAAAGATCTTGACTTAGTGATGAAAAGTTTCCGTCGTGAAACTCGCACAAAAAATAGATGGCGTAATGATAGTTTATCGTATTTGGATCCTGTCAAAGACGAAAGAATCATCCAATACGTTTCCATTACCATTCGGCCCATCGATTCTTATCCTCATGAACAAGGTGCAAAAAATAAACAAGATGATGGTTGGTTATTTTCTGTAGAAGGAAATAAAAAACCAAATTCGGCGGAATGGGATAACCGAACTAAACCATCACAATATGAAAACGGTTATACGCCAGCCGATGTCAAACCAGACACCCCCACTTCCGATGAACCTGTGGTCATTCCCGATAACTCTGGATTATAGGGAAATGCAATCCTTTCCCTACCGGTAATAACCGTTACTCAAATCGACTTACCTCCCCTGAAGATTCTCAGGGGGAAACCTTTCATAAAAAAAACAAAGCCATTGTTTCCTACCAAAACGATTCCGATTTCCCTTGACAGAAAATAAGAAACCAATTTATCGTATATTTACGATATACTATGGCATTAAACAAAAAAACAGAATTCCCAGAGAATATCCAAAGGATTGCCTCCTTCGCCAAACTTCTCTCCCATCCGGCTAGACTTGCGATTTTAGAAGTATTGGCCAATCGACAAACATGTGTTTGTGGAGAAATTGTCGAAATCTTGCCACTAGCACAGTCGACTGTTTCCCAACATTTGAAGGAATTAAAAGAAGGTGGGCTTGTGAAAGGGGAAGTGGAAGGAACCTCCTCTTGTTACTGCGTTCATTGGGAAAATCTATCAAAGGCCTATGTGGAACTTTCAGAACATATCCAATCCATTCAAAAATACCAAACGAAACAAGAAGGAAGCTGTTGTGAGTAAAACAAAAAATATTTTAATCCTTTGTACAGGAAATAGTTGCAGAAGTCAAATCGCAGAAGGTTGGATGCGGTATTATGCAAAGGAAAAAGCCAATGTTTATAGCGCAGGGATAGAAACCCACGGTGTCAATCCCAAGGCCATTGCCACTATGAAAGAAGTAGGAATTGATATTTCTAAACATACTTCCAATCACATAAACGAATACAAAGACATTCCTTTTGATTTTCTCATCACCGTATGTGATCACGCAAAAGAAAACTGTCCCTATTTTCCTAGTGATGCCAAAAGATTTCACAACAACTTTTCTGATCCTTCTAAACTTTCAGGAACAGAGGAAGAAGTAAAAACAGCATTTGCAAACACTCGAGAAGAAATACGAAGTTACTGTGAAAACTTTGTGAACAAGGAATTATAGGAGCGAATAAAATGAATACACTAACATGGAAAGATTT
Source organism: Leptospira bandrabouensis (assembly GCF_004770905.1). Classification (NCBI taxonomy): domain Bacteria; kingdom Pseudomonadati; phylum Spirochaetota; class Leptospiria; order Leptospirales; family Leptospiraceae; genus Leptospira; species Leptospira bandrabouensis. Next base: position 1,514,808 of record NZ_RQHT01000014.1, on the reverse strand, counting down.
TCAAACCAACTTAGAATTATATCCCGAACTTCATTTAAATTTTGAATACGGGGAAAACCAAACGATATTACCAAATTACCATATTACTGAGTTTAAATTGGCAAAAATTCAATCAGTTGATTGCGGTGGGAAATCTGATTCTTGGACTGAAATGATTTTGCAAGTATTAGAACCAACGATTGAAAAAGATACGGAATCTATGACACTGTCCAAGGTGAATTCTATAGTTAAAAAAGTAACAAATGTAATGGAGATCCCTTCCAATGCAATTTTACGAGTTGAATTTGGGAACGAACAATTAGCGATGCGACAATACTTTGTTTCAGAAATGGTTCCAGGTAAAAATTCACTTCTTTTCAAACTAAAAAATGGGAAAACGGAATGCAAAGCATCAGCAAGTTGCGGACTTCCCAAGGATGTTATCAACTTTCCTAAATTAGAAAAATCAAGTTCTGCTTGTTGTACTCCCAATCAAAAAGAAAATACAAATGAAAAAGTAGGATGTTGTTAGGTGAAAGCATTATCATTTTTAGACAGATTTCTTACTCTTTGGATTTTTGGAGCCATGCTCCTAGGATTACTCATTGGAAAATTTTTTCCATCGGTTGTTTCTGAATTTTCTGCTCTTTCTATTGGAACAACCAATATCCCATTGGCCATTGGACTCATCCTTATGATGTATCCTCCTCTTGCAAAAGTAAAATATAGAGAGATGGGAAAGGTATTTAAGGATGGGAAATTATTAACAATTTCTCTAATACTCAATTGGGTTATTGGGCCAATTTTAATGTTTTTTTTGGCTATTCTATTTCTAGGAAATGAACCAGAATATAGAACAGGTTTGATTCTCATTGGTCTTGCTCGTTGTATTGCTATGGTAATTGTTTGGAATGATTTAGCAGAAGGTGACAGAGAATATGGAGCCGCATTAGTTGCTTTAAATAGTATATTTCAAGTTTTCTTTTATAGTTTTTATGCTTATTTGTTCATAACCATTTTTCCACCATATTTTGGTTTGGCTGGATCAGAGGTCTCTATTCAAATTTCAGATATCGCAGAAACTGTGGGAATTTATTTAGGAATACCATTTTTACTAGGATTTCTATCTAGATATGGATTTGAAAAGTTTGGAAAAAAAGAATTCTATGAAACAAAATTCCTACCAAAAGTTTCACCTTTAACACTTTTAGCACTATTATTTACAATTGTTGTTATGTTTAGTTTAAAAGGAGAAATGATTTTTGAACTAAGTAATGATGTGATTCGAGTGGCAATCCCCTTACTTTTGTATTTTGGAATTATGTTTTTTCTAAGCCTTTGGATCGGATACAAGTTAGGAGTAGATTATTCAAAAAATGCTGCCGTTAGTTTTACAGCAACAGGGAATAACTTTGAATTAGCAATTGCTGTCGCTATTGGTGTTTTTGGAATCCAAAGTGGTGCTGCATTTGTTGGTGTGATTGGCCCTCTCATTGAAGTTCCGGCCCTTATTTTACTTGTTAAATTCGCGCTTGTATTTCGGAACAAGTTCTACAAAGAAAATAACAAAGGATTATAAACAGCAAATTTTTTACTTGGAGTGGTTACGAATCCAATTTTGGTATCGTTTTGTCAAACGAGCCAACCGAATTTGGTCTATCACCAATCGCATGATAGGTGAAACATTGAATTGGGGCTGTTTGTTTTCGGACAATCGATTCAATTGGTAACGAACCATGGCCATATTGGCTAAACCTTTTAATGTTTTAGATTTCCAATTTGGGTCTGGTAAACGAGTATCCCATGGAACATTCGTTTTCCAATGATTGGGAAGGTTTGGATTAAGGGCCAAAGCTGTGGCAATCCCCACTAATGGAACCCCTGATTCCAAAACTGATTCTGCGATTTGTTTTCTACGAATTCCACCTGTCACTAAAATGGGAACCGTTGCCGTTTTTGCGACTTCACTTGCAAACTCTAAAAAGTAGGCTTCTCTAGAAATCGTAGAGCCATCCCTAGACTCTCCTTGCATAGCAGGAGCTTCATAATTTCCTCCAGACAATTCAATAAAATCTACACCTAATGTTTGTATATTGGAGATAACTTCTTTGGCATCTTGAAACTGAAATCCCCCTTTTTGGAAATCAGCAGAATTTAATTTTACAGAAACAATGAAATTTGGTTTTACAATTTGCCGGACTGCTTTGATTACTTCTATCAAAAACCTAGACCGGTTTTCTAAACTACCACCCCACACGTCCTTTCTTTGATTGGCAATAGGAGATAAAAACTGACTAATTAAATACCCGTGGGCCGCATGGATTTCCACTCCATCAAAACCTGATTCCTCTGCCAATTGCGAAGTTTTGGCAAACCTTTGGATGGTCTCATAAATTTCTGATTCTGTCATGGCTCTCGGTTTTCCGAGGAGTTTAGAAAAGTTTCCTAAATCTACAGGCACCGCAGAAGGAGCCCATACTTCTCCACCTAACTTTGCTAACACTTGTCTGCCTGGATGGTTGATTTGCATGATGATCTTTCCACCTGCCACTTTTGCTTTGGATGACCACAAACGAAATCCTTCTAAGGGAGTATCTTCCTCCAAAACCACACCACCTGGTCCTGTCATGGCTCTGTGATCCACCATTACATTACCCGTGATCATAGTCCCAACGCCACCGTGAGCCCAGGCTTCATATAAATTCCAAAGTGCCTTGTCTGGTTCTAAATTAGGGTTGGAAAGATTTTCTTCCATGGCTGCCTTTACAATTCGGTTCGGAAGGGTAACACCATTGGGAAGACGGAACTCTGAAAATAATGGGGAACTAAAACTCATTTGTCTTTATTAGACAAATGTTGGTTACAGAGTATAGGCTTTGCAGCGATCAATTTTCTTCTTTTTTTCGTTTGCGTTTGTTTTCATACATCCGACTATCAGCAACTGCCATTAATGTTTCCAAATCTGATCCATCTTCAGGATAAAAGGAAATACCCATACTAGTTTTAATCTGGAGTTTAGTAGATTCAAAATGGATTTCTCCTTCGACCATAGACCGAATATGATCGAGAAGTTTCAGAATCGAGTTTTTAGGTTCTTTATGTATCAGAATCAAACCAAACTCATCCCCACCTAGTCTTGCGAGTATATCGTGGTTTTGGACGAGTGGAGTAAAGCGGCTAGCAAACCGAGAAATATAAAAATCTCCCGCTGCATGCCCATGGTTATCATTCACTTTTTTCAATCCGTCTAAGTCGAAGAGAGCAATTGTCAAAGAAGAACCATCGTTTGTGATCCGAGAGAGCCCTTTTCTTAAATAATCGTAAAATGCAGATCGGTTGTAAATTCCAGTGAGTGCATCATGACTAGCAAGATAAGCCATTGATTGTAAACTTTTTTCTCTTTCTGCCCAACGATATGCATTGTGTAAAACGGCCGCCATTGTACCTGATAACATATTTAACGCAGAAGAATCGTTAGTCGAATAAAATCCAACTTTTGAACTATGTACTTTTAAAACTCCTAAGACTTCAGTAGCAAAGTATAGAGGTAAAACTATCATAGAACGAAGACCCACAACACGACAAGCCTCGCGATTCACTCGATCATCTTCTTCCGAATCAATACAATACAATGAAGTTCTAGATTGAAGGCTAAGTCCAGAAAAACTATCTTTTACTGGTAACCTAAGTCCAATCTGTTTTTCTGCTGTACCACTGGCTGCACGATAAACTAAATCATCACCCTCCACAAGTTCAAAAACTGCTCCTTCGGAACCAGTGATTTCTTTTGCACGATGAGTGATAAGATCTAATAAGTAAGGGACATCTGGTTTAGCAGCCGTTAGTTCAGTTTGTATTTTTAGTATTTTTTCTAACGTTGAATCAGAAGAGGAGTTTTCCATAGATAACCTATGAAAGATGATTCTAAACTCCTCGATATAAATCTAGCTTAATTTTCTAATTCCTTCTGCGATACAATAATTGGCAATCGCAAGCAGGATATGAAAAATATCAACGTTTAGGATTGGTCCTGTTGATCCTTTCGTCCCAATCACAAGGCCTGCTACGATAAATAAAACAGAACCTACGATACCCATCAACGCTGCATTTGATTTTCGTGGAAATCTTACGATGGAACTAATCAGAATGATTAACATAGCAATTCCACCAACAACAGTCGAATAAATCCCTAGTGGGTAGAGGTAAGAAAATGTTAAGTAAAGTAGAAAAGCGACAGCAATAAATAGGAAAAAAGTTTTTTCCGAAAGAGACCGAAATGTGAAATGAAAAAATGCAAGTCCAAGTAGTGGCACTCCCAAACAACCAGACAACCCTACAAAAAAACGATAAATTGGATCAAGAGTATTGATACCTAGAAAATGAATCGAACCAAGGCCAGCCGAGATTCCAATGATACCAAATCCATACAAAGCGGCCCGAGAAGGGATGGAAGATTTAGCAACAAAGCGATACGCTACAAAGAGCGAGACGAGGGACAGGAATAAATCGGATAAGAATGTTGAAAGAATCATGGTTCCAGAATTAGAACCAAAGAAAACTCGGTGGCAAGTGAAAATCCTTAAGATTTTGAATTAAATTCAGGAAGAATCACTTCCTGCGACTTTCGCACAATTGCACCAATCACTTGGTCCAATTCGTTTGCTGATTCGAGCAAATACTGCAGAGTTTTATATTCTTCCTCTTTCGTCAAACTACCGGTCCGAATGAGTTCCACAAGACCCATAATCGTTGCTAGAGGACTTCGGACCACATGCGACTGAGTCCACGCAATATCTCTTAACTTTTGGTTTTGGATTTGGATGGCATCGATTTGTGTTTTGCGTTCCGTAATATCGTGAAAATTGTCCACAATTCCGCCAATGGATTCATCTTCGATTAAATTGGTGATCGTGGATTCCACCCACCTCCAGGTACCATCCAGATGTTTGATTCTGAAATTATGACTGGGGAGAGAATTTCCGATGGGAATCTTACAAACTTCTTCCAATCGTTTTCTAATTTTTGGAATATCATCTGGATGTAAAAAATCGAATATATTCATATGCATAGCATCTGCTTCCGAATATCCCAATACTTTTGTAACAGACGGAGAGACATACTTTGCTTTGCCTTCAGTGGTTAATATAGCAATCACATCAATTCCATTTTCTACCAGGGCTCGATATCTTTTTTCACTGGCAACCAATTCCATTCGTTTTGTCATTAAATCAGTGATGTCTTTTGAAAAACAAGCAAGGCCTGTGATTTGGCCTTCTGCATTTTGGATTGGATTAAAATAAACCTCTTTATGTTCTTCCAGCTTTGTGATAGGACTTATAAAATTTTCATAACTAGTAAAAGATTCACCAGAGAGTCCTCTTTCATAATATCCTTTCCACTTGAGGTAAAAATCTTCACCAATCGTTTTAACAAGTACGGAGTCCCCTTCTTTTGCAGTTGCTTGTTGCAAAAAACTTAGTAAGCTTAAAAATGATTGATTAGCAGCCACCAAACGAAAGTTAGCATCAATTGACCAAATTAAATCTGAAGTACCATTAATCAATGCTTCTTGGTTACGTTTGATTCTTATCAGTTTTTCCTCGTTTATGACCTTTTCGGAAATATCACGAGTTACACTTAGAACCGAATTGACTTCCCCAAATTGGTTGGTTAACGGTACAGCAGTGCTTTCCATCCAACGTTCCGTTCCCTTCATTCCAATGATACGGAAACGAGCACTGGATTTAATTCCTTTTAAAGCATTTTGGTGTAAGGATCTGTAAAATTTTAAATCGGCAGGAAAGATAAGTGATTCAATTTTTTGACCAATGGCATCTTCAGGACAATCTGCCTCAATCATGTTGAGACCAGCTGGATTCATCTCGATAAGAACTCCATCAGGGGAAACTACTTTTACACATTCCGGTTCCGACTGGAGAATGGTGCTTAAACGCATCTCTTGCTGTTTTAATTTATAATAAGCTTCTCTTTGTTCCGTAACATCTTGGAAAATTCCGACAATTTGCATTGGTTCATTTTTTTCATTGCGAACTACCTCAGCGCGGGAATGCACAAATTTGACTTTGCCGGTGGTGGTCACAAGCCTACATTCTAAATCGTAGCTGATTCCTTTTTCTAAAACCTCATTCATATGTAAGGTCGCAAGTTCTCGGTCCTCTGGGTGGACAAATAAATATCCTTTCTCCAAGTCGACTGGCATCGATGAAGGATCCATTTCTAAAATGCGAAAAACACCTTCCGACCAATGTAAAGTTTGATTAACAAAATCGACCTCCCAATGGCCGAGTTTCCCAAGAGTTTCCATTTGTCTTAGGATCAGCTCTTGCTTTTTGTCTTCTCCTTTTACCGAAGAAGGTGGGATTAAATTTTCTTTTTTGTTTTTTTTCACAAAAAACCGCTTCCTAAAACAGAAGTATGATTTTTGTAGCAAAGGAATTCGAAGTCAGCCTTTTTTTTAATTTGTATCAAAAAAAACCAATCTGGAAATTCGTTACTGAATGAATGAAAATTCTCCAACTAACAGTTTCATGTCGTCTAACATGGTTTTTATAGACTCACCTCGATTTCCATTATAAACTCCACGAAAGTTTAAATTAGGATCGATTAAAAATATTTGTTCCGAGTGAACAAAATCTTTTATAGGGTTTTTATTAATTGTGTTAGTATCTGCTTGAAAAGTATTACGAGCTACTGCAAAGATTTTTTCACGGTCGCCTGTTAACAAATTCCAGTTTTTGGAATAAATTCCCTTTTCCTCCGCAAATTTTTTTAATTCCGCCGGAGTATCTAAATCAGGAGTTACTGAGTAAGAAACAATTTGAATATTTTTAGTATTTGTAATTTCAGATTGAACAAATTTCAAATTTCTAATAATATTAGGACAAATTCCGTGGCACCTAGCAAAGAAAAACGATACGACTGTAATTTTTCCTTTAAAGTGGGATTCGTCTATGTTTTGACCTAGTTGGTTTTGAAATATAAAAGGGTCTACCTTTCTTGCAGAATTTGGTTCTTCATTTTTATCCACCCAAAAAGCTTCTAAATCTTTACCTCGATAATAAGGTAACTTATCTTTTTTTGGAGTATCAAAGAACGTTAAATTGGAATCTTTTTCTCCTTCCTCACGGTGATACCAACCACAAGAGGAAAAATTGATGATAATAAATAAAATATAAATAATATAACGATTCAAAATGATCATGGATTGATTACTGTTTTTTGATTGGTCTCATCACCTTTTAATTTAAAACATAATTTTGATCCAACAACTCCATACAATCTTTCAGGAGAATAAGTATAATTGGAATAAATCTTACCATCTTTACGCCAAACTTTTGTTCCGACATTTAAACCTTTGTTAAATTTGGCGTATCGAAAAACCTTTCCACTTTCGTACCATTCCCAATGGTCTCCATCGGCCAAGTCGTCAATATAGGAAAATTGGAATCTAGCTTTGCCATCCTCATACCAACCTCGATGAGTTCCTATACGTTTCCCTTGTTTGTAAAAATATTCAGCGCTGATTTGGCCGTTTGGATAGGTATCCGAAGTTAACCCATCTTCTAACCCGTTCAAAAAAGTAGTGATCCGCACAGTTCCATTTGGATGGATTGATTTCATTTTTCCTGAAAATTTCTGACCTTTATAATAGTAGATACTTTCTAATCCAAGACTCAAATCTGGATCATGATCCATCACCACCTCTCCACAATGAACCAGAGAGGTGATAAAAATCGAAAATAGAAAAATCGATCTTAATTTGATTAATTCCATGTTTGTAATTTGGGAAATTAGTTTGTGGAGCCACCTTGACCGATGAGTTTACCAGAAAGAATAATTCCATTGACCTCAGTTCCATTATTCACATGATAATGTCGAGCAGTTCCGGCGGTTTTAGACGTATTGTAATTACTGGCTCCCGACCAAGTGGTAGGCACTGATGCATTATTAGCAGCATCCGTACACTTTGTACTACTATTGGCATCACCTAAAGTAAATCCAGTGGTTAAATTCGCTGTGGTCGAATCGTGTTTTTTCCCAAAAATCAGATACCCGTCTTTGGCAATTCCAACCAACTTACTATCGTTATTCGAAATTTTTGGTGGTTCTACATGATAATGATAAGCTCCAGTATTGGTTGGATGTCCTTGGGCAGAATCAAATGTATAATATTCTGTAGAGAGGGAATCACCGGGAGCAGCTTGGTCATTATAAATGGCAATTCCATTGGTGGAAACTCCAATCATTCCGAATCCGGAAGTGGTTGCTGTTGTATCAGTATTGTTCATAGGAACCGTTAAGGTATAGTTTTGTGATTTGATTAAATTAGGATTTGCAGCATTTGTTTGTCCTGAATTCGCATACATAGTCGTTTCGTAATTCGCACTTGAAGAACCCCAATAAATGCTCTTATAAGTAGGAACTGAATTAAACTTAAATACATAATTAGATCCGCTGACAGACACAGTAACACAAGTGAAACTAGTTTGAATCCACTCAGGCACTCCTGCCCCAAAGGTTGTAGTACAAGACGAACTGTTCAGTAACGCAAGAAGTGCTAACGAAGTAAAATCCGTATCTTTTTTATCACGTGCGCATTGGATTGTGAAGATAAAGGCGAAAGCGAAAGAGAGTGTTTTTTGAAACATTCCAAAAACATAATAACCAAATTTCTTACGTAAAGGGGATTTTTTAAATAATTCTAATATTTATAGAACAGTATCCGTTTTTGAACCAGAGACCTACTTTAGGACTAATACTTATCAAATAATCAAAAGTTTTCCTCTCGTAGTAGAAAAGTAAGGATCCGTATTTTTATCGAATACAAAAACCTAACATTGATTAAATAAAAATGAACCGCCAGGGATACGAAGGATGCCGTAGGCACCCTGATTTGACGACAGACAAATCAGGGGGAAGCGAACGCGGACTCCGAAGTAGCCCGCACGGGCGGCCAAAGAAAAAGAGTTAAGTTATTTTTTTCTCAAAACAAATGGCGGTAGGATCTGAAACCCATTTACCAAATGCGTGAATTTCTTTAAATCCAAAGTTTTTGTATAATGCAAGAGCTTCTGGCTGGGGGGCACCTGCCCGTAGGACCATAGAAGAATAATGATCGCTTCGTGCTTGTTTTTCTATTTCACTTAACAATGACTTGGCGACATTTTTTTTCCGAAACTGGGAAAATACAAACACTGCGTCCAACTCACACTGAGCGTTATTGAATTTTGTATATGCGGCTGATCCTAAAACTTCCTTTGTTTCATTATGTTCTGCGATGAAGAATCTACCCTTTGGTGGTAAAAAATCATGGAAGTTCATTGGATTGGGCGCTTGGAATCCATAACGATTTTGGATTTCTTCCCAAAGATGATCCAAACAAAGTTGCGAGTTTGGATCTTGGGTTTCGACCACTCGAATTGTGAAATTTTGATTCATAAATTTAAAAAGATGAACTTCTGAATATTAAAATTTGCAAATACAATATTTCGGTGGAAAGAAATGGGAAGGTGTTGTATAGGGAAGACATTGGGCGGCGGGTGGTCGCACCCCGCCCAATTCAGGGTGGGGATACATACATCAATCCTGTACCCCCACAGCCCCAAAAAAAAAAGCCCCCATTCCTGGAGGCTTTCCTTTCGAACGACTTTCTTTTTGAAGATCTTAGTCTTTTTTAGAAGCTGCTTCTTTAATTACGTAAGCTGCAATTTCGTTCTTTTGGATTTGAGTGGTTCCTTCGAAGATTGTGAGGATTTTAGAATCTCTCATTAACTTCTCAACTGGATACTCTTTTGTGTATCCGTATCCACCAAAAATTTGAACGGCGTCAGTAGCACACTGAACCGCACATTCAGAAGCGTATGCTTTTGCAATCGCAGAGTATTTTGGAAGGTTAGGATCGTTTGCATCAGAAAGACGAGCTGCTTTGTAAGTGATTTCTCTTGCAGTTTCTACTTTGATAGACATATCAGCTAACATGTGTTGCACTGCTTGGAAAGTTCCGATTTTAACACCGAACTGTTCTCTCTCACGAGCGTAACGAGCTGCATGGTCAAGTGCTGCTTGCGCCACACCCACACCCATAACTGCTACGAATGGACGAGAAGCATTCAAAGTTTGGAGAGCGTAAACGAAACCTAGATTTTCTTTTCCTACGAGTGCATCTTCACCTACTTCACAATCTTCAAAGATCACTTGGTGAGTAGAAGATGCTCTAATTCCGAGTTTATCTTCTTTTTTACCAACAGTAAGACCTTTTGCGTTACGTGGAACGTAGAAACATGAAACACCACGTGTTCCACGGTTTTTATCAGTATAAGCAAATACAGTAAAGGCTTGTGCATCAGAGGCTCCGGTGATCCATTGTTTTGCACCGTTGATGATCCATTTGTCGCCTTTTTTCTCAGCACGAGTCGTCATTCCTGGAACGTCAGATCCAGCACCTGGTTCTGACAAACAGAAAGAAACTCCGAACTTACCTTCAGCAATGTCTGGAAGCCATTTGAGTTTTTGTTCGTGAGTCGCACCTTTTAGAATTGGAAGGATTCCAAGACCAGTGTAAGCAAATCCTAATGCGATTCCAAGGCATCCACGAGAAAGCTCCTCGATGGCTAAACACTGTTCGATCGCACCAAGTCCCCATCCACCGTATTCTTCAGGAATGACAAGACCGTTAATTCCTAGTTCCGAACGCATTTTATTGATGAGTTCCGTTGGGTGTTGGTTTTTCTCATCCCAGTGCAAGGCTACTTCATGCGGGATTTCTTTTTTGACGAAGTTACGAACTAAATCTCTGATTTCAAGTTGTTGCTCTGTGAATTGGCTATACATTCCGGGATGTTCCTTATGAGAATGGGGTATTTACTACCTTTTTTCGTACGACCCTTCCTGTGCCAAGGGTTTTTCTCTCTTTACAAGAAAGCAAATCCAATGTATTATTTTCCATTTGTATGGCTAAATCGTGTTCTTTATTCCACAACCTTCGACAGCTGTCTGCTGTTCTCCTCATCACCGTTTCCTTTGTTTTAATTTCCTGTGCGGGTCGTCCCAAATATGAACCAAAAGCAAATTTAAGTTATGCGAACTTTGAAGTTTACTTTCAAGAGAAGTTAGCCGAAAGCAAACGCAAAAACCATAGACCAGGAAACGAAGAACGTTACATCAGTTTCGGTAAAAAAACTCCCTTAGCATTTTTATACATTCATGGGTTTGGTGCTTCTCGTGCAGAAGGTGAAGAGGTAATGGAAAAATTGGCTAAAAAATTTAAAGCCAATACCTATCTACTCCGTTTGCCGGGGCACGGAACCAACAAAGAAGACCAAAGAGATCAAAACTTTAATAACTATCTAGATGCATCTCGTGAAGCTTTATACATGATGCAATCGCAAGGAGATCGTGTGGTTGTGTTTGGAAGTTCGATGGGAGGACTCCTTGCCACTTGGCTTGCTTCTGAATATCCCGAAGAAGTGGATGGTCTTGTTTTAGCAAATCCATTCTATGCACCTGTGGATGGAAGTTTGAATATACTCAACTATCCTGGTGGACTGACCTTCATTCATTTACTGAAAGGAAAAGTTAGATCCTCTTCCCACAATAACAATCCTAAGGTGTTACCAGAACGAAACAATTTTTGGTATCCGGAACAATACTTTTCAGCTCTTGTGGGTGTGAATGATTTAAAAAACTATGCAGCAGTACCTGCGGTATTTCGTAAGGTAACTTCACCCGCCTTACTTTTGTACTACTATAAAAACGAAAAAGAACAAGATCCAACAGCGAGTGTTCCAAAAATGTTAGAAGGATATACCAACTTTGGGTTAGATAAAACTCCAAATCCACTCAACCGAAAGGTAGCCGTGGAAAATGGAATGCATGTTCTAATGTCGAAATGGGTGATCACTGACAAAACATTTATTGAGGCACAAACTGAAAAATGGCTCACAGAACTATCTAAGTCCAAGTAAAAACAGTCTATAGATAACTTGTAGGCTAATAAATCTACAAAAAGGGAGATTTGATTTCTATGAAAGCATCCAAGGAACGCATCGCACTTGTCACAGGGGCCAACCGAGGGATAGGGAAACAAGTCTCCATTGATCTGGCAAAACAAGGAATCTATGTTCTCATTGGTGCCAGAAATCCTGGAGAGGCCGAAGATACTTTAGCGGCAGTGAAAGCAGTGGGAAAAGGAGAAATCCTCTCTCTGGATGTTTCCAAAGAACAAAGTATCAGTGAGGCCCTTGACACTATCACAGGAAGTTTCGGTAAATTGGATATCCTTGTGAACAATGCCGGGATCTTTGCCGATCCAGGTTCCTTCTTTGATACCTCAAGCGAAGATTTACATCGAACTCTACTTGTAAATTTATACGGCCCACTCCGTTTGATCCAAACATTTCTGCCAATGATGATACAAAATGATTACGGTCGTATAGTGAATGTTAGCTCAGGGATGGGACAACTATCCGATATGGGTGGTGGCTATCCCGCTTACCGCATTTCCAAAACAGCAATCAATGCACTCACAAGTCTATCGAGTGTTGAGGCCGCAGGTAAAAACATCAAAATCAATTCTGTTTGTCCTGGTTGGGTAAAAACCGATATGGGGGGAGCGAGTGCCACAAGGCCTGTGGAGAAAGGGGCAGAAACCATTGTATGGGCGGCCACTTTACCTGATAGTGGACCGACTGGAAAGTTCTTTCGGGATAAGAAGGAGATTGGTTGGTAGGGGTGAGTCTATCAGCAAACAACCATTAAACTGTCAGAAAGATAGTCCGAATCTCAATTGTAAGGATATCAGTCACAATTCTGATTCTCACAAATATCCGGACTCTTTCAAAGGCGAAAAAGTAATTCTAATATAAGAAAGGAAGGTATCTATATGATTTTTCTTTGTATAACTTATAGTCCTCTCCATACACATTTTCTAGAAAATCTTCCTCGCAGCGAACTTGTATTTCAAATAACAAAACAAAAACAATGTTTAAATAAAAAACTAAGTGAGTCGGCCAAATAATCCAAACACCAAAATTCAGAAGAAACAATCCTAGATACGTAGGATTTCTTACTAAACGAAAGATACCATCAGTAATCAATTCCTCTTTCGAATTCTCATCTATACCGACTCGCCAAGAATTTTTCATTTTTATTTGTGCATACAAACAAAAAGAAAGTCCAACCAACCCAACAACAAAACCCGTAAAATCCCATTCGATTCCAATCAACAGATTGAATGGAACATTTAACCCATAGAAATTTAGTTTAAAAGTATGAATTCCGATTATCAGTATTACATAATAAGTTATCGCTTTAAAAAGAATATTCATTAAGGCTTGCAAATTCGATTTCGATTGCCCAATGACTTCTGGATCTTTTCCAGTTCTTTTTTTCTGAATCATTCTTTTAGTTTTCCATAAAACTAAATAAATTATAAATAAAATTCCAACAAAAACGGTTTCTAATAACATAAATATCTCCTATTAATTACATGAAAACTTCAAATGACTTAATAAAATTCACTATTTAATTGCGAATTTTTTCATCTGCAATCTGACTGAATTTAAAATCGCGAGAAGTGCAACCCCGACATCTGCGAAAACAGCTTCCCACATTGTTGCCAGTCCACCTGCACCCAAGATCAGTACAATACCTTTTACCACAAAAGCTAGAATGATATTTTGCCAAACAATCAGTCTTGTCTGCTTCCCGATATTGATTGCCATAGGTATTTTACTTGGTTTGTCGTCTTGTATTACTACATCAGCAGTTTCAATTGTGGCATCACTTCCTAAACCACCCATTGCAATACCCACGTCACTTAACGCGACAACAGGTGCATCATTAACCCCGTCTCCGACAAAAGCTACGGTTTCTCCTTTCGATTTGATTTCCTTTATCTTGTTGACTTTATCTTCGGGAAGCAAATCCCCAAAAGCACTCTGTATGCCTAGTTTTTCTGCAACAAATTTCACTATCGTGCTTTTATCGCCACTTAGCATTGTTGATTTTACACCAAGCAAATTTAACTTATCAATTGTGATTTGTGCATCTTCTTTTATGCGATCAGCAATGGTAATATAACCGATAAACTCTTTATCGTAAGCGACCGCAATGACCGTATAAACAATATTCTTCGGATCAATGTCGTAAACGATGGCAAATTTATCCATCAGCTTAAAATTCCCGACTAATAACTGCTTTCCATCTACCTCAGCTTTTAACCCATATCCAGGGATTTCCTCTACACTCTGTAAGAAAATCTCATCACTTACTGAGTCAACAAAGTCGACGATAGCAGTTGCTACTGGATGACTACTATGACTTTCCAGAGCTTTTACCATTTTTAGAATTTCAATTTGGTTAAATCCTGGATTAAAAACAACTTCCTGAACTTTAAAAACTCCCTCTGTCATTGTCCCAGTTTTATCCATTACTAGGTTTTGAATGCTAGCAAGAGCATCTAAAAAATTACTACCTTTGAACAAGATACCGTTTCGACTAGCTGCACCAATGCCACCGAAGTAACCCAAAGGAATGCTTATCACTAATGCACAAGGGCAAGAAATAACTAGAAACACCAAAGACCGATACAACCAATCGTTAAATTGATAATCTGATATAAAAAAATAAGGGAGCAAACATGTTGCTATAGCTAACAGAACAACAATAGGTGTATAAATCTTTGCGAATTTCCTAATAAGTAATTCTGTAGGTGCTTTCCTAGAAGTAGCGTTTTGTACCAACTCCAAGATCTTACTAAGTTTACTATCAGTATATGCCGCTGTTACTTTTACTTGGGCAACTGTATTAAGGTTAATCATACCCGCCAATACGGTATCACCTTTTGTTTTAGTATCAGGTTTACTTTCACCAGTTAAAGCTGCTGTGTTGAACGATGTTATTTCTGACAATAATATACCATCAAGACCAAGCTTTTCTCCAGGTTTAAGTTGTATAATCTCATCAATAGTAACACTTTCTGCCTTTACTGTTTGTTGTAGATTATTTCTTAACACCGTAACTTCTTCAGGTCTTTGATCAAGTAAAGACTTGATGCTAGACTTCGCCCTTTTTACTGCTATGTTTTGAAAAACCTCCCCAATGGCATAAAATAACATGACTGCAACACCTTCTGGATATTCGCCTATGGCAAATGCTCCGATCGTAGCAATACTCATTAAGAAGAACTCAGAAAAAATTTCTCCTTTTCCAATATTAATGCCAGCTTCTTTCAATACAGGCAAGCCAACAGGAGTATAAGAAAGTAGATACCAAAGAATCCTAACCCAACCTTTAAACCATTCTGGCTTTAATACATTATCGAAAAAAATAGCACCGAGTAATAACGCTAGAGAGATGATACTCGGCAAAAATATTTTTATCGGATGACTATGATCATGCTCATTATCTTCGCCATGTTCATGATTATCCGATTCATTTTTCAATCTTTTTATATCTACTTTAGAGTATTCGTTTTCGTCTTCTGCGCAACAAAGAGACTTAACCGGAGCTTTCTGAATATATTTATCTTTCATGATCAATTTCCTCACTTATAATCGCAAAATAATTCGTATTCTGTTTAATCTTCCTCAAGCCATTCGTAAAACACGGGAAGTAGGAATAACGTTAACAAGGTGGAGGAAACAAGCCCACCTATGACTACAGTTGCCAACGGCATTTGCACTTCCGCACCTAATCCTTCACCGATTGCCATAGGAATAAATCCTAAAGATGCAACCAAGGCTGTCATTAATACAGGTCTTAGTCTCGATACAGCAGCTTCTTGGACAGCTTCTTTAAGAGACATTCCGCTCTTACGTAACTGATTTATATTATGTATTTTTACAACTCCATTGAGTATGGCAATGCCAGATAAGGCGATAAATCCAATGGCTGCTGAAATGCTAAAGTTCATTCCTCTTAAATAAAGAGCGAAGATACCGCCTGTCGTTGCAAAGGGTATACTTAAATAAACCAAAATCGCTTGTTTATAACTATTTAAACTTTTGAGTAAAAGAAAAAATATAGCGAACAAAGTAACGGGAACAACGATCGCAAGTTTTGACTTTGCCTTCTCTAAGTTTTTAAATTGCCCTCCCCAAAAAACCTGATAATTATTTGGAATACTAAGGTTTGAATTAATTTTCTCCTTTGCTTCTTTAACAAAACTCTCCATATCACGGTTTTCCAAATTAATAGAAATCGCAGCATAACGCCTACCGTTACTCCGAGAAATAGTCATTACTTTTTTTTCCAAAGTATAATTAGAAACCTCACGCATAGAAACAGCACCCAAATCCAGCGTTCCTATCGGCAATTGGCTTAAATCGGAAAGAGACTCACGGTATTCTTCCGCAAGCTTCACAACAATAGGAAATTTTTTATCGTTTTCATAGTAGTTGCCAACACTTCTACCACTTAGGTATGCATTATATGTATTGTTGAAATCTTGAATGGTGATACCATACCGAAGGATACGATCATAATCAGGTTTAAAATCCAAAACTTTGCCGTGCCTTAGAGCTAAAATAGGATCAAGTTCAACATCACCTACTCCATCGATTGATTTCAAATTCTCTTCAGCAGCGTTTTGAAGTAAAATTAATGTCTCTAAATCGTTTCCTAAAATACGAAAAGTAATATCAGCACGACTACCTTCCAATAACTCGTTGAATCTTGCTTCTACAGGTTGTCCAATGGATATTTCATCCTCAGGAAATTCATCATTTAAGCGAACCCTTAACCTTTCTATAAATTCATTCCAGTTCTTTTCTCGAATCAAAGAATCGATTGAGTCCTTTTTAAGGATAACAAAAGTATCCGACATATAAATTCCCATTGGATCATTAGCAACTTCGGTAGTCCCAGTTCTTGAAAACACATACTCAACTTCTTTAAATCCACGCAAAAAAGTCTCCATTTTCTTCTGCATTTCGGTGGATTTGGATAAACTGATATTACTATCCCGAACAACAGTAATCATCATATCTCCCTCTTTCAATTGAGGAATAAAATCGCCACCTAATCTAAAGAATATTAAGCAAGAAACACAGAACAAAGAAACTGCAGTTAATAAAGCAAATCGCCTCTGTTTAAATCCGAAAAGTAGGATAGGAACATATAAATTCTTAATTTTATCGAACCTGCCGTTCTTTTTAGATTTTTGGATATATCCTTTCACTATGAACAAACATAACGTTGGAATAACGAGTAATGTGATTAAATAACTACCGCCAAGTGCTAACAATACTGCCTCTGCCATAGGACGAAACATCTTCCCTTCCACTCCATCCAAAGTTAGAATCGGGACATACACAGTTGCGACTATAATGATACCGGACGTGACAGGTGCCAAAATTTCCCGAGAAGCTTCCAATACAAATGTTATTGGATCAGAAACGGGACTATCACCTAACTCTTCTCTCTTCGCAAGCACATTCTCGACCATAACGATCGCGGCATCAACGAGTAACCCAAAATCAATTGCACCCAGGCTCATTAAATTTGCAGATATGTTAAAATAATACATCCCTATTGCGGTGAACAACATAGAAAGAGGAATGATGATTGCTACAAAAATGGATGCCCTGAAATTTCCCAGAGCCAGAAAAAGAATCAATACAACAAGTAGTGCACCTTCCGTTAAATTTTTAAATATCGTTGCAATCGTAGCATTCACAAGAAAACTTCTTTCGCTTAATATGTTGATCTCTACATCTTCGGGCAATTGGATCTTGTCCAAGAAGTCTTTCAATTCACTTACAGTTTCCCTGCTATTCGATCCCATCAACATCATCACTGTCCCAAGAACGATTTCTTTTCCGTTATGCGTTGCTGATCCTAACCTCTGCATCCCATGAACTCTTACGACGGCGACATCACCTACTCGAACTAAATTACCTAAACCATTCTGACGGATTGGAATTTTTTTCAATTCTTCCAATTTCAATCCACTTCCGAAAGATCTTGCAATGATCATTTCATCGTTTTTCTCTATATAACCTCCGCCAAAGTTATCTCCAACGGAATCAAGAGCATTAATGATCTCATTAATACTAATGCTTTGTGCTTTTAACTTATTTGGAATTAAGTCAATATGTATTTCTTGTGCATATCCTCCTATCGTATCCACTTCAGCAATATTTTTCACATTAGATCTGATTTGATTTCTTATACTTAAATCCTGTATCGTTCGGAGATACGTCAGTTTTTCTGATTCATCTAACATATCTAACTTAGAGCCAGATTTTGCAGTGACAGAATACATCAATATCTCGCCAAGCCCTGTAGTAATAGGTGTTAATTCAGGCATAGCCCAAGGTGGGATTCTATCTTTTACATTCTGAAGTCGTTCCATTACGATTTGCCTAGCACGATAAACATCAGTGCCATCTTCAAAAGTCAAAACCACATTAGACAATCCGAACTTGGACAATGACCTAATATCTACCACACCAGGAATTCCCGATAACTCCGTTTCGATAAAGAATGTTATTGTTTTCTCTACCAGTTCTGGATCTAAAGAACCTGATTTTGTATTCACTTCGACGATTACATTAGAAATGTCTGGCAATGCATCAAGAGAAACCCTCGACAAAGAATACAATCCTAAAGAGATCAGCAGAAACGAAAAAATGATTACAAAACCTCTATTCTTTAGCGAATACTCTAATATTCTACTTAACATTGATGGCTCCTTCAAAATCAGGATTATTAGTTAAAAACAAAATCTCGGTAATGTTGTCCACAAACTGCATTTGATAGTCGTATATAGCTTCATGAGTTTCATGAAGTTGTGTTTCAAGTTCCAAATAATTAATTAGGCTTATGCGACCTTTGATAAATTCATTGTCCGCATAACTCAGCTTTTGTTCTATGGAAGAAACTAGAGAAATGGAAAATTTATCTAAGGATTTGTTAATGGAATCGTATTCTATTAAGCTGGAGTTTAGCCTGGTCGTTAAGATTCTTATTTGATGATTGAGAAGATAATTCTCTGATAAGGTTCTAGCTTGCATACTCTTCACAACATCCTCGTTAGTGTCCAACGAAGGTAGAGCAAACGAGACACCTAAGTCAAAGAATCTATTGGCAACCCCCGACTTATCTTCTCCAATCGAACCTTGCAATTTTATATCCGAATACTTATCTAATCTTGCAAGTTCTACTTCTTCCTTTGCTTGTTGAATTCTACTCTGAGATTGTTTTAATACAGGATTCTTACTAATCATTACTGACAAAAGATCACTTTTAGGTAGAGGTTTTCCTTTCTGAAGCCAAGGAGATCGAATTGAAATTTCCTTTTCCAAACCTAAGAAAAAATTCAGTTTCTCCCATTCTACCGATCTATTTTTCTCAAGAACAATCAGGTGCTTTTGAAGGGTTAACAAACGATTTTGCACAAGATACAACTCAACTTTTGTTTCAGGAGAAACGAAAACTTTCTTCTCGATATAGGATTCAATTTGAGAGACTCGCTTGATCCTATCCTTAATGTGAGAAGCCTTTTCTGAAGCGATTAAGTAAGAGTATACCAACTTAATCACACTGAACCTATACTCTAACTTACTTTGTTCTAACTCTGCCAAAAGTGACTTTTCACTTGCTTCGGCAATTTTGATTCGTAAGTCTCTCTTTCCTGGATAGTAGAAGTCTTGGCTTAATCCCAATGCGTATTCGGGACCAGATTCATTACTTGCCCGTCTTCTACCGTAATCCAAAGAAATGTTCGGGTTCTTGTATTTTCCCGCTTTTTGTTTTAAATTTTCAGCTTCTTCTACTTTCGCCTGTCCAGAGAGGATTAAATCCGCTTTGGATTCGGCAATACTCAGTATCTGATCAAGAGAAAAAGACTGAGAATATAACGGCAACGCCAAGACGAAGCTGAACGCAAACGCATTCCTTAATAATAACATATTTTACTCCAATACAATATAAAGCTAAAGAAGAAGTAGGCTTTATATCAGATTTGAAGTTTAGTGTGAGTTAGTTGTTGGGAAAAATAGAGATCTGAAAATACCAGCTCAGGATTTTGGTATTCAAGATGGTCAATTAGAGAGATTGAAATATCAGAAATAAAGGATACGGAAAAAACGATAAAAACAGGTTTGAAATACTTCGTCGATTCGAAGATAGAATAATCTTTCTGACAAAAACAATCTTCGAAGCTATGGGTTTTTCCATCACAGGGAGCTTCCGAATTTTGATGTTCCTGATCAATTACTTTGGAAATAAACTCATCATTTAAGCACTGAAAATCAAATGTCTCAAGGAATTTACAGAATACAGAGATAGATATTCCGAATAACAATATAGATGTGAATATTTTTCTTAACATTCTTTTAAGCCAACATCATACAAGGAGACAATCTAACTTTCTAAAACATAACTAGATTTACAAGAAAATTTATTACCTAAATGCAACAGGTTATCAAAATCGCCAAAAAACATTCGGCTGTCTTAAGTTTTACGAAATCTCAGCGCCCTTCATATTTGCATCGATAAGGTCTTCTCAAAGTTTGACTGAGATCACCTTTGAAGGTAGAATCGGAATTCACAAATAGCCTTTCCAATAGGAATTTGATTTAATGAACATTCGCAAAATACAAAAAAACAATATTGATATCGCAGTGGTTGATACAACGGAAATCGTTTTCACCGATGGTTCCTCAGCCCTTGACTTTTTTGCAACAACACAATATGAATCAGGAACTGAGCGCTTTGTATTGAAACAATCTCAGATCCCCGAAAGTTTCTTCGATTTAAAAACTGGTCTTGCAGGGGATGTATTACAAAAGATTGTGAACTACCGAATGAAACTGGCTATTGTTGGGGATTTTTCTATTTATTCCAGCAAAAGTCTAAATGATTTTATTTATGAAATGAATTCTGGGAAGGATGTTTTTTTTCTGAATTCGGAAGAGGAAGCAATCAACCGTCTAAGTAGTGTTTAGTGCTTTACTACAAAAGTGTATGATCCATGCCCGAGCAAAATCGCACAAGACATGGATACAATCTCTATACGATTTCTACCAATAATTTATCTAACTCCAAGTAACATTCCGCCATCCCATCGGCTGCTCCGGATTCAACCATCATCTTACACACTTCGGCGGAAGCATATCTGCATAGGTGTGTCATGAGTGTCCTATTTCCTTCGGTAGTGAAGGTCCGCGACTCAAATGTAGCATTCGGATTTTCGGGGGCACTCGGATCGAAGGTCGACATGTCCATGATGTAATTCTCGGTATTGGCTAATCTTTCAGGTACAATCACTTCCCGAAATGATCCATAAACGCCGGATTTGTTTCCCTTTGCATCCATATAAAGATACAAGTATTTGCCACCGACTTTCAGATCTTGTTCGCAAGTTTCAAGAACCATACCTTCGGGACCAATCAGCCATCGGCGCATCAGATCGGGTTTAGTGTGACAATCGAATACCAATTCACGTGGTGCGTCGAAGTACCTCGTAAACACAACTTCAGTTTCACCTCGATGTTCCATCTTTACTTCATTTTTGTCTGTATTCATCTTTTCTTATCCCCTTTGGTTTGTATTGTTTGTAATTCGATAAGTAGTCCATCTAACACCTGATATCGTTTCTCCCACATCTGGCGGTATTTTTCGATCCAGTCAATGGCTGTTTTGAGTGGTGCTGTTTCCAACCGGCGAGGCCTTTCCTGGGCTCGAACCGTTGTGGAAACAAGTCCGGCTTGTTCCAAAACTTTGAGGTGTTTGGAAATAGCGGGTTGGCTCATGTTAAAAGGTTTGGCCAACTCCATAACAGTTAAGTCCCCTTTCGCAAGGCGCATCAAAATGGCCCGACGTGTGGGGTCAGCAAGAGCTGAAAATGTGGCATCGAGTGTTTGCATAACTAATTGGTTATATAATTACTTGGATATATAATTTAAAAATGTCAATCCAATTTTTGGAGAAAACTCTGGTAGTTAACTTCAGCGGACGGATTTGGGATTTGTTTTTTTCCGTTTCCTTCCAAGAATTTCCATGTGAATGCAGAGCCCAACCTGTCTAAAGAGAAACCTAAGGAAGAATTCCACTATAGTTTTAAAATGGAACTGACAGAATCACCAATGAATGTTCGTAAAATTAACAAAAATAATATAGAAATCGCAGTAGTCGACTCAAACGAAACTCTGATCACAGACGGATCCTCTGCTCTGGATTTGTTTGCGACAATTCAATACGACTCTGGATGTGATCGTTTTATATTGAAACTATCTCATTTTGCGGAAGACTTCTTTGATTTAAAATCGGGACTTGCTGGAGTCGTATTACAAAAAATAATCAACTACCGGATGAAACTAGCAATCATCGGCGATTTTTCTATTTATTCCAGCAAAAGTGTAAATGATTTTATCTACGAAATGAACTCAGGGAAAGATGTTTTTTTTCTAAATTCAGAAGAGGAAGGAATCGACCGTTTAGCTAACATTTAATGGAAATCTACAGCTAAATCCAAAGCCAGAGAGAATTCTCCCATTTTTAAGGGTAGATCAGATTTCCATTCTTCTGAATCAAAAAGTGGATGATTGCCTGACTATCCGAGGGAGAATGAAAAATCCGATTGGGTAAAATCAGAGCCTGAATGTTCGAGATATATATGTAAAGGGCTTCTGTTCCAATGGACAACCTAACAAGATTTTCATAGGGAATTTTTGACTCCACGTTTTTGGATTGGGTCAGTATAAATGAATCTTCAAACAGAATGGTTAATTCCGATTCAATAAATTCCCTTCCCTCCGTATAGAATTTGTTGAAGTATTTAATCAGCTTCCTTTTTCGAGTCAAACGAAGGTAAACATAATAAAGAATGTTTAAAAACATATACAGGACTGCAAAAATGTTAATTTCTTTTGGATATGTCGTAAAGAATATCACAACAGAGATAATAGTCGTAATGGATAAAAAAAACTCAGGGTAGTATTTCTGATATCTATTACCGAAAAAGTTGTGATGATGTAAGGAAAAAGAAGATAGGTCTTCTAATTTTTGTATGTATTTTATTTCATTCATTTCGGGTCTCTACTCTTCCAGATTTTAATACACCTAACAGATACCAATATAAATTTATTACGCGACTTCTTTCCCACGTGCCACTTCTAAAATAGAAAACCAATCTAGGGAAGACAATGATTTGCACCAAAATGGAAACTATTTCGAGAATATAGTTAGATCTACCAAAGTCAAGACGGAACCCATTTCTATAGAATAGTTCCAATACAATGAAAATACCATACGACCCGAAGGTTACCAACGAAAAAATCATATGATAAGACCGCTTACCTTCATAGAAAAATTATTTTAACCAATCTCGATTCGGTCTATATGAAAATGATTCAAAATAAAGGATCTAAATGCCAAAATGATTCTGTGAATCCATATTTTATAGATTTGTATAACCAAAGTCAAAATGCCTCAGATCGTCCGAGTCCTCTAGGCGTGCTTGCATTCACGGGAGAATTTATTCCTTGTTCTCATTGATGATTCGAATTCTGGTTAAAGATGCAAACAAATTGTTCTCGGCTTACTTTGTTTTACCACCCTATGACAGAACTAACTAAAATATATTCGGAAGGATTAGAATTATGATAAAGTATCTTTCAAAATCTTAAACATTTATTTCCTCACATCGTTCGAGAACCAAATACGAAACAACCTTATTTCGGAATAAGGGATGAATGGTTTTATGGAATTCTTCTTGCGTTTACTTTCTTTTCTTATCTTTGGTATTAAAAATATCAAAATCGAATAAACTTGGCCCATAAAACTGTATTACTATGGCTAAACCTTTTTCTATTTTAAAAAAGTAAGGGATTGGCAATACATTCATTGATTAAAATAATTGGCAGTGTCCCCGACCAACTAACAATGTTTGTATTTGAAAAAGCAAATCACAATTTTAGAAAACCAATCCTTACCTTGGGTTTTATTTTAATCACAATGCTAACATTATTCTTTGATAATATTGATTCCTATGCATTTACACCAAAAAAAGAGTTTGGGTTCAGTATCGTAGGTTCGATCTTTTTTAATACTTCTTTTACCGAGTGGCTTACCAATGCAATCTACTTATACATGTTCGCTGACAATATAGAAGATGTAGTGGGACATTTTTACTTTTTTATCTTATTTCTTTTTTTTGGGATCCTAGCCAATCTAACCTATTTTTTATTTCATACGAATTCCATTATTCCAGTGATCGGAACCTCTGGGGTCATATCAGGAATCCTTGGGATGTACTTTGTTTTTTTTCCTAATGTAAAAAGTACGATGGTGTTTGAAAAAGCTACCTTCCGTGATATACCAATCTTTATCAGTCTCAGTATTTGGATTCTCATCCAATCCTATTTCTATATTGTTGAATTAAATAACCAAGTGCGGAGTGTTTATGGCGGACAAGTAATCACCTTTTTAATGGGAATTATCATCGCCCAAATCTTTATCCGATATAAATTTTTAGATCGACTGGACCATAATATTCGTCTATCTACTTTTATCAACAAAACTGTCCTTTGTCCTTCTTGCAGTAATCCAATCCCGACTGAAAAATATGGAAGGTTGCACTGTTCGGCTTGTAATACAAATTTCTTTTTCGATCGCCATGGAAAAAAATTTCTATAACTTTATCCCTTCGATTGATTTTAATTTCTAAAATCTTTTTAAAAATAATTTAGTCATTTAATTTCTCATCGACAATTCTTTTCTCTTATTTAGAATCCTTCGTTACCTAACGGTGGGAGAACATAAATGCAAAGAATCTTGTTCCTTTTTCTTGTTTTAACCCTCTGCATTCAGCCTATTTTTGGAGAAGTAAATCCAAATTCTCTCGGACTTCCCAAAGAAGGTTATTATATCATCACTTATAAAAACAATTCAGTTAATTTAGAGATAAACGCCAATGGGTATGAAGTCAAAGGAGGATCATCTAACGAAGATTCTTCTGGGCAAGCAGACATCAACTACTGGATTTTACCTGGGAAAAACAAAAACAAAATCAAAATTCGACTGTCAGAACGCAAAGGCAAACAGAAAGAAAAAGAAGGTCTTCCAAAAGAAGCGGAAGTCAAACTTGTGTTAGGTCAAAAAGGGCAGTTCCCAGACGAAGGAATTCCTCTAAAACACTTTCAGTGGCCGGACCAAACACATGCCAACTTGGGAGAATGGACTGAGTTAGAATTTGACCCGCCATTCCTTCCACCAAGTCAGTTGTGGAAACAAGCAGAAATCATCTCACTCACAAAGGAAAAAGAAACTTCGGCCATTGAGTTTGCAACTGAACTTACCAAAACTTTAAACACAAAGGATCCGAAAAAAATACTTTCGATGGTCCAGTTTCGTGCACAAGACACTTCAGAAGTTCGTTATTATCCGTATGTAGAAGCAGAGGAACTTAAATCCATAAACGATATGATAAAAGCCATTGGTTCCAGTTGGAAATTGGATACAAATAATATCAAATTCACCTTACTGTGTAACAACCAAATCCTAAATGTCACCGATCATAAAGGAGAACCCATCCTTACTTCTAAAAAAGGAGCCTCCATTCCGCTCTATTTAAGTTGGATAGCCGGCAAGTGGGTGATTGTCCGTTGATTTAAAATTTTAATTTTTAAATTTCATCTTACCATTTCCGCTTCGTTCTTTCGGAGATGGCAAATATCTTTTTTGGGGAACTAATTCCTTTCAATTTGTGTTCCCCTAATTCTTCCCAACGAACAGGAATTTGTTCTGCCAAACTTTCGGAGGCCAAAACTGCTTTCCCTAATTCCCCACACATCCCAGCAATGCGACTCGTTAAATTGACTGCCTCTCCTATGACCGTAAAATCCAATCGTTCTGTGGAACCAATGTTTCCATAAAGGATTTCCCCGGAATGCAAACCAACTCCATGGTGGATGGGAAGTTTTTCATCCTTTTCTCTGGTTTGGTTGTGTTGTAATAAACTTTCACCTAACTTTCTAACGGCGAGAAGGACTTTTTTGCCAACAAAGGTTTTATTGGATTCGGAATAAGGAAATACAGCTAAAATTCCGTCTCCCAATAATTTCAATACTTCTCCGCCATGTGCTTCAATCAGTGGAATAGCTAAACCAAAATAATCATTTAACAACTGAATAATTTCCGGCGGTGATAATTTTTCACTCATCCCTGAATAATTACGAATGTCCGAAAACCAAATCACTGATTTGATTTTGTCGAGTTCCCCTAAATAAATTTTTCCCGAATACACCGTAGAGCCGGTTCGTTTTCCCAAATATATACTGAGTAATGATTCCGTTAATTCATTCTGAATGAAATTCATCCATTGCAAAGACAGGATCTTTAAAACCTGATTTAAAAAACCTTGTTCTTCGTCAGACCAACCATTTGGTTTGTCTGTCACTAAACTTAAAAAAGCATAACTAACCCCTTTTTGTAAAATGGGAACTGCTAAATAACCTGTAGCACCGAGCGGAGCCAAATCATCTAGGATTGGATAAGGGCGTGGTTTTCCTTGATTTTCCGCAAAACCAAAGTAATACGGCTTTTTGGTAGACATTACATGTTGAACAGGACTTACAGCAAATTGAGAAGTCTGCAAAGATCCCAATCGAAATCGCACTTCCCGAAGAAATCCATTTTCAGATTCTATTGTGGATCTTGAATGTAATAAAGGAGTTGTGGAATCATCAAAATATTCGATTTTGTTTTTAGGAACCCAAGTATAAGACAAAGATTCCACTTGCGGGTGGAGGGTACGTGTTCCCATATTAACTCGTACAATTTGAAACCCTTGATTTTGTAAATATCCAATCCCTTTATCGAAAAGTTCGACAGAAGATTTTAATCCAGGCAATTCATTCGTATACCATTCAATAAATTCAGCGATCATTTTCCTATTTGACTTCCAAACTTCACTTAAAGTGAGTCACCTTCTGTTTAATTTTTAAACGAAACACAGAAACAGAAATTCACAAAATTTTTATCTCTAAAAATTTCTGTGATCCCATGTTCTATTCAGTATTAAGGAGATTGAATCTACAACCACTCAGACCAATTGCAAGGAAATATTTGATTTAAAAAAAAGGGGAAAAAAGGAAGGGATATTATGTTAAAACATCATACCCTGCCAAAAGACAGGGTATGAAATTTACGAATCTTATTTTAGTTTCGCATCCAAACGTTTTTGTACAGCTTCCATAAATTGGAAAGTATCCAATTCTTTTTTGTTAGCTGCAGTGGAAAGAGAAAGTAGGTCTTTTGTCATTTCGCCACCTTCGATAGTTTCAATGATTGCTTCTTCCAATTTCACTGCAAAGTTTACTAGTTCTGGAGTTCCATCTAGTTCCCCACGTTTTGCAAGAGCTCCCGTCCAAGCAAAAATAGAAGCCACTGAGTTTGTAGAAGTGGTTTCTCCTTTTTGGTATTTACGGTAGTGACGAGTCACAGTTCCATGTGCGGCTTCGTATTCGTATTTTCCGTCTGGAGACACAAGAACCGAAGTCATAAGTCCAAGAGAACCAAAACCAGAAGCAACCATATCACTCATAACGTCACCGTCGTAGTTCATCATCGCCCAAAGTTGTCCACCTTCGTTTTTCATGATTTGCGCAACAGCATCATCAATTAGGTAGTAACTATAAGTAATACCAGCAGCCTTCATAGCAGCTTCTTGTTCTTTTGCCATGTTATCAAAGATATCGCGGAAACGTGCATGGTATTTTTTAGAGATCGTATCTTTTGTTGCAAACCAGATGCTGATTTTTTCAGATATAGCGTAAGTGAAACATGCCTTTGCAAATGACTTGATGGATTCATCAAGGTTATGCATCGCAAGAGCAACACCTGGCGCTTTAAAATCGTTTACAAGTAATCTTTGTTTTTCTTTTCCAGAAGCATCAGTATAAACAAGTTCTACTTTTCCTGGACCATCTACTGCGATTTCTACGTCACGGTATATATCACCGTAAGCATGTCTTCCAATCGCAATTGGCTTTTTCCAAGAGTTTACTGCCGCTGGAATGTTTTTGATGATGATTGGTTTACGGAAAACAGTTCCATCTAAGATGGCACGGATAGTTCCGTTAGGTGATTTCCATTCTTGTTTTAGATTGTATTCTTTTACTCGGTCAGCGTTTGGAGTGATAGTTGCACATTTAACACCCACGCCGTGTTTTTTGATCGCGTTAGCAGAATCGACTGTGACTTGGTCATCTGTCTTGTCACGGTATTCAACACCTAAGTCATAGTATTCTAAAGTGATGTCTAAATAAGGGTAGATGAAACGATCTTTAATTTCTTTCCAGATAATTCTTGTCATTTCATCGCCGTCTAACTCAACAAGCGGTGTTTTTACTTTAATTTTTCCCATTGATTTCTCCTAAACTCATTCAATTTTTGATTCGCATAAATACGTTTATGTGGGATTTACCATATGTAAATTCCATATGTAGTGACAAAATTCCGTAGAATTATTGATCGCTCCTGAAATGGTATGAATTCCCGTAAGGGATGTATATCTTTTTCTATAAGCATCTCGTTCAGAAACTTGAGAAAGTTTAACTTCCAAACGAATGAGAACCTCTTTCCAAGATTCACAATGTTCTTTTACCTTTGGGTCTGTCGCTTTGATTTTGAGATCCGATGCTTTAGAAATCTGAATTTCCCAGAAATGAGTTGGAAAAGCGGGAGGTCTATATTTGTCCCGAATGGTTTCTAAGTCTTTTTCAATGTCTTGGTCCCTGAAGGCCGTAAAAAAGAAAAATCCGCTGATTCGTAATGAGAGTGGAAGGAAAAAACTAAAATTGCGATCGTAAGAGATCATTTGTTGGAGAGTCCATTCGGCAGATTTTCCACTGGTTCTTTTCTCGGCAAAGGTCTTGGCATCCAAAGAAGCCAATTCATCAAAGCAGTATTGGGCAAACCGGAGTTTCTCTTTCCAGAATATTTCTAATATCTCGGTGACCATGCCTGTTTCGTTCATCTTGGATAGGGGAAAGTATTTTTCAAGTGCGAATCCTTTTTTAAGAACCAAAGTCAATCTCCTTCTACCCCCAAGAAATATGAAAGAAACCGAAGTCCTTTGGCGCGAGCTTGTGACAAAAAAAGATGAATTCTTACATATCTTACGAATTCTGAATCATTATTATGAAATGCGAGGTGAAACTAAATCCAAACAGTTTGCCTTCCGTAGACATTTGGCCGATTCCCCACCTGAATCGGTACAAATTTTTTTCTCAAGGCTTGGCCCCTATGAATACCAAGTGGCTTGTCGGATTTTGCCCGAAGAACAGACGGAAACCTGGATTCATATTGATGGGATCGCAGAAGAAAGAGAAAGATTAAAACAAATCGGTAATACAGAACACCCCGTCTTTTCGCTCGTTTGTCTCGGAGATTTATTTGCTCTTTCTGAACCGAGCACAGTCTCCATTTAAAGGGAATCCCTAAGAAATATCTTGATTCTTTTTGAATACCCGACAGGATTTGCCGGTGTTTCGGCAAATCTTTCGACTGACTTGGATTACCCTTTTATTTTCACTCCTAACAACGGTGAGTTTATTCTCCCAAGATTTTAAAACCCAACACTTCCCTGATGAAGGTTATCTTCAGGCCTGGAACTTCACTTTCCGAAATGAGAAATACAATCTTTTTGCCACCTTCCTGGTTAGTAATTTTGGCCCCGGTTCACATAACAATGGTATATCTCTACTTTTAAAACCAAAAGACCAGCCAGTTTTTTATTCCACTCGTGAATTTGATTCAGATGAATATGAATTTAGAAAAGGCCAGTTTTACCAAAGGAGTGGAGAAAACTGGATGGAATACAAAAACGGAATCTATTCGTTTTATATGAACTATGGGGATTGGGAAATTAAATTAGATTATAAACCAAGACGTGGTTCTGTTCCCATCTCTCAAGGAAGGTATCCATTAAAAGATGATGGAAAATTTGTCCAAGCAGACATTCCATTTTCCTACTCTCAAGTAACAGGAACCATTCGATACAAGGAAATCACCGAAGAGATCAAAGGTGTTGGTGGTTTGGAACATATTTTAACAAACGAACCAGTGTATCAATTTTCAAAAAAATGGGAACTGGTAAGATCGATCACAAAGGATGGATATCGAATTTTTACTGGTGGGTTTATTGGCACACCTGATTTTCCAGGAAGTTTTTTTAGACGAGTCGCTGTCATTGATAATACGGGCCATCTGGTTTTGGAAGGTACTGTAGAACATGTTGAAGTTTTGGATTGGGAAAAAGAACCTACTTCTGGTTATACAATTCCGAAAAGGGAAGTTTTATATTTTAATGAAGGAAAATGTTCACTTCTTGTAAAACGAACAAAACCAATTGCAACAATGAGCGCTTTGGAAAACATTTCTTCGTTTTTAAGATTTTTTATCCAATTGTTTTTTGCAAAACCATACCAAATCCATTGGTATGCCGATTTAAAATTAGATTGTCCCATTTGGTCTGGAGATGCAAAGGGATATCATTCCAATTACTTGATCAATGAATAAATTTTAAAATTCAATTTATATTAATGTTTGTTTCTTGCCTCTATACAAACGTTATTCGAAAATCAATTACAAACTAAAGAATTAATTTTTGCCCTTCATGGGCAATATGAACCTGCATGCCGCCAGGTTTGATTAACCTAGCTTCATCTAAAATAATCCGTGCCACTTCATGGTCCGTGTGATCAGGTTCATGGTGGGTGAGAACCACAGAACGAATTTCCATCATTTCTGCAAACTCAACAGCTTTGCTGACAGCAGTGTGACCCCAACCTATTTTTTTTTCAGCCTCTGCGGTACTATACTGCGCATCGATAATGATAAGATCGGCTCCAGCAATCTGGGGTTTCATTTTGAGTAGATGTTCTCTATCTTCTTCTCGGTATTCTACATCTGTACAAAATAAGAAAATTTTATTTCCTTCGCGGATTCTATAACCAGTACAAGACCCTGGATGGCGTAATCCAAAAGGAATGATCCTTAGACCACCTAACGAATACGACTCGAATTCCTTCCAAAGATGAAAGTGTTTTTTTGCGGCCATTTGCTGCAAGGTCACGGGAAAATTTTCAGGATGTTGTTGGCGGATTAACCGTTCTTCCAAATTCTCAATACATGAGTAAAAATGAATATTACAAGATGGTGAATACCCTGGTTTAAAAAAAGGCCAACCTTGGATATGGTCCCAATGTGTATGAGAAACCAAAATATGAATGTCCATTTCTTCCCCACTAAATGCTTGGGTCGCCATTTGGTTACCAAGAACCCGAAGTCCCGTCCCCATATCTAAAATGACTTTTTCACCACCATCTCCTTCAATGAATACGCAAGTCGTATTCCCTCCCAAATCTTGGGAGAGAGGAATGGGTAAATGATTTAAAAACTCCTCTTCCGAAAAAGAAGCGGGATCCTTTTGCCACTCTTCTTTGGCCATTTGGAGAATCTTTAGAGTTTTCTCCCGTTGTTCCGGTTTTGAAATCGGTGTGGGTAGAGAACCGCGAACACCAAAAAGAGTTATTTTCATCTAGTTCCTTTTAAAAATCCTGACAATACATCATCGGAAGGAATGCAATTGTTAGTTAGCCCAGAAATCCAAGAAAAACTTTGGAAGTTTACTACCAAGACTTCCTATCAATCAGACTACCTCCTGCAACCTAAAGAGCGGGGAAAAAAAATCGACCTAAAAAAATCTTTCCCAGAGAAGATCCAAAACTTTGTCTTAGAACTTGGATCAGGATGGGGTGAAGTTGCCATAGAATTGGCAAAGAATGACCACCAAACAGGCTATCTGTTGATGGAAAAAAAGGTAAACCGAATCATCCATACCGAAAAACAACGGCAAACGTTAGGTTTGAATAATATCCGCTATATGACCGTTAACTTCCAATGGTTTTTCGATGAATTACTTGAAAAGGAAATTTTTGACAAAATTATCATCAACTTCCCAGATCCTTGGCCGAAGAAAAAACACCGGAAAAACAGACTCATGCAAGAGCATATGCTCGAACAAATATATGATCTATTGAAACCAGGTGGCCAGTTGTTGTTTGCCACCGACTATGGCCCGTATGCGAGGCGAACCATTTCTTTATTTAGAAAATTTCCTAAATTTGTTTGGGATAAAAAAGAATACGAATTTGAAAGACCAGGTTTCCCTATTTCCTTTTTCGAAGCAGAAAAAAGAAACGAAGGAAAACGAATCTATTATATAAATCGAACTAAAACAAAATAAAATGATAAGAGGAAAGTCTTTCCAGCGAATTTCTCCATCACCCTCTAAGTAAGAACCAATGCCTCTTACTTAGAGGCTAATTTGGTTGCCGTTAGTCGACAGTTACCGTACTGATACGAAGGCCATCGCGGTCACCTTTCCAAGGAACAGAAGTTTTTTCACTTCCTTTGATGAGTAGTAGTTCTTTCGACCGACCTTCTACTACAAGTCCATCTAATGGATAATAAAAATCTCCTTGAATGGCGTAGGAATCCTTCCACTTAGATCCACCTTTCCAAAGATAGGTGGTATTTTCCGTATTGATGAGTAATGACTCTGGATTTTTAACAACAGAACGAATGGACTCTGTATTTCCAAGGGAATACAGTTTTGCTTTTTCGGTTCCTTCGTAAACATGGCTTCCGAATTGAACCAAACAAGAATCTTCCAAACACCCGATGATTTGTGCTGATTCTTTTGTATCCTTTTTGGCCACAGGATTTGATAATTTTTTGTCCTTATCGGAATTGGCACTGGAACCAATCGCAAATACTTGCAATTGAAATTCTTTTTTCAAATCACGTAGGACAAAAAGTTTTCCTTCTGTCGTATAAGAAAAACTTAAAAAATCATTTCCATTCCATTCTTCTTCAATTTCCAAATTTGGATTTGTTTTAACAATCTTTCGGTCTGATCCCTTTTCTTTTTCTAGAAGAAGGAAAAAACCATTCGCATCAGCTGTTCCTTGTTTGACTTTCCATCCAGCTAATATCTGTTTTTTAAAAGTCATCTTTCCTGATTCAGGATAAATTTTGGTGGCTGTATCGTTGGAAATTCCAACAAGCTCTTTACCTGCAACTAACAATTGATACGGAGTAGATGTGTATTGTTTCCAAACAAGTTCCTTTGTAACACGGTCATAACCAACAATTGCGGATCCATAATTTACAATAATCCGGTTTGGATAAATAATAGGAGTAGAAACCGGAGTTCCAGAAAGATTGAGGTCTGTTACATGAAGTGGTTCATCATCCAATGCATCAGAAGGAAGTAACCTTGCGTATTTGGTTTCGCCGTATTCGCGTAAAATTTTCTCTTTTATTTGGTTTCGTTTTGTTTTCAGCTTTTCAGAGGGAGATTGTTTTTGTTTGGCATCTAAAATTCGAAATAGTGCGAATAAAGCCTCAGCAGAAGGATCTTCTTTCAGAACACGTTCTATGATTTTTTCTGCTTCTTCTAATTTGTTTTCTTTATAATAAATGTATGCTAACTGGATCTCACCGTCCATAAAATCTGGATCCGATTTGCGAATGGATTCCAAAATAGATTTTGCTTCTTTTGTAAGGTCTTCGTTGAAATAAGCGATAGCTAAATTGTAAGAAGAAAGACCAAATTCAGAATCCTTTTCTCTTGCTTTTTCAAATTCCCGTTTGGCGTTATCCATCTGGTTTAATTTATAAAATGCCAAACCTTTAGCGACATTACTCGGCGCAAAATTCGGATTTACTAAAATGGAACGATCAAAATCACCAATTGCAGCTTCGTAGTTTTTACGTTTCATGGTCACGAGACCCAACATATAATAGGCGTAATACGAATCTGGTTTCTCTCTTAGAATATCGTTAAAACCATCTTCAGCTCTTTTAAGTTCCCCTTTTTTATAGTAAAAAGAGTAGATCCCTTCTTTGAAGGAAATTGCATTTTCTTTGTTCGAACGAACGGCATTTTCCAAAATAGAAAGACCTTTTTCTTCCTCACCTTTTTCAATATAACATTCAGCAATTTTGACAAGAAGGGAAGCCTTAGGTACTCGGTCATAAGCCTTTTGATACGGAGTGACTGCTTCCAAATATTTTTTACGGTTGAAGAAGGAATTTCCTTCTTTTACGTAAGGAAGGATTTCCGCAAAACGCGAGTTTTCTGCTACTGTCTTTTCCGTTTCAATTAGTTCCGGAATGTCTTTTGTATATTTTTTGGATTTTTGGATAAACTCGTTTGCGCGAGTGTAGTTTTCTTTTGAGTTCTCTTCTACTGCACGTTTGTAATACAAACTTCCTAACCTGTAATCAACTGCATCATTGTTTGGAAATTTTTTCTTTAGTCCCATATAGATGGATTCAGCTTCTTCCCATTTACTGGCATCTTCTGCAATCCGTCCTAAAGTGATGGCACTAAATGGATCTGTTGCCGAAAGGATTTCTAATTTTTTGATAAATTCCTTTTCTTTTTTGGATTCCCCAGTTTTTGCATAAACACGAGCCAGTCCTTGTAAGGCACCAGGGTTTGAAGAATCCATTCGGTAAGCTTCTAAATAGGAACCTTCCGATTTTTTATATTCTCCAAAAGCAAAATAAGCCCGACCAAATGCATTTTGTGCAGCAGGATTTTCTGGATTGACACCCATCGCTTTTCCATACTCATCAAAGGCTTGTTTTCTTTTTCCCTGGCGTAAGAAGGAATCACCACTAGCAATGTACTTTTGTGATTCGGCTAAAACTTTGGCTTTGCGAATCTCTTCCTTCTTTGCTTTGGGATGAGACTCTGCTTTTTTTAGTACATCCAGAGCTTCCTCAAAACGACCAGAATCAATCAGCACATAAGCTAAGTTGAGTTTAGGTTCGAAAAAATTGGGATCCCAAGACGAAGCATCTTGGAAACTCAGAGTGGCTTTTTTGGTTTCACCCCATTTCCATTCGCATATTCCTTGTTTGTTGCGGATTTCTGCATTTTTTGGAATTTTTGCGCTAGCTTGTTTGGAGGTTTTTAAACAATCTGAATAGTTATGGTTTTGGATGTAAACATTACACAATCCAACGTAAGCATTGGGATTTGTGTCTGAAAATGAAATGGATTTTTTAAAACTTTCTTCACTTTCTTTCAGTTTGCCATTTAATAACTGTGCATTTCCCAAGAAGGACCACAAAGATCCATTTTGAGGTTGTAATTCTGTGGCTTTTTTAAATTCGGAAGTGGCCTCAACGTAATTCTTTTTGGCTAAAAAATCATTACCACGTTGGATGAGTGAAGCAATCTTTGTAGAAAGTTTTGCATCTTTAGCAGTTTTTAATTCTGGATTGAGTTTTTCTGCCTTGGCAAAGTAAGCCTCTGCTTCGTCGTATCTTTTTAGTTCTAAAC
This sequence comes from Leptospira bandrabouensis, assembly GCF_004770905.1. Taxonomy (NCBI): domain Bacteria; kingdom Pseudomonadati; phylum Spirochaetota; class Leptospiria; order Leptospirales; family Leptospiraceae; genus Leptospira; species Leptospira bandrabouensis. Next base: position 1,479,437 of record NZ_RQHT01000014.1, on the reverse strand, counting down.
AAACATCACCTAATTGGTTCAGAAGTTCAATCGGGTAAGGAAACTCTGGTTTTGTTTCCAAAGATTTCAGAACTACAAGGCTCTCTTGGTATCGGCCTATGTTTTTTAAAAGGATCCCCGTTTTGTATGAATAAATGGTTTCTTCTGGTTTGAGTTGGCTTAAGGTTTGGTAGGTAGATAGAGCTTCTTCGTTTTCACCCAAAGTGGATTGCACTGTTCCAAGACCAATCAGTAGTTTTTCATTTTTAGGTTCTATGTTTTTGCCTTTTTCGAAAGCAAGTTTTGCATTTTCATAATCACCTAACTGATAGTAGGAGGAACCTAGTAAAGAATAACCATCAATGAGTTCAAAGGTTTGGATGGAAGTTTTTGCTTTTTCCAAAGCAGTGTCCATATTTCCTTTTTGGAACTCGTTACTTCCCTCTGCCACAAGTGCCCGAGCCTCTTCAATTTTTTGACGATCGGAAATATCTGATTTTTCTACAACTGGATCTTTAACAGTGACCGGTTTAAAATCTCTAGACTGACAACCAACGAACAGAACAAAGGTGATAATTAAAAAACTAAGTTGCCTCATTTTTGGAGCCTTTCCTCAAATTTAACCATATCAGGATATCTTATTTTTAGACCGCGAAGGGGTGTGCCCGTAATGGGAGCGTTATGCGGGGTCAAAACTCCTAAATTCCAAAACGTTTCAAAATTCCAAGGGAGTTCTTCGACAGTTTTATTTCCCAGAGACAAACGAATCATTTTCTTTTCTATATCCGTGGAAAGTTTGACTGTTCTTCCTTTGAGTTCATCTTCTTTGTCCCAACGATAGGAAGAACGAACAGGTGCTTCCTTCTCTTCCGAAGTAAACTTAATAATATGGAAATCTGTTTTGTCTACGTACACGATAATTGCATTTTGGTTATGATCGGTAAAAGAAAGACCAACAGCACCGTTCAAATCTTTCATAAGGTCCAATACAAGTTCAGCTTCCAGGTAATCAGGGATCAAATCTTCGGAATACACTCCATACCAACCGTTTGGTAAGTCCTTGTTTTTTGCGAATGTCAATTTGCCTGGGAAAGTTGCTGAAAAGTTTGGAGAAACAGATGTTAAGTTCCAAAACTCTTCCGACTCCCAACCCACTCCATCTTCTAGTGAAATAGGCAAAGCAACGGATGTAATTTGTTTAGGTCTAATTTTAATTCCAGCTTTTGCATACTCAAAATGGGAGTCGTTTTGTGTACGAATGAATTGGATCGGATAACTACCGTAAGGTACACCTGATTCCGCATATTGTGTTTTACCTTTTTTCTGACCATCTACTATGATGTCGAGGCCAGGAGGAAAACTGGAGATCACAATGGTTCCTTGGGAAATATCATCACTCCATTCTTGGAATACCCTTGTCGTTTTTCCTGCGCGAATTAAGATATTTCGTTTTACTGGATCTTTACCAGGTTTGGAAAAGGAGAGGGTATGTTTGCCATTGATAAGTTGGTAAGAAAGTAAGGGAGCTTTGCCCACTTCGATCCCATCCAAATAAATAGTGGTTCCTGGTGAAGTGGAAAATATAGAAACATTTCCACGTAAGGAAGAAGTAAAATAAGTGCGGAGGTCATCTTCGGAAGGAGAAGAAACTTCTGCGTAATAAGAAGGGACAGTTCCTGTTAAAGGTTGGAGTTGTTTTTTGCCATGAAACACATCAAAGGATTTTAACGATTTCACAACCGGCTCTTTTTTCTCTTGGTAAACAAAAATCGCCTTACCAAAGTTTTGTGAAAGCACAGGGTCTTTGTATTGGATCTCAACGGAAATTCGTTCCGCAATTTTTGAAAGAGTTAATTCTAATATTAAATCTAAGTCGGAGGATTCGAAAAATTTCGGATCTGGGTTTTTAGGAGCTTTTTTATATAATCCTAGTTTGTTATGTGGGAAAAGAATTTTTTCTTCTAGTAATAATAAATCAGATTTGGAAAACCCCTCTGGAACTTGTTTCCAGAGGAGGGAAAAATGAGGAGTGGATTTATTTACCAGTCGTTCTTTGTAATCTCTACCCGAAGGAAGGGGTTCTGATTCACCCGGAAGAGGTGTGATGAACTTAGGTTTTGTAAAACTTCGATTCAGTGTTTCGATCTTTGTGACCGAAGAACAATAACCGACTAAAAAACAAAGGACCGGTAAATAAACATATCTCATTTCGTCTTATCAAAACTCTCTTTAGGAGCTAATTTTAGGGAATCTTTTTGAACATCTTTTTTGATGTATTTTGAATCTTCAATAGCCTTTGCCGTTTTAATTACTTCATCAGATTTTGATTTTGTAATCTCACGAGTTCTAGCTGCTTTTTCTAACTCTTCTGCCGAAGAACCAATGTTCAATTTTTGAAGTTCTTCGTTGTTAGTTTTTAGCTCATTCGCAAGAGACTCAAACTGTAACATCTTAGTATTTTCAAAAGCCAACATTTCTTTCATCTCGGAAAGAGATTGTTTGTCCATTGGTTTGATCATTTTATCAGAAAGTTTGGTTTCATTACCAACTTCAGCTGTTTTCTGTTTGTCGACAACGATTTCGTTTTCTGAATTGGATTTGCGAATGGCAACGGCACCATCAAGAACCGTATACTTAACAACACAGTTTCCAGATCCGCAAGCTACGTTTCCACCTTTGGCAGATGGATTTTCAACATTGGTAAGAAAGATGGTTCCACGAACACCCGCAATCGAAGTAGGAGTGACAACACTGAAAGATTCTGTTTTTCTTTCTTTGCGTAAAACTGTTACAAGTTTTCCATATTGCATGTTAACTTCTGTTTCACGAGATCCGTCGTTTGCTGCAAACGCTTGGCTTACACTAAGAGAAGTATTTTTGTTTAACTTAAGAACTCCGTCTTCACCCACAAGGATTTCCACAGAACCGTTTTGGCCAGTGACGATCGTATCTTTAGAAGTTAATACATCACCTAAGTTTGGTTTCACTTGTCCACTTTCGCGGATGACAACTACATCACCTTTTACAAAAGCAACAACAACATTACTAACTTGTTCAGTTTTCTCTGTAACGTTTGTTACAGATTCCTTGGAATCTTTTTGGCAAGCAGTAAAAAATATGGCAAATACTGCCACAAATCCCAATGCCGACAACTGATTGATCATTGTTCGTTTCATATTCCTTCCTCCGGAAATAACACTCTAAGAATAGATAACAACTGAGGGCTTGGCAACTCTTTTCCCTAATACCTTTTTGTGACAGCTTTGGTCCAATGATCCCTTCTTGTGACCCTGTGGGGGTTCTCCAAGCTCTCAATCATGGATTCTAGACTTTTTTTTCTGGTTTCATCCAAAGATTCGTTCAGGTGTTTTCGCATTGGACATTCGGAACCCAGTTCACAGCAATAAATTTCCTGACAAGTTTCTTTAATCTTTCGTAATTCGGGAAAACTTTCCCAAAGTTCAACAGGTGTCAGGTGTAAGATTCCCCATTCTTTGACTCCGGGTGAATCGATAAGGACCGTGTTTTCTTCCAAAAATAAGGCGAAGGAATTGGTTGTGGTATGTTTTCCTTTTTTGGTGGAACCGCTGACGAGGTTGGTTCTCTGTACTGTCTTTTTATGGAGGTGGTTCATTAAAGTTGATTTTCCGACTCCTGAATTTCCACAAAGAAAGGTTCGTTTCCCACGAATCCTCTCCCATAAAGGTTGGATGGATTCTTCCGAAAGGAGAGAGACACTCATCACCTCATAACCTAACTCTTTATAATATACTTCCCTATCTTCAATTTCTTCAGGAGATACCAGATCCTTTTTTGTAAAAATAATGAGCGGAGGAATTTCTGTTTGATACGAAGCAGCAAGTAACCTGTCAATAAATCCAGGTTTTGTTTCCGGGTCTTTACAAGAGGCAAGGATGGCCACTTGGTCAAGGTTTGCGCATAACACATGACTATCGCCACGATCACTTTTCCTTGTTAAAAAATTTTTCCTTTCCATTCGTTCGAAAATGACCCACTCTTCTCCCGAAGATTTTTCGGCCATAACCATATCCCCCACAACAAAGGGATGGCGTTCCCCAGAATCCTTTAACCTAAGTTTGCCCTTAAGTACGGCGCGGGCATAGGAAGTTTGTTCCGAATAAATTTCGTAATAGGCTCCGAAGATACGAGCGATTGTAAATAGTTCTTTACCCAAGTAGAATCTGCACCAAAATAATCTAGTTCTTACATTCTATATAGATGACATGCAAACACAAGTTTTCTTTCCTTTTGGAATCATAATCCTTACTTCTTTTAGTTGGTTGGTTTTTGCTTATACCTTAAGCAAAATTGACTCCGCAAAAAACTTATCCTTGTTTGCCTTTTTTTTAGGGATATTCACTCTTTCTCTTTTGTACTTTTTGCGAAAAAAACCGAAATCTCTGCAGGCAGAAAAACCAAAAAAAAGAGACGAACTTGTACAAAACCTTTTTGCCTTAGAAAAATTCAAAGAGGAACTGATTTCCTTCAATGACCCAGACCAAATCAGCCAAACCATTAGCCAGTTCCTTACATCCAAAATCCCTGCCGAGTTTGCCCAAGTTTATACTTGGGATGAAAGAGAAGGACAATTCCGTCCGAGGCCATTTTTAGAATCCAAAGACCAGAAATTTTCCGATTTACCATCCATTCCGGTTTTTAATCCTTTTTTGCTTTGGCTTTCCGAACGAGAAGGAATCCACATTAAAGAAAATTTTCTCCAACCAACATCTCCGAACCAAGAAAAAATAGCAAAACAAGCATTAGACTTTTTTAAAGAAACCAAATCAGAGTTAGTGGCAACTCTTTCCATCAAATCAAGTCTTGTTGGTTTTATCTTACTGGGAAAACATAAAGAAGGAAAAATTTACGATATAGAAGAAATCGAAATCATTTTAGAAATTCTTTCGGTTTCTCTTATGTCTTTATCCAACTCGATGATTTACCAACAGTTGTTAAACTTAACAGAAACTTTGGAAGCAAAAGTAAGAGAACGAACCAAAGAATTGGAAGAAACACAAGCCCACTTGGTGCAGTCAGAAAAGATGGCCTCTCTTGGAGTGATGGTGGCAGGAATTGCGCACGAAATCAATACACCTGCTGCTGTCATCAATGGTTCAGCAGATAACTTAGATGCCAATTTAGTTTATGTATTATCACATTTAGGAGATATTTCACAACTCATTCAGAATCCTGATTTTCGTTCTATTTACCTAGATATTCTTTTTAGTTTTGTGAAAGAAGATCCAGCCTCAAAGATCGATCCTAAAGACAAATTCAAACTCAAAAAAGAAACCAAGTTTCGATTTATCCAAGATGGAATCCCTGAAAATGATGCAACGGATCTAGCAACCTTTATCATTGACCATCATCTTTTGCATATGCAAGAAGAACTGATCCGTATTTGGAAGGCCGGTGGAAAAGAAACCTTCGAGATGTTAAAGAATACTTTGAGTTTACAAAGAAATATCAAAAACATCAAATATGCCATTCGTAATATTGTAAGGATTGTCAAAGCACTCAAATATTACTCTCACCTGGGACAAGCATCCTATGCGGAATCTGACCTTCATGAAGGTTTAGAAAACACGTTAGTCATTATGCAAAACCAAATCAAACACGGAGTGGAAATTGAAAGAGCTTACGGAACTATCCCACCGGTTCGCTGTAATATCGATGAACTGAACCAAGTTTGGACAAACCTCATCACCAATGCCATCCATGCAATGAAAACGGTAGAACATCCTAAACTTACCATCTCCTCTAAAATGATTGGAGAAGATTATGTATTAATTAGTTTTGAAGACAACGGATCAGGTATTCCTTCAGAGATCAAAGATAAAATCTGGGATCCGTTTTTTACAACGAAAGACCAAGGAGAAGGTACGGGGCTTGGTCTTGGGATTGTGAAAGGTATTATCGAAAAACACAAAGGAAGAATTGAAGTGGAATCTGCACCAGGACGAACCCTTTTCATGGTATATCTACCGTTAGTTGGCCCTGGAGATGTTCCAAGTATCCCGAAAGAAATCTTTCGGGAAATCCGTGGTTAAGAAAAAAGAGGTTTGCCTAGAAGTTTTTCCCAGTTTTCTTTTGTTTGTTCAAAGTTTCTTCTGAAAACACCTGCTTCGTTTTCGTTTGCAGTTTGTTTTGCTTGTTTCCAGTTTTGGTATTCTAACAAGGTTTTTTCTCTCAATTTTTCCAGCTGTGCTTCCCAAGTGCGAAGTTTGTCTTCACTTACATTAGAATACTTATGCAGTGTTTCCTTTTCTTTTAAAAACATTGTTTTTTGTAAGATTTTTTCTTCGGAAACTTTCTTTAAGTTATAAGTTAATCCTAAATAAGAGAGACCTTTTATCATCCATTTAGAAGGATCATAGTCAAACCAACGGATTCCATTTCGATAATCTGATTGAAATTCATGGTGAAAGTTATGAAAACCTTCACCAAACGTAAAAAAGGCGATGATCCAATTGTCTCTTGCTGTTTGTTCTTTAGAGAATGTACGTTCTCCCCAAACATGGCAGGCACTGTTGATAAAAAAAGTAAACTGGTGCACTACAAACAGTCGAAGGAATCCAGCCACAAACATTCCTTCCAAAAAAGAACCCCATAACATAGAGATAAGCCCTGGAAGAATAAAACACATAAAGATTGAAATAGAATAAAAATGTTTATGTTGCCAAAGTACGAATGGGTCATTTACCAAATCTTGAACACCATTTTGGTTATACTTTCTTTTGCGAAACAACCAACCTATATGAGCAAACCAAAATCCCTTTTTGATGGAATAAGGATCTTTGTCAGTGTCTACAAAACGATGGTGGATGCGGTGGTCTTCACTCCACTCTAGAGCTGTCGATTGAAACGCAGCTGCTCCAAAAAGGAGTAACCAAAGTTTGACGGGAGTTTTTGCATCGTAGGCTTTGTGAGAAAAAAGTCTGTGATACCCCACTGTGATTCCCATTCCCGTTGCAAAAAAATAAAAGATAAACAATCCCCATGTCGCCAAATGAATGGAATCATAAAGATATAAATAAAGAGTTCCGAAGATCCCTACCAGTGGATAGGTGAGTAAAAAGATCATAGTGACCCAATCAATAGGTGCTTTGGTTTTGATTTCAGCTTGTGTCGTCATAGAGAATTCCTGTTTCATGGAGTGGGAGTCCCAAACCAAGTACCTGGTTGCAAAAAAATATGAGTATAGAACGTTACAAACCGGGTTTTTTAGAACAGTGGGGCCGCCGTGTTCTTATTTCTATCCAATCCAAAGCAAAAAAACCCTTAGATTCGGGCCAAAGTTTTGCCTCCCAAACCAAAATCCTCCTACTTGGGGGAGTTTTTTATTCCTTTTGGATTGGATTTCTGCCATCGGTAACCTTCGTTTTTCTCTCCACCTACCTGCCACCGCTGCAGTTTTGGCCTTTGGATAAACTTTCTTTTTTGGCCCTAACTCCATTTGTTTTCCTTTTGGCACTTGTCACACTCATTGAATTTTATCTTCTCTTTCGATTGGGATTTTACCTTTCCTATCGAATGGCACAGTATGCAGACATTGAACTGGCCGAAGAACCAGAACTCATTACGCCGATCCCAGGAATGATGGCACGATTGGTTTTAGAAATTCCAGACCCAAGAATCCGATTGTATGGAATTGATCCTTATAAACATCTAAACGAACGTGCTTTATTCTTTAGGACTGTTTTATACAAAAGCAAAGTTTTCCTTTCTAATATTTCCGCCAAACTTCTATTAAAGGTTTTTTTAGGAAGGACAGGAATTCGGTTTTTAATTGAATATATTTCAGGTCCCGTGACAGGGATTTGGGATAGTTTAACCACCTATTGGATTTTATATGAGCTACGAAAACGGATCATCACAAGAAAGTTATCCGATGCCATAATGTTAAAAATCAAATCTAAAAAAAGAAATGTAATATTTATAGAATCAAGTGTTCGTGCAGTTGCACTTTCCATTGTTTTTACAAAAACGTTTCATCCTAACTTTGAATATTTGTTATTTGGACTCATTGGTTTATTGCCCCAAAAAGATAATTTAAGAGAATTAGATGATTGGCCTGCATTTGTGGATTCTTTTCAAAAGTTATCTGTCGAAGAACAAAAATGGCCTATCGCCATATTCGCCCTTTGTTCTTCCTTTGATGGTACCTTAAATAAAGAAGAATTACAAGCGTTTGAAGAGATCACCGATCTTTCTCCAACTTGGCTTTTGGACCGAGTCCGTCATCTCAGTGAAACCATCAAAAAAGGCGAACTTGCGGAATCTTTGCTTTGGATGGAAAAAATCCTTCCCGAAGAATCGATTCTTTAAAAGATTAGAATTAGTCTAAAAAAAGGAGATAACAATGGCCCAAGTAACACTCAAAGGAAATCCCGTCCCCCTCGAAGGAAACCTTCCCCAACCGGGAGATAAAGCTCCTGACTTCCGAGTCGCCAAACAAGACCTAGGTGACCTTACATTAAAAGACCTAGCAGGTAAGGTAAAAATCCTTGTGGCAGTTCCGAGTTTGGATACAGCAGTTTGTGCTCTCGAAACTAAAAAGTTTAACGAAAGAGCAGCCAAAGAAGATGGAATTACAACTCTCATCATCTCTGGTGACTTACCGTTTGCAATGAAACGTTTTTGTTCCACAGAAGGAATCGATTCTAAAAACTTAATCACAGGTTCTCAGTTCAAAGATTTTTCTTTTTCCAAAAATTACGGAACTCATATTGCTGGAGGCCCACTGGCAGGACTTTCCGCACGAGCCGTATTTGTAGTGGATAAAGACGATATCATTCGTTATACGGAACTTGTACCGGAAATCGGAAGTGAACCGAATTACGATACTGTTCTTGCGGAAGCTAAGAAATTGGTTTAGTCAAATCATGAATTTGGCAGGGGAGACCAAACCCCTCTGCCAATTCTTTGATTTTGGATACAAGTTCACTATCAAAACTAAAAAATACTACCTTCCAATCCTCTTCCGCACTAGATATACATTGTAGTGTGTATGTAAGTGCCGCATCCCTTCTAGTAACGTCCATATGACGGAAAGGTTCATCTAACAAGAGATAGGGTAAGTTAAATTGTTTACCGATCCGAAACGCATATTCCAAACGTAATACATAGGAAATTTGTTCTTTGGTTCCAGTAGAAAGATTTCCAAATACCAAATTTTCTTGTGTCGGACCGGAGCTGATTTGGATTTCATCCGAAAATCCATTCCATTGGATTTGTTTTGTGGGAAGAGATCCTCTTAATGCATCCATTCTAGTCTGCAAAGATTTCACAAGGGAGGACATTTTGTCCGTACTCTCTGCTTGCATCTCAGAGAAAACCTCAGACAAAACTTCTAGTGCTTGGAAGTTAATATCTAAATCGTTTTTTCTTTTTTCTTTGGCTTCTAGATCGCGTTTTGATTGTTCCCATTCTTTTTGCGCTGGCACCATTTGAGATTCCAAAACTGCTTTCCCTGTCTCTAATTTTTTTTCCAACTCCACCAAGGTTCTTTCTAAATTACGGATTTTTTCCGTTAGTGATTGAATTTCATTTTCTAATCTCTGTTTGGTGGTACGATCCTCTGAAGAAAATAATTTTGAGATCCCTTTTTTCTCCCAATCGACCAGTTTGTCCTTCAGTTTCAGTTTTAACTCGTTTAAATCTTGTGTTCCCCACTTTTTAGATTCAAGTTTTAAGGTTTCTTCGAGAGTTCTTAACTTCTCCGCTTTCAAACGGATTTGAACATATAATTCAGAAAGTTCTGATAAAGACTGAACTCCTGCCTCTCGCCATACACTGGCCAATTCCTTCTCTTTTTCTGAAATGGCTTCACTGAGTTTTTTATCTTCAATTCGCAATCTTGAAACTTCTTCTTCAATATTTGTGATCGCAGTCACCATATTTTCCGATTCTAGTTTCTGTTTTGTATATTCCCTTTCATACCTTTGGAAACTAAGAGATAAGGATTCCATACTTAAGGAATCGGGTTTCCATTCTCCTAAAGTTTTAGTTTCCATTTCGGTTGCAATCCGGCTCACCATTTGGTTCCACTGTGCTTCATCCCGTTCCGTTTGAATGTCTTTAGGACTTAAAACAAAAAATAGCAATGCTCCAAAAAATAAAAAGGGGAGGAAGTAAATCCATACTCCTAAATCAGAAAAAAATGAAAGTATGAGAGAAAATAAACCAGAAATACCCGAAACAATAGCCAAACTTTTGTAATATGGTTTCCAAGATATTTTTTTAATCACAGGAGATTCTTCCTGAAACTTTCGAATCGTTTGTTTCCAAGTTTCAAAAAAATCAAAATAGGATTCTAACTTTTTTGATTTTTGTTCGATCTGTTTTTTTTGGTTTGAAGAAGTTTCTAATTTGGATTCTAAATCAGAAAGTCTCTCTTTGGATAAACTTTGTTTTTGTTCAAGTGATTTGAGTTCTCCATCTAACTGTTTGGATTTTTGATCCCAACCTGATTTAAGAATTTTATCTTCTTGTTTGGACTGCGACTCTATTGTTTCCCATTGTAATAGTTGGCTATATACACGATCTGCTTCATTATGTTGCTCTGCTTCTTTCAAATCTAGAAGTTTCGATTGTAATTTGGTTTGTTCCGCATCAGTGTCCGACAATTCTTGTTTTATTTTTTGACGTTCCGTCTCTAATTGTGGTAAATTAACAAATTGTGCAGAAATCCTATTTAAATTGGACTCTGATGCATCAAACTTTTGTTTGGCGGTATTTAATTCGACCAAAGCCAAATTCCAATCCTTTGCTGATTTCCTAGTTCCTGATTTTGCGGAAAGTTGTTCTACTTGTTCTTTCAGTTGGGACGGGTTGTATCCGCTATCAAATATGGTTTGTTCGATGGTGCTGATCAGTTCTTTTTCTGATCCCACATCCATATTCCCTTCCCTAATCACAAGTGAGTTTAAATATAAATTTTGAGAAAGGGAAAGTTTAGGAATTCCTAAATCAGAATTTCTATCCGCTTTGTATCTCGCATTGAGAAGAGCACCATACTTTGTACTTCCTACCACTTTGACAAGTGCTGATACAAAAGCATCCAGGATCGTTGTTTTTCCAGATTCGTTTGGCCCTGTAAATACAGTCACTTTTTCAATAGGAAATTCTTTTTTGGAAAAGATACCGAAGTTTTCTATTTTTAGTTTCATCGGCCTTTTTTTCCTTCTAAAATCAATCGAATGCCTGTAACACGAGTTTGCCGCCAAAGCAAAGGATCCATTTGTTCTTTTCTTTCGTTCATTTTATCCAAAAACTGTTTTACAAATTCATTTTCAGAAAGGTGTTGGAAAACAGTGATTTGGGATTCATCGGGATCAAATTCCAAAATTCGAAATTTGGATTTCCAATCGCGAAGAACTGTTTCTTGAAATTTTTGTTTTTCCGACATCGAATCTACATAACCAACAAATCGAAACACAATCCAATCATTCGGATTTGTACCTTTCAAATAGGATTCGATACTCTCCTCTGGTTTTCCTTCTGTATCCAAAGAAACTATGATTTCTCTATATTCACCAGCTGATTTCCAAAAAACAGATTCCTTGGTAATTTGGTTACCATCGATATGAAGAAGGATCCCTCCTCTTTGCCCAAACTCCCCTTTTCGCCAAACACGAGAAGACCCCGCATAACCAATGTCACATTTACCAACAGATCCTTTACGAGCTTTATGGAGATGTCCGATTGCAAGATAATCCAAACCCAAACTTTGAATTAAATTTGGATCTAAATAGGATCCACCCTCTTCTTCTTCCTCACTAAGACCAGAAAAACTCATACCAGAAACAGTTCCATGAGCAAGGCCAATCCGAAGTTTTGTTTTTTTAGTAGGTGGAGGCGAAAGTAACAATTCCGAATAGTTTTCTTGGTGAGGAATGGATAAAAATTCGATTCCATCATCTTCAAATAAAAAATAAGGAGTTACGTCCAAAACTTTGATTTTGGGGGACCAATCATAATCCGCATAACGGTTGCTATTTCTTTTTTTCTCGAGAATTTCATGATTCCCCGGAAGAAAATAAATCAAACCTGAATAAGCTGATACTTCCTTTAGAAAATCAGAACGTAAACCTTCTAAATCAGGAAAGGTATTAAAAAGATCTCCACAAATAAGAATTCTATCACATTTTGTAGACTTAGCTGTTTGTAAAATTTCCCGTAAAACGGAAAGGGAATAAGTCTTTTCCTCGGGGGAATTTTGGGAAAGGTGGAGGTCTGAGATTTGTAATAACTTCATATTGTAACTTAAGGGAGAGTTTACCTCCCCCCTGGGACAAAATAAAGAAATTACGAAAAAAAATCAAGGGAGCTGTTACACCACCCGGTCTTTTTTAAACTCCGCAATTTTATCCTTTCCAAACCCCAAACCAGCCAAAATTTCTTCGGTATGTTCCCCATGTTCTGGTGGGTCATTTCTATACACAAAAGGTGTCTCTGAAAAATGAAACGGAGATCCAAATTGTAAAATGGGACCGTATTTAGGGTGGTTTCTTTCAATGACCATCCCACGATCTTTCATATGTGGATCTTCCGAAACTTCCTTCATATTAAGAATCGGTGATAGACAAGCATCTGTATTATCGAAGATAGGTTGTAAATCGGAATAGGTTTTAGATTTAAAATATTCATTTAACTTTTGTTTGATGACCGGAATATTTTCTTCATTCATCGGATGGTCTTTGGTTAAGTTTTCCATTCCTGCAGCTCGTAAAAAAGTTTGGAAGAACATATCCTCTAAGGCACCAAGAGCCACATACCTTCCTTCTTTGGTTTCATACACATTATAGTTTGGTAATTTACCAGATAAAATATCGTTTCCAGCTTCAGGAGATTTTTCTGAAGCAGATAAAATTCCACCGTATAACGAAAGAAATTGGAGAGAGGCATCTGTCATTGAAATATCAATCCTTTGACCTTTCCCTGTTTTTTCTCTATAATAAAGTGCAGCAAGGATCGCAGAAAGTGCAGTGAGAGTTCCTCCACCCACATCTGCCAATTGGAAACCAGCAGGCCTTGGAGGATTTCCTGTTTGGTCAAGGACTCCTGAGATCGCTAAATAATTCAAATCATGTCCGGCAAAGTCTACGTATTTACCCGAGATTCCGTAGCCAGAAATTCCACAGTAAATCAAACGTGGAAATTTTTCTTTTAAGACATCATAACCTATTCCCATCTTATCCATTCCATCGGGACGAAATCCTTCGAGTAAGATGTCTGCATCTTCTAATAGTTTAAAAAGAATTTCTTTGGCTTGGTCTCGTTTTAGATTCAGTGTGATCGCTTTTTTATTTCGATTTAACATCATATATAAAGCGGGATAACCAGTTTTGCCTTTGAACATCGCACGAGAACCATCATAGGCTCTCGGGTTTTCAATTTTGATCACTTCGGCTCCCATGTCCGCTAAATGTTGCGAACAAAGAGGGCCTGGAAGAAGCAAAGAAAGATCGACTACTTTTACACCAGCAAGTGGTCCTTTAGAGGATTGATTTTGGTTTTGGCTCATTTGGGTTTTATTGCATTTCCTAGAAATTTTTTATAAATTTAAGCTATTTTTCTCGTAATATATAGAGGGAGAACCCTAATGGGGTTCATACGAGAATAAAAGGGAATCATGTTCAGAGTCTGTATTTCCGCTATTTTTATCGTATTTTCCACTCTCACCGTTTCTTGCCAATCCATAACACCGTTAAATTTGCAGATGTTATTCGGTTCATTTTTTCTTTCCACCGCAGGGCAAGGTTCTGTCATTTACGAAGCTCCGAATTTTTTATTCACGAGTGAAAACGGAAGACAAGCAGAATTCACAATTCGTTTGAACATTGAGCCGAGCAGTTCAGTGAGAATTGGCCCAATTACAGTCTCTGATTCCACAGAAGGTGTATTATTATCTGCAACATATTTGGAATTTACAGAAGACAACTGGGATACACCACAAAGCATTCGTTTGGCGGGTGTGGATGATTTAATTGCTGATGGGAATCAAAACTATAGAGTCCAACTGGGAACCACTTTAACTTCCGATATTAGATTTTCTGCACAAGGCCTTCCTGTTTTACTTGTTGTGAATACCGATGATGAAACTTCGGGAGTGGCTGCAAGTCCTACACTGGGACTCATTACATCCGAAACAGGAGAAACGGGAACCATTGCCTATGTTTTACAAACAAGACCCATGCAAGATGTTACTATCAGAAATTTTGTTTCCAATGACACAACAGAAGCAACTGTCGCTGCAGTAGAACTTGTATTCACACCTAACAATTGGAATGTGCCACAAACTGTGACTGTCACTGGTGTGGATGATTTTAGTGTAGACGATAGTACTTTTCAAATCTCAGCCGATCCCACCGTTTCGAATGATCCTGCTTATATGGGAAAACCAATCCCCATCATCACGGGAACCAATGTGGATAATGATGTCGCAGGTTTTACTGTGATTAATTTATCAGGACTCACAACCACGGAAGCTGGGGGTGCTGTGAGTTTTGGGGTGGTGATGAATACTTTACCGACAAACTCTGTGACCATTCCTTCGATTGTTGCCACACCCAGTTCAGAAGGAACCGCTTCCCCCTCTTCCCTTACTTTTGCACCAGGGGAATGGTTCACTCCCAAAATAGTCACTGTCACTGGGGTAAATGATAATATTGTGGATGGTTCCAAAACTGTCTCAATTGTTACAGGTGCTGCCACCTCTGCCGATACGGATTACAATGGTTTGGCGGGACCGGTTTTTCCTTCTGTAACCAATACAGATGATGATGTTCCTGGATTTGTACTGACACCACCCGGTAGTTTGACCATTTCAGAAAATGGGGGAAATCTTTCCTTTGCCATCCATCTATTGTCCCAACCTCCTCCCGGTTTTACAGTCACACTCACAGGAATTTCAGAAAATCATACCATCACCAATAGTAACACTTCCAACTTAGTTTTTACCAATGCCAATTGGAATGTGGACCAATATGTCAATATTACCACGAATAACAATTCCATTGATGAAGACACAAGGACTGTCACCTTACAGTTTGGATCTGTGGATACAGGTGGGTCTGCCGATCCTGTGTATAACTCTGTATCACCACCGGGATCTGTTACCATTTTGGTAACAGATGATGACACCGCAGGATTTACGGTCACACCAGTTGGAGGACTTATGGTTCATGAAAACGGAACCCCTTCAACAGAAACCTTTACAGTCGTTTTAAATTCAGAACCCACAAATTCAGTTAGCATTCCTAGCATCACATCCAGCAATACATCGGAAATTACTGTATCTCCGGCTTCTTTGAGTTTTACTTCGGGAAATTGGAACACTCCACAAACAGTTACCATAACATCCGTGTTAGATGGAGTGGATGATGGTGATAAAAATGTTAATATTTCCTTTGGAAATTCCGTTTCCACAGATCCAAAATATAGTTCCATATCTATTCCTGCAGTCACTGCCATCAATACGGATAGCAATGAACCGTTGGTCCGTATCCAAAACTTATCCGCATCTTCTATGGTCGAAAACGGAACCTCCACCATAACCTTCGAAATCCGTCTTTCCTTAAAACCAAATGCCAATGTCACCATTGGACCTATCACCGCTTCTGATGGAACAGAAGCAGTTCTTCTCAATAGTTCTTCTGGTGTGGCCGCATCCAGAACTCTTACCTTTACACCCACAAACGGTCAAGTCGCCAATTATTCCGGGAACACCAGTGATAGTGGATGGGATGTGGCTCAAGTAGTCACCATTCGTTCCGTGGCCGATTCTTTTGATGATGGAAACATTCCCGTCACCATTCATATCCCACAAGCAAGTGGTTCCTACTTCACTGGACTTTATCCCACAGGTGCACTTCCTGGTTATACAGAAGCTAGCGGTGATTTGGTGGTTACTATCACAGACAATGATACCGTAGGATTTACCATATCCTCCACAACGCTAAACCTTACCGAAGGGGGAAGTGATGGAACCTTTACAGTTCGTTTGAATTCCGCACCCTGTGATACTCCTGGAAATTTATCGGCTTGTGCCACGGGTTCTGTTACCATCCCGATCTCAGGGGAAACTTTTAACTTACCTGACACTGTGCAGTATACTTTTTCCCCTGCCAGTTTGACTTTCAATCAATCCAATTATTCCACAACCCAAACGGTGACTATCTCTATCGTAAATGATTCTATCAATGAAACCAATACAAGAACTCATACACTGACACTCGGTGCCATCACAGGATCGGGAACAGATTATGAAGGAATGAATCCTTCTGACATCACCATTAACATTACCGATGATGACAATCCTTCTCCCAGTATTTTATTCACTTTGGATTCAGGACAACCTTACTTTACCACAGAAGCTGGGCAATCGGCGATGTATAGTTTGCGGCTGGGAAGTCGCCCCATTCCAGGAAACCAAGTGACAGTTACCTTGACCACTTCTGATCCCACAGAAGGTAGGATCAATGATGGAGGAACACCCGTTAGTTCCAAACAATATATCTTTGATGAAACCAATTGGAGTACATCCATTCCAGTCGAAATCCAAGGTGTGTCCGATGCCTTAAGTGATGGTAACGTGAGTTATTCAGTGACAGTCAATGGAACAGAAACTGGTTCTATGCCTTCATGGTATGTAAGTTTTGTGGGAAGCACAGGCGACACAGCTAACCTTGTCAACTATAGCACATCGGAAAATCCTGTGACTGTTGTCACTCCCACAAATATGACAAGAGCCGAAAACTCTGCTGCCTTCCCTATTTATGTGCTTCTCAGCCAAACACCGACAGACGACGTGACTGTTCCCATTTCGGTAACAACCACATTCCCTTGCCAGTTGATTGCGGCACCAAGTGTTCCTCAATTTACTCTCTCTACAAGTTCTCTTACCATCACGAGTGCCAATTGGAATACCATCGGGGCACATAACACAATCACTGTGACTCCTAATGATGATGCCGTTGATGATGGGAACGTATCTTGTGCGATTGTTGTCGGTGTCCTTTCTTCGACTGATGGATTTTATAATGGAGTGAATCCCTATCCATCATCGAATTATCCGATGCTTACTTTGAATGATAACGATAGTGCTGGAATCACAAGTTCTGGATTTACACCTGCCACTGTCATCACTTCCCAATCAGGTGCATCCTCTGAGTTCTATATCCATTTAGATTCTCAACCCACAACCAACATTACCGTGAACTTTAACACTACACCTGGTGGACTTGTGAGTTTTCCAACAGCCCCTCTTACCTTCACCCCAAGTAATTTTGGTACGGGCCAACTGGTGACTGTGACAGGACTCGACACAGCAGCAGTGGGTGATGTGAGTTATACGATCGCTTCTGTGGTCACCTCTGGGGAAACAGGAACTGGATTTACTCCTTCGGCAATTTACAGTGCCCTCACTCCTTTATCGATCTCTGCCACTCATATCAATTACATTTACGATATAGTTCCTTGTACGGATCCCAATCCCATGAATGCCTGCGGGACATCCGCCAATAGTTCTGGTGGCCTTGTCACATCACCTAACCTAGTCACTACGGAAATTGGTGGCCAATCCCGATTCCAAGTTCGTCTGCGTGCAAGACCCACCTCCAATGTCACCATACCGGTTTCCAGTTCCAATGTGGCCGAAGGGACCAGTTCCGTTTCTAGTTTGGTTTTTACATCGAGTGATTGGAATACCTACCAAAACGTAGTCCTCACAGGAGTGGATGATTTTCTTGTGGATGGAAATTTGGTTTATTCGATTCTATTTGGTTCCCTTAGTGGGGGAGGGAGTGGATTTAACGGAGAATCTTTGCAAAATGTATCTGTTACCAATCAGGACAATGATTGATTCGAATCATAAATTCATCACCCACTACTGCACATAACCTTGTTTCTTTAGAATCTCTAAAGCATCGGTTCCTAATTCTTGTTTGGAAGAATAAGATTTTTTTTGGCCACCTTCTTTCCAAAAATAAACTTTTGCATTCGGATGGATGACTGGTCTCTTCGAACCTGATTCATATAACAGATCACAGTTGGACTGACAAGATGCCAAACTCACTCCAAAGTATCCTGTAAAAATTTCTGATTTAGGAATTTGTTTTTTAGAAAACGATACACTAAATTCAGGAAAACTCACATCAGGATACACTTCAAAACTAATTTCAAAAGGATCTTTTCGTTTGGTTTGGATTTGAACCAACTTTTCCTTTTCTTCCAAATGAAGATCTGAGGGATAAGATGCCATACGAATGGTTCCACTGGGAACACGGATTAAAATTTCTGTATCTTTTGATTCTGGTTGGATGGAAAGATGATATAACGGCAGTTTGGGTTCCATCGAACGAATTTGTTTCCAAAACCTAAGGATTTTTTTTTCCAAATCTGGTTGTAATTTCATATCCTGAATGGTAGCAATATTCGAAATTCTTAATGGATTTTCTTGGTTCGGATCTTTTTTTGTATCCGAATACAAATAAAACTCACTCCCCACAGAACCTAACCAAAATTTTCCAAGTTCATGAAACCGATAAGACCTTTGTAAAAGAAACTCATGTCCTTCTCCATACCCTTGTGTAAACCTAGTTTCACCGTAGTACGTTCGTTTAGTGGTCTCTTTATTTTCAATCAATGGTTTTAAAGATTTTCCTTGGATCGAATTGGGAATCGGCAAACCCACATAATCGAGTACTGTCGGAAACAAATCAATGGATCTTGTCATGGTTTGGATGGACTGTTTCAAATGAGAACCCGGCAATTTTATCAGTAGTGGCACATGGATATTTTCTAAAAATAAATCCTGGCCATGTCCATAATAGGTATTGGTCCCGGTAAAAGGAGAGATGGCATGGGCGGCATGCATTACCTCACCGTGGTCCGCTGTGATGAGAACAATCGTGTTCTCCCAAAGATTTTTGTTTTTTAGTTCTGCAAAAACTTTTCCAAGTTCCTCATCAACAAAAGCTACCTCACCCAAATAATTCATTTTCCGTTCATCCAAAACTTCGTTCGTTTGGATTCGGTTTGTAAATCCTTGGGGTGGCGTGTAAGGTTTATGCGGATCGTTATAATTTAAAAACAAAAAAAACGGTTTATCATGTGAGGAAATTTCATTCAAAACTTCAAATGTTTTTTTGGTAATTTTTTTTGTGTCTTCGCTGTAATTAGAAAAATCGTATAACTGGTCAAAGCCGACATCCACTCCTAACCCAAACTTATCGGTTAAAAACGGATTGTTCCCCACCATATAAGTAACAAAGGAATGATCTTTTAATAACTTGGGTAGAGGACGTTTTTCACTCCTGTAAAAAGCATCAACCTCAGATTTTGTGGTAGGATAATCCCAAAAATTGACAGGATTTGCTGAGGCATATTTGCCTGTAAAAAAAACAAGTGTGGATGGTCTTGTCCAAGCAGCATTGACCAAATGATACTTGAAAGTAACTGCATTTTCCGCAAACAATTCCAAGTTAGGTGTGACACCATAACGACCAATGATATCACCGCGAAGCGAATCAATCACAATCCAAATTACATTCGGACGTTTTGTTGTGTTAGGGAGATTGGATTCAGGTTCAGTATCTGAACTTGTTTTTTTACAAACGAAAAACGAAAAGATACAAAATAGAAAAAGGAAAGTTTTTAGTTTTATGGAAACAGAGTTTGGTTTCAAGATTTATGATTTAACATCAAACATTTGCAAGGCGGTGAGCCAAACGCCAATCAAAATAAAGGCAATCCCTATCCACTGCGTTAAATTCAGCCGTTCTTTAAAAAAGAGGGAAGAGGCAATGAGAACAATGATAAAACCACTAGAAGTAAACACAGGATAAGCCAGTGATAACTTCAAACCTTTTCCTAAAACATAACGATACCCAAGTAAAGCCAAACCAAAACTAGCAAGCCCACCAATAAAGTAAGGATTAAGAACCGTAAAGATTGTATCCCAAAGACCACCTGACAACGATTTGGTTTGGTCTTGCATGGAAGATGATTTGATTAAAATATTAGCCAATGCATTGAAGAATACAGCTATACAGAAGAAGAGGATAACCTGGAATTGCATGAGATAGAGACAAAATCCGATCTAAATCGGGAAGGGTCAAATAGAAAAATGAAACAAAAATCCTTTCGGTTCAGAAACTGGGAATGTGCTTACTTAGATTCGGAAACTCCGGGTCCCGTTCTCGTTTTCTGTCATGCCAATGGTTATAGTGCCGGCTGTTACAATTATTATTTTGAATTATTATCCAAACACTACCGAGTCATCGCTCCTGATTTTTTGGGACATGGCCGTTCCGAGTTTAGTTTAAAATTTAATAACTGGAATGTGTTTCGAGACCAAATCCTCGCACTCCTCGACCATGAATCCATATCCAAAACCAATATCATCGGTCACTCACTTGGTGGAGCTTCCTCACTCCTTGCCGCTGCCAAAGAACCAAATCGTTTTGATAAAGTTCTAGCGATGGATCCTGTCATCTTAGGTTGGAAACTCATCCTTCTTTCTAAATTTTTAGAAAACCCTTTGGCAAAAGGTGCCAAAAAAAGAAGAACTCATTTTAAATCCATAGAGCTTGTTAGGCGGTCGTTTCGAAAATTTCCCGCCTTTGCCAACTTCGAACCATCCATCTTCGAAGATTATCTAAACTCTTGTTTCGTCAGCACTGGCCATGACACAGAAGTCAAACTTTGTTGTGATCCAAAAGTCGAAGCCCGAATCTTTGGACATGCCCACATCCATGTCTTCAAAAACTTTTATGGAATCAAAACGGAAAACCATATCGCCATTCCCGAAAAATTTGAAGTCTGTAGCCCAAAGTATGCCGACCTCCTAACCAAAAAACATCCCAAGTCCGATGTCACCATCTTCCCCGGCTTCACACATTTTTTTCCCTTCGAAAAACCAAAAGAAACTTGGGATTGGATGAAACGCTGTTTGGAGATTAAAGAAGATTGAGACAGGCTTCGATAAGATTGCAGATAGGGGCGCCTCGAATTGGTTAGGTGGATTGGAATTCTAAACTGAAACGACCGCGCTTTCCGCTCCAATCTTTCCTACGGAAAGGATTTCCGCTCAATCGCTGGCGCGGGATTATTTTTATTTCAGTTACTAATCTTCAATTTTATATCCAGGAGGGAAGTCCTCTTTCCACTGCACAAAAGCTCCAAAGATATAGCCTCTTTTTCTATTCGAGAGTTCAATTTTGATCCAATAATTCTTCCCGTATGGTTCGATTTCTACATAATCAGTTTCCACATCAATTACAGCGACAGTTTCCCCTTTTTTAAGTTTTTGAATGATCTTCCCTTGTGTAGACGGAAAATCTCTCATGAGAACTGAGTCTTTATTGATTGTATGATAGCCCGGCCCTACTTTGTAGAAGGTTCCGTCAGGCTCACTGCCATATTCAAGCTCTCGTTTATACTCCTCCATGAGTTGGTTCATTCGATTTCTTTCTAAACAATTTTCATAAGTTACTGATTTATGCAGAAAGCCACTGGTTATCAAATCTTGCTTTTTTAAAGCATCTTTCTGGCTCGCATAAAGTTCTAAATCTTCGGATCCATTCCTTTTTTGAATAGTTATGAAAGCGCTTCCATTTCGACTCCGAAACTGAAATATATCCCCTATCCTCTCATGAAATTGTAGTATAATAGGTTCGTCTGTTGAATAGGTTAGAAAAATTACTTCTCTATCATCTATCTTTAATGTATATTCTCTGCCTTTAGAGTCCTCTTCAAATTTAGAAATATTTATATTCAACTTTTTCTTAATGAATAATGGGAAATTATTGGAACGATTGCCAACTATAAAGCAGTTCGGATTCAAACTTTGTGCGTTTACTTCGGCTTTCGTGTTACAATTTGTAATAAGAAAAACTAAAAATAATAAGATGTATTTAATCAACATATGTAATCCTTTTAATATTTTTTAGATTTTCATCGCTAAAAGCATTATTTCCTCGCCTCCACTTTTCGTTGCTCGTATGATCTGCTGTTTCCCAAACACCTGTTTCCTTGTTCCGTATTACCGTTATAAAGTGATCGCCAGCAGACCCATCTCGTGCAGTATCAATGTATATAATCGCTGTGTTAGCCGAACTCTGATTAAGCATCTTAATCTCATTTTGCAATTGGTTTTTAGAAGTAATGTCTGCGTTATGATAGGTTCCATAATTAATTCCATCAGAAGCATTGCTGCCAGTTTTGTAAGTATTTCGGTTTATATCCCCAGTCCCTTGGAATATTCCTCTCTTCTCGGCTTTATTGGTTCCGATACCAATATCATGTGTTTTAACTTTGTCTATATACCAACTTGCAAAATCTTGTTTTGTGATTCCATTTGCTTTTTGCATGACAAAGTTTACAAAGCTATAGCAAATTGCTGAGGATGCGTTTTTCCCAAAATCCTTGTCTTCAAACATTTTTTTAACGTCAGTAGAAACAGTTTTATATTCTTGTGGGTTGGTCATTGGAATGGCTTCTTTCAAATCATTGAATGGGAAAGGATCCATAGCTAAGATTTTATCCTTAATAGAGTTCATAATAGCACCCATATGATCCGGATCCTGCGTAAAATAACCGCTTGTCAGCATTTCTTGCAAGTCTTTCGGATCCAAAATGATTCTACCTTCGCCTAGCAAGGATTCTGGGAGTATTTTACCATCTATCCCTCGACGAATTTCCAGTTTCGGATCACTCAATAGTTTTTCTTGGAATTTAATTTTACCAGAAACAACATCCAAATCCTTAATCATCTTATCGATCAGTTTGTAATTTTCACTTTTTTTATCAAGGCCACTTTGGATTTTTTTGAGATCATCAATTTTTTTCCTTACTCCGTCATCATCGGCTTTCAAAGTCTCTATTTTTTGACTTTCACTCATCCCACTGTAATCTGTGCCTTCATAGTTACGAATCGTTCCGTCGAGATTGATTGCGTCACCATTAGAATCTTTTAATTTTAAATCCTTAAGGCTTTTGTTTACAGTATCTAGGTTTTGGTTAATTTTACCAATTTTAGTTTCCCTAACTTGAATCCCATTGGCAGTAAAAGTTTTAGTGGCATCTAGTTGGTTATATCCGTCAGAGAATAGTTTTTTCTCAAATAATGTTTCCCTAATCTTCCCGTCACTACCAATCTGCTCTATTAGTTGGAAACGGTGAACTTGGGGGAAGGAGAGAATAGATTAGTATAGTATACTAATCTTACGGATTACTTAGTGTTTTTCCTTCTTTCTTTAATCTTTCATACAGTTCGCTTTCCTTTTCCATATATCTTTTGCCACCCTCGACTTCTTCTTTTAGGCGCAACTCATATTCTTTAACTGCGTCATCATAGAATTCAGGAAGTTGGTTAACACAGTATTCCATTGTATTGTAACGTCGACTGTTTTCATTGGAAACTGGAAAGACAGGTACGGCATAACGTGCCCTCCTTTTAAAAAACTTATCATTCCCCCCGGTTCTACTATTAAAAGCAGAGTAATCGTCATTTTGGGAATTTTCTTCTATAGTATTTCTATTCGAGGAGATATAAATGTAACTTTTTTTATCAGACTTGGACCCTGATCCCCCGACAAAGATGAAAACTTTGCCTCCATTCTTGGCTTGTACATACAAATATTTATCATCTTCGAGTAAAGGAAGGTCAATGATTGGTTTTTTCTTTACATACTGTTCATTATAAAAGGCTGCTCTGAGTTTTTTATTTATAAAATTTATTTCCAAACAATACCTTGGAACAATTCGTAATTCTTCTTCGGTAAAGGAGACTTCTGCTACCTCTGCTATGGTGTGACCAGCATCATAAATAGTAGGTCTACTTACTTCCAAAGTTAACCCTCGGTATTTTTGGCACGATGTTGAGAAAAATGAAATCGGAATGCATCCGAAGATAACTAAAAGTATTTTTTTAATTAGATTCATTATTTCGCCTTTACATCCGTTGTGAACAAACGCAATATATTGAGCCCCTTCCCTTTTTCAGCGCTACCATGATTCAGGTCCAGCCAGTCTACATTTTGACGGATTGAGGAAGAATGATCGTTTATCATTATTGAAGGCTGTCCATTATTTATGTAGACTCTTCCTAATGTAAAATGGTTGTGAATGCCGTCGCCGTTCGTATCAATGCTTACTTGCACAACACTACCTTCAGTGACACGTCCTGCATCGATGGCCCGGATAAGTTTTTCGGACAATTCACTGTCACTAAGTGGATTTTCGGGATCAAAAATACTTCCATTCATTTTTGAATTTCCTGTATCAACTACCGAGTATGTCACCTTACCGTTTACATCTGGTGGGTTGCGGTGGAGACTAATTGTGTGACCATCATGGACTCTCAGGGTTACAGCAGTAAGGTTGTGTTTAAGTAAGTCATCTCCAAGACTTTGATACCTTCGATCTCTTTCTTCTACTGTCATTGGCAAACTATCCGTTTTCCCTTCGTAAAATTTAGTCCTTTCGAATGTTCCGAGCCCTTGAGAATAGTAGCTCAATACGGCTCCAGTATCAACTTCCATATTGCTTTTTTTGATTAAATTATTATCAACACAATTCTTAATAAATTTATCAAAGTCAGGTACGACATCACCCAGATTGCTTTTTAAAACGGCCAAATCAGAGAATGCAACACACCAACGATCTCTTATGAATTCTGGACTACTTTCGGTTCCAGTCAAGGAAGTCGCACATTTTTATTTTTCATAACCCAAGGGATCTTCAACGTCAGCTTGTAGTTTTCGTTTGTATTTGATCTCATATTTTTTTACAAGATCAAGAAAATCTGAAATACTTGCACCTTTCCAATTTTGCAATGACAAGTAGTTTAAATTTGGAAGATCTAATATGCAAGCGAGTTCCTTTTTACCTTCTGATGATTTTAAAATACTTAAGAGGTCAATGGTTGAAAAATTTCTAAGCGTATTACAAAAATTAAATTCGCCATTAAACTGAATGTCATCCAATCCTAAACTTGATATTCCTGTTTCGGCGGAATTACAATGATTCAGACTTTGATCTAAAATAAGATTTTGAATAAGCAGGCTCTTCTGGCGTTGGTTCGATATTTTAAATAATGAACAAATTAATTTTAAATCCACTTTTTTACTAGAAATAGCAACTTCTTCTAAATTCGACCAATCACATTGACGAATGTTTCTAAAGAATAAATCATCAAATTCTTCGTTGTGTATGCCAAGTGATTTAATCTTAAAGTTAAGGCAAACCTCGCTTATTGAAAAATTCTTTACATTGCTTGATTTGTGAATTACCAGAGTAACCAAGTCAGCATTCTGTTTATCTGGCGTTAGTCTGATTTTTCGTGAAATCAGGTCAGCTTTCATGCCTTCCTTTGAAGTGCGGTTAATTGCAGTTGTTTGGCATGATAACAAGAATAAACTAAAAATTAGTATTGTCTTCATCGCGACTCTCACTTCATTCTATGTAATCAAATCGTCGTGGAAGGTAATCGCGATACACATTTGTAGTGCCATAGCTGCCCAATTTTGAACTTAATGGATCATTGGGATCGAAAATACTTCCATTCATTTTTGAATTGCCAGTATCAACAACGGTGTAAGTAATTTTTCCATTAACATCCGGTGGATTCCGATGTAAGCTAATTGTGTGCCCTTTCGAGTTTATATCTTCTTTTACTCTTAGAGTAATCACCTGGGGATTATGATGTTTTAGAATTTCACCACCTAGCTGTTGATATACTCTTTCCCTTTCCATGCGTAAATCTACGTTGGTATCATTTTTCGCCAATGTCAATTCAGTTCTTTCAAATTTTCCTAATCCGTGAGAATAATAATTAACAACTGATTCTGTCATCACCGTCATATCCACTTTATTAATGAGATTATTTTTAACACAATCCTTTATAAACTGATCAAAGTCAGGAACCGCATCCCCCAAATTTCCCTTCAATAATGACCAATTTGAAAAAGCTACACACCAACGGTCTCTAATATATCCTGGATCACTTGGAGAATTTGTGTCGCTCACAATTCCAAACGCAGTAGCAAAGGCTTCTACTGAGGATTTACTTTGGTAAGCATCTGTTGCCGCCAAGTTTTTAAAATACTCAGCATCTCTTGGTGTACCAATCACAAATTGACCCGTTGCTGGATTGATAGTAATCGGGAGTTCCTTGTTCAAATAGACGGCAGGGATTGTGGTAATCAGTTGTTTTGGATCAGCGACAATACCCTTTAGTTCTGCTGTAACATTTTGTAGGTTTCCATCGCCATTAGCAATAACAGTATCAAGTGTATCACCATACCTGTTATCAAATGCTTTTTCTAAATTATTCATCCTTTCTGTCAATTTATGGAAAGCATCTTTATCTTCTTTGCTAATCGTAGATGGATCTTGATGAAGCAACTTGTCTTTCATCAGCTGATGTTCTTTAGTGACAGCATCCAATTCCAACGCACTTTTCCTCATATCCGAGGAAAATAATGACTTAATCATTGGATCAGTTGCTATACTTGCAGCAACTGCGAGTCTTTCTTTTTGTTTGTAGACTTAATCGTATTTCTTTAACTCAAATGACTCTGAGTTTGATATTTGACCCTGTAATTTTTTTTTCAGACTCTAATGGATTCAAACGATCAATATCCTTTTGGATTGTCGTATCCGAAGAATTGACTTGTATTAAAGGTTTAGTTATACCGTCTTTTGTTATTGTTAAACCTGTAAGTTGTATCTTTAGTTTTTCATATTCAGCATCTTTTGCCTTTAAAGTTTCTTTATCTTTTTCATAACCACTATCCAGTTCCCCAAGCTGTTTTAGAATTTTCTGTGGATCTGGTTTTGGAATTTGATCTACAGATGTTTTGATAATACCTGGAAGATTTTCCTTTAAAACCTGGGTCCCATAGCTTTCATTCAATTGGTAAGTTGATGGTTTATCGAATACAGGTACTGTTACTTTTAAATCGTTATTTCCGAAATAAGAATTTAGCGGTAGATTTATATTCATCGCATTGATTACTGAGATTGCCTGTAATCTTTCTTTAAGTGGTAAGTTGTTGATATCACCTACTAATGCATCCATGATGAACTTAACATCACCTAATGTTTTCGCAGTATTTAATTTTTCTATAAAGTCTGATTGTAATTTGATGATTTTGTCTTCAATTCCTGCGTCTCTTTTAACTGGCTCTTCATTTCTTGAGTTTACTTGAAAACCTTCCGAATTCGTGGCATCATTTTTTGTATCACCTTTGGTTTCTGCAAAATAAGCCTGATTTCCATCATCATTGGTTAAAACTTTAGGAGCATGAGTGTTGGTGATATCTTCAACGTTGTCCAAAAATTCCTGACTTGGTATTGAAGAATCAGTTGTACCCATAGTAACCTGAGTAGATTCGACAGGAGCTTGGAAAGCGCCTTGGCCCGTAGAAATATCGTTATCTACCGAAGTAGGAGGATCCAAAAGAGCAGAACGGGGATTTTCCGAATCTGATCCATTTTCATAATCATTATCAAGACTTGGATTCATCTGATCCATAGAGTCAGAATTAGCTAAATCGGAACCTGGTGTATCGTTGTTTCTATCAAGATCTTGATGATCCGCAACATCGCTGTTGTCGTCCTCTTCTCTTCTTCGATCTCTCTCCAACACAACCGTCTCACTTGCACTAGGTGCTGGTGTAGCGGCACCTCCTGCAGCTGGTATAGGTGACCCACCAAACAGTCCGGTCACGACAGCGGCACCCCCCGCAAGTAAACCCGCTAGAGCTTGTCCAGCGTTAGTCATATCATCAAAGAAATCATTTTCATTTGGCGGGGAGTCTTCACTACCTATACCCTTTGGGTTTTGGTCATCTTGCGTTCTATCTTGAGCGGCGTTTATGTTCTGTTCGGCGAAGTTGATTTCATCAAGTTGGAATCCATTGGGTCCATTGGTTGCGATACCAACACCGGTTAGCTCTGCGGAAGTGGACATTCCATCCTGGTTGAAGGTAGAAGTAAGACCTAAGTTAGATCCAGGATCAGTATACCCAATGCTACCAGAAAGTCCAGTACCCGCCATATCATACATGAGAGAGAAGTTCCAATCCCGTCTTGGTCCTTCCCCTGTAGGGTTGTAGTTTAGGCCAATATTAGCAGCCCCATTGGTGGTGACGTCACCAGCAAGTTGGACACCACCTGCAAGGGAATAGGAACCTTGTACAGTGGTATCACCGCGTTGCGAGAAAGAGATGCTAGCATTTTGGGTAGTGTTTCCAAGTCCGATCATACCACCTACTAAATATTAATCGCCTCACCAAGCACCGCCGCCGCACTTTCCATAATTCCTTCCGATAACGTTGGATGGGCATGGATGGTATTAGCAAGTTCCCGAACTGTGATCTCCATATTAGCACCTAGCGTCAATTCTGCGATCATTTCGGTGGCCCCACTGCCAATGATATGGGCTCCTAAGATTTCCCCGTGTTTTTTATCAGAAACAATTTTTACCATTCCTGTTGTGTCCCCTTGGGCTTGGGCACGGCCACTGGCAGTGAATGGAAATTTACCAACGGTGATTTCATATCCCATTGCCTTTGCTTTTTCTTCCGTAAGGCCTACGCTTGCCACTTCCGGATGACAGTACGTACATCCAGGAATATAAGAATAGTTGAGTCTTGCGATTTGTAGATGGTGCGGGTTACCGACTCGCACAGAAATATCTTCTGCCGCACGAATGCCTTCGGCACTGGCTACATGGGCGAGAGCCGGTGTGGCAATACAATCCCCAATGGCATAAATATGATCCACAGTGGAACGGTAGTTCCCAACAAAATCCACAAATCCATTTTTTAATTTGATTCCAATCTCATCTAAACCAATATTTCCTGTGTTAGGTGTTATTCCCACCCCAACAATCACCTTATCAACGTTCAACTTTTCTTTTTTTGCGGACTTACGATCTTGTATGGTAAGCTCCACTCCCGCATCCGTAACCGAAGCCGTTTCTACTCCAAAACTCAAATACTGTTCAATACCTCGTTTTTTAAAACTTCGTTCTAAAATTCCAGAGATTTCTAAATCTTCATTGGGAAGGAGATGGTCTTGGAATTCAATGATGGTTACCTTAGAACCCATACTGGCATAAAAATCCGCAAACTCCACTCCAATGGCCCCCGCCCCAATGATGGCAAGGTTAGGAATGACTTTTGGTTCGATCATGGCATCTCTTGCCGATAACACACGTTTGCCGTCAAAGGGTAAAAAAGGAAGAGCTTTGTTTTTTGCACCCACCGCTAAAATATAAAAGTCGGCAGTATAGGTGGAAGGTTCACCGGAACTTGGCTTTACTTGGATGGTTTTGGAATTTTGGAAACGGGCCTCTCCACTGATCACGGTGATTTTGTTTTTCTTCATGAGAAACTCAACACCTTTGGCCATTTGGTCTGCCACAGACCGAGAGCGTTTGATCACGGCATCAAAATCGGCTTTGATATTGTCGCAGGACAAACCGAAACTAGCAGCATGTTTTAGATGTTCCAAAACATGTGCACTTTCTAACAGGGCTTTGGTGGGAATACAACCCCAGTTCAAACACACTCCGCCGAGTTTTTCGCGTTCCACAAGACAAGTTTGTAATCCTAATTGTGCAGCACGGATGGCAGCGACATAACCGCCGGGCCCTCCTCCAATAACGATGACTTGGAAATGGTTTGGACTAGACATAGGTTCTCCCAATAGATTGGGATACCGTACGAAAAATGGAAAGTCAAGACCTCTTTTTGGCGACGATGAGCATCCTTGCGCCGGTTTTTATATATTTTTCACCGTCGTAGTTGCTATAAACATGGAGAACATCAAACTTATTATCGTCTAAGAAATTTCGAACTTGCGGAAAATGAAAGACACGCATCGTATGTTTGTCTTTCAAATCTTTTTGATTCAAATTATATACATAGTTCACTTCGACTATGGCCACATCGTCTGCTCTTGTTAATCGAAATCCCCGATTCCTACGAATCGAAGTGGCACCTTGGCGCACATTACTCACAGTGGTGATGGGTTTTCGTTTGATGCGGTGAATAGGATCTGCATTCCAAATCTCTAAAACCAAAAGCCCGGCTTGTTTTAAGTTTTTATAACAATTACGTAGGAAATTTTGAACCAAATCATCGTTGATAAGATAATTGAAGGTTCCATACAAACAAATCACTGCATCTACAGGTTGTTTGGCGACGTATACTTCCATTTTCCCCAATTCAAATTGACAATGGGGAAAACGGACCTTAGCAATCTCCAACATCCTTGGAGAACCATCCACACCCAGTGGTTTAAAACCCATTCCTTGGAGTTCTTTGATATGTTCCCCCGTCCCACACCCAATGTCTAGAACTGTATGTATTTTATGTCGCTTAAATGTATCTCGCAGGAAAAGGATTTCTTCCGAAAACTTGCGACTGGGTTCTTCAATGGTAAAATAGTATTCGGCCAATTCGGAATAGAGTTTCATTTGCCCCTAGCGGAAAGGGAAAATCAGTTCAGCGAATCCCCATTTTACCCGTTATTGTAAGTAACGGCTAAGAAACCATGAAACGATATACAATTCCTACAATTTTTTTTATGATTGGAGTCATCCTTCAATATACATTCTATTTTTCCTGGGTGAGTTTTACTCTCCTTACCGTTTCCTGTTTATTACTCGCATTATTTTTGTACAGTTTGGATTTCCAAAATCCAGAATCTTCCCAAACTTCAGAACCTCATTCGAATCCGAATGAATCACTCACACAAATTCCAAAAACAGATGTTGTTTTTGATACGGAAACTTCATTACCAACGAAAGCCTCCAACGCCGAACCAAAAACAAAAGAAATCCTTTGGAAAAAAGATCCTGTGTTATTAGCCCGTGAAGAGATCCAGGCCGAAGAAAGATTTTTATTCTGCGAAACAGTAAAAGAATCTCCATTTCCTTTTTCTTATGAAAAACTCAGTTCCATCCAATACTTTTACTATGACGGAAAAGAGTTTAAGGAATGTTTTTGGCAAAAAGCAGAAATGTTAGTCGAAACAGATGACAATGCAGTGGAATGGAATGAATACGAAGAAAGTAGAATTAAAGAACTACTCCCTGCCATTTCGATAGGCAAACGTAAGTTATATGTTCCATTAACAATCAATGCACATCTATTTGGTTTTTTATGTTTTTCCACCAAAGACACATGGAATGAATCTGAAATCCAATTTTTCTGGGAAAAATCTACCATCATTTCCGAAAAGATAATGGCCAAAAAAGAATACGCCAAAGTGATGAAACATCCGGTTTCCAAACTTTTTAATACATCACATTTTTATGCGATGGCTAAGTCCCTATTTGAATCAAAGGAAAATGTCACACTTATCCTTTTCAAATTCATCAATACAAACTTCCAAACAGAAATTGCCATTGGACTCAACGTACTCGGAAAACAAAATGCCAGTATCGGTTTAGGGTTGTATCAATTGGAAGAGGACTTATATGCAGCAATGATTCCGAATGATAAACTCGATATTTTTTCAGATTTTTTCAAACAGTTCATTGAAGAACTCGATAGCCTTGGATATCCATCCGAAGTAGCCCTTGGTTATTCCAACCAATCCATTCCTGGAATCAAATTTGATATTTGGATTAAGGCTGCATACAAATCTTTAGAAGAAAGTATCCTTTACCACGCAGCTTAAATGGATCCACTCATTGATGAAAAATTCATTCTGACGGTTTCGCAAGTATTGCCGGAACATTTTCAAAAAACCTTACTAATCTATGCAGAACGTGAGGCCTATGGTCCTTCCAAAAACGAAGGGCTGTGTTTTGAAAACTGTACACTTGTTGAATTTGTTGGTGATATCAATGGGAAAGTATATTTAGCATTAGATGGTTATACAAAACTAAAACTCCTTCCAAAAATTGCCAAAGCCTTTCAGATTGATCCAACATCGCGTTCTCATTCTGCATCCATCATGATGGAATTTGCAAACCAGATCGCTGGAAAATTGATCACAGAAATGAGACTGGGACGTTACGAAATTGACATTTTGCCACCAGAGAATTTAAACCATAAATTAGTTCCCATCTCTCTAGAACATTTTCGCCAATACATTCTTATCTTCAATCTCAAAGACAGAAGAGGAGAAGAATATATGGGTCGTCTTTATTTGATTTTATTGTTGGAAAAATTCCCCACTCCCAAAAACTAAATCTGAATGAAACCTTATGTTTTGGCAATTCCTCTCGTTTTGAGTTATGCCGGGTTAAAACAAAAAAAATCTTTAGAACGTAAGGAACTGCGACTTCCCGATACGGGAAGAAGGGCATTTCATTTTTATCCCACAGGAAAAAATCCAAATTCGCTACCAGGTGTTTATATCCAACATGGTATGAGTGCTATGGGTATCGATGACCTTAGGATTATAGAACTAGCAGAAAACATTGCTAGTTCCAATCATAGTGTGATCCTTCCTGAACTTCCAGAAGTGAAAGGCTTAAGGATCGAAGAAAAAACTATTTCCAATATTCAAGATTTAATGATGGAAATTCACTCCGCAAAACAATTGTTCAACGGAAAGGATTTAGGATACTTATCAGCAAGTTTTTCTGGTGGAATGGGACTCATTGCCGCTTCCAAATCCAACACAAGAAACAAAATCAAATCATCGATGGTGATTGGTGCTTATTGTAATTTTTTAGATACGGTTCCCTTTGTTTTTTCAAATTACCATATCGATCCTTATGCCGTGTATGTGATTCTTTTTAATATGCTCCATCGTTTTGAACCAAAACTGGCAGAAGAGTTAGAATCTGTTTATTACGAAGCCGCTTTGGACAATGGGCTAAAAAGGTTAGGAACTGATGCCCGGTCGGAAGACCTCTTGAAAAAAACATCTTCCCAAGCGAAAGAATTTTTTTCCCAAGTGGGAGCGGATGCAAACTTCCGCATGCAATTGGCAAAACGAGTTCTAGACACTGTTCCTGAAAATCTCCCGGAAAATCTTTCCCCTTTTTACCAGTTGGAAACTTTGGAGGGTCCTGTCTCTCTCCTACACGGACAGACGGATTCTGTGATTTCCCCTGAGGAATCAGAAAAGTTGGCTCTCCTCTTTCAGAAAAAACGAATTCCCTATGTCCACCGCACCTCCACTGCCCTCACCCACGGGGATAGCCTGCCCCTCCACTCCCAGATTTTCGGAGTCCCTGCCCTCCTCCAAACGTTTGGAAGTTTTCTATATTGGCTGAATCGATAGAAATTCTCGTTTCTCCTAAAAAATATGCCGATACTTTTAACAGAATGGACGTTAAAAATGCACCGGACTTCAATCCGGAACGGGGACTGAAAATCCAAATCTCCGAGGATCGGCTTACAGCAACTTTGGTTACAAAACCAATATGGTTGTTAGGCGGTTCGATGAGCAATATATTAATTTACGAAGCTCTGGACAATGCTTCCATTCATAGAGATCGGATTTTGATGAAAGAGGTAGACAAAGCCGCCATCGAAATCGACAAAATCCTGAAAGATCCCACCAAAGTAAAAGAAGATTTTAATTTTAAAGTAGCTGAAGGGAAACCCGCCAAACAAGGCGAAAGTGGTTGGATTAAATTTTATTTTCCTAGAGCACAACGTGTTGTTTTGAAAGATGACGGGTCCGCAGATTATAGAAATATCAATAAATATGTACACGTTAAAGAAGGCGAAAGACTCGCTACCTTGTTTGAAGGAATTGCCGGCGAACAAGGAATTGATGTTTTAGGAAATCCAATTTATCCTAATCCCATCGATAGACCAAGGCTTACCTTAGGAAAAAACGTCCTTCCAAAAACCGTGGAAGATCCAGAAAAACCAGGTCGCCAACTCAAAGAATATTTTGCATCTCTCAGTGGAGTTGTGTTTTCTACAGACACATCTCTCACTGTTTCTCCTGAATTAAATATTGAAAGTAACATTGGCCTTGGAACCGGTAATATCAACTTTGAAGGAACCATCCGAGTGAAAGGAACCATCGAAGAAGGTGCCATTGTTAATTGCCAAGGTTCTTTATATTTAGATGGAAACGTAGAATCATCCGATGTAGTTGTGGGTGAAGACTTAGAAGTCAAAGGTGGAGTGAAAGCGAAAGGCAAAGGTGTCATTCGCATCAAAGGTGATCTTCGCGCGAAATTCATTGAAAATGCCAATCTCGAAATTGATGGAGATTGTATTGTTGAAAATTTTATTTTAGGAAGTAGAATCCTTTGTTTAGGAAATGTAATCCTAACGGGAGAATCTTCCTCTATCATTGGATCAGATATCATTTCTTACCAAGGAATTACTGTATCTTCTCTTGGTTCCACTGCACAGATGGATACCATTGTAGAAGTAGGATTTCATTTCAAAAATGATAGACTGTTAACGGAAGGGAGTTCTAGACTTGCTGAATTTGAACGAGAGTTAGAAGCACTTGTACCAGAGATTCAAAAAATCAAAGAAGTGGTACAAAGATCTCGTGGAAAATTAGATGATGCCAGAAAAGAAAAGTTCAAAGAAATCTTCGATGCTTATCAGAAAAAAAACAAAACCGTAGAATTACTCAGATCAAAAATAGAAGAACTAAAAGGGGCACGTTACAACCAAGACAATGTTAAAGTGGTTGTACGAAATACTGCCCACCCAGGTGCGGTCATCAAATACAGAAGACAAGTGGAAAAAATTACAAAAGCTCAAACTGCGTTTGTGATGAATTTCTTTCCAAACCAAGAAAAAGCTATGTTAACCGCTTTTAAAGGGAAATAACCTTACTACGATTATAGTTTTAAACCCAGTTTTTTTAATTTGGGAAAAATTACATAATGGCAGTAGGGATTTTGCGGATTTAAAGTAAAATAATTCTGGTGGTACTCTTCCGCAGGATAAAACTCTGGGGCCGCGGAAATTTCTGTCACAATGGGATCAGGAAATAAATAGGCATGTTTTCTTTTTGATTCTACAGCTAATTCTTTTTGTTTTTCATTTAGATAAAAAATAACAGAACGATATTGTGTCCCGACATCATTCCCCTGTCTATTGAGTGTAGTGGGATCATGGGAATTCCAAAAGATTTCCAATACTTTAGAATAAGAAATCACTTCTGGATCAAATTCAATTTTTATCACTTCTGCATGACCAGTCGTGCCAGTACAAATCTCTTTATAGGTCGGATGGGGATTGGAACCACCTGCATATCCAGAGGTAACAGACAGAATACCTGGTATCCTAAGATAAACAGCTTCCGTACACCAAAAACATCCACCGCCTAAAATTGCAAATTCCGTCATACACTCTTTAGACGATCAGAAATCTCTGAAGGAGGAAAACATCCGAATTCTGTGATAAAGTTTTTAATTAAGTGTGCTTTCGTGATATCAAAAGATGGATTGAGAGCCCTTGCACCCAAAGGTGAGGTTTTTCCCTCGGGAAATAAATACTTTCCATCGGCATCTTTTAAAAAATCAAATTGTGTCACTTCTGATTCTTTTCTCATTTCAATAGGAATTTCTTCGCCTGATTTCAAATTTAGATCAAAACTATCTTTGGTAGCACAAACATAAAAGGGAACTCCATGTTCTTTGGCAACAATCCCTAAATTGTAAGTTCCAATTTTGTTGGCAGTATCTCCATTTGCTGCCACCCGGTCACATCCAACGAGCACCGCATCAATGTTTTTATGATTCATCAACCACCCAGACATTCCATCTGTGATGATATAACATTCAATTCCCTCTTCCATCATCTCAAAGGCAGTAAGCCTAGATCCTTGCAAAAATGGTCTAGTTTCATCCGCATAAACCACTACTTTCTTTCCAGCATCACGTAAACTTCGAATGACCCCAAGAGCTGTTCCATGTCCAGCTGTCGCGAGTGCTCCCGTATTACAATGAGTGATGATATGAAACTCAGATTGGTTTTCTGGGAATAAAGAAACTCCATTTTCCCCCAAAGCCTTGTTTGCTGCCAAATCGTCTTTCATCATTTCCAAACCATACGATTCCCAAATTTTGGCTATGGTTTCCCAATCCTTGACTTCTTGGATTCTGTGTTTTGCTTCTCGAATCGCATAACTCAAATTGACGGCAGTGGGACGAGATTCAAGTACAGAGGAAAGCAATTGCAAAGTTTCTTTTTCAGTGACACCACCTGACTTAGATTTGGCGCCTAAGGTGAGTGCGAAAACTCCGGTAATGGCAATGGCTGGTGCTCCCCTAACCGCCATTTCACGAATGGCAACAATAGTATCTTCGGCGGTGGATAATTTTAAAAATTCCTTTTTCCCTGGCAAAATACGTTGGTCGAGAAGTTCTAAGTAGGTCGATTTCCACTGGATGGGTAAAAATTCCGGGTGAGTCATCGATCCACTTTTTTGGTGCGATACGGAAAAAAAATACAAAAACGGGTTGACGAATCCATGTGCACCGCACAAAAAGGGGTAGTGCATCGCACAAAATTAAACCGAAAAGGAAAAATGAAAATGGAACAACAAGTAAAAGACGGACTAAACTTCATCCTAGGCGCAGTAAACACTGCAAAAGTAGAAGCAGAAAAAGCAATTTCTGAAATCAGCTCAGGATTCCAAAACTTAGCAGCAAAAGGTGCGCAAGACCAAAGCGAAGTTTCTGTTAATCTTAGAAAATACCTTCAAGAAGGAATTTCTCAAGTAGAAACTATCATCGGAAAAGCAAACACTGTTGTTGCTGAAACAAAAGCAAAAGTAGCAACTGTTACATCAAAAGCTTAAGCAAAAATTTATTCCAATCAAAACCCGGATAAGACCTCTATCCGGGATTTTTTTTACTAAAACCTTCTTTCCACTCTTTCCAAAAATCTCCCAACTCTTTGGTAAAATAATCTTCCAAAACTTCAAGATCAGAAAAACTCTCATAATTGATTTCAAAGGATGTGAAATTTTTTTCCGCCGAAGTTTGTAACCTCGTTCGAAACAAATCCATAAGTTCTAAACGAAACTCTTGAAACATAGAATCAATATTTAGGTGAATCAATTGAAAATACCTTTCGATTGCACTGGAAAAAATATGATCTGCGGATAAAAAAGAATACTCAACCGAGTCTTTTGCCACTTCCACAAAGAAAGTTTCCCAAAGATCAGCCAATGCACTTTCTTTGTTTTTACAATCATAGGCTTGGCAAATGGAAGCACCATAAAAAGAAAAATTTTGGCTTTTTGGGTCTCCCGTAAAAATGGGATGAATCATACAACCAATTCGTTGTTTGGCGCTATCTACGTATCCCAAAAAGGGACAATTGTAAGTCATCTCATCTTTTTTAGGAATGAAAACTTCTTTCGTTTCCCTTTCTTTACGGTATATTGGAAAGGTATGACGAACTTCAAAATCTACGGTAGACTGAAATTCGGAAGTTCTTTCTAACAAAAGTGTTTTAAATTCTTTTGGTTGGAGTTTTAAATTAAATAAACCACAGCAGGCACCACAAGAGACGTTCCCAACTTCCGGATGGCATAAACTCAATTCTGCTTAGCTCCTAAAACAAAAGGAGTAAGTCCATTAAAGACAAGTTCCAAGTCCCCAGTTTCTTTTTTTTCTTTAAAGTAAGTGGGAAAAGGAATCACAATTTTACGACTTTCATGTAAAAGGACAAGGTTTCCTTTGTGTTTAGAAAGTTGTTCTTGTAATTTGTCTTTGGATCCAGGAGAAGATGGATACAAGTAGGCAGGTTTAATCCCTTTAAAATAAAAATGGGGATTATGATTTTCTGAAACAAGAAGAATACTTACTTTTTCTAATTCGGAAAACTCAAGTAACATATTTTCTAAAAAGAACTGGAGAATGATTTGGTAAGATTCGATTTCTTCTTCTTGGATTTCATCTCTTTCCCAAGATTCCATCCATCCTACAATTTTAAAAATAGTTTCTTTTTGTTCGTGTAAAACAGGTAATGCCAACTCTAAAATACTTGCAATTTTTAGTTTTTGAAAATCCCAAACACATCCGTAGACAAGTTCCCACCATTTCCTTAAGGTAACCGCATCATCAGGGTTATTTGGTATTGATTTGTTCATTGCATGGGCGGCATGATCACTAAACACCATCATCCCAACCACTTGACTGATTGCTTCAAACAACTTAGCCAAACCGAGGATATTGTTTTTACCAGTTGTTTTCGATTTTCCTGAGTTCACTAACTTGGAATAAGCAACGGCAATCGGTGTAGGATAAAATTCTAATACTGATGTTGGATTTAAAATCTTTGCTGAATGGAAATTTCTTCTTTCTTTTACAAATAAAGAAAAATCTGGATTACCATACAATGCATAGTTTGCCCAAGTTAAATCATTGGCATGATAGTTCCGTCTTGCAAATTCTTTGGACAAAAACAAAGACTCACCTACTGATTTGTCAGAAAACAAAAAAGTATAAAACCTTACGGTAAAATCGATGGTTCTTTCATTGTCTAAAATTTCCCAATTGGT
The DNA here is from genome assembly GCF_004770905.1 of Leptospira bandrabouensis. NCBI lineage: Bacteria > Pseudomonadati > Spirochaetota > Leptospiria > Leptospirales > Leptospiraceae > Leptospira > Leptospira bandrabouensis. The sequence goes on along the minus strand of NZ_RQHT01000014.1, from coordinate 1,440,959 downwards.
ACCGACAAAAGTTTTGATACCGGCAGTCAAAAATGCACCTGCATACTGGTTCATCACATTTGTATTTAATTTTTTGCCGGCTGACTTTGCAGACATACAAGAATTGGAAAATACTAAATCAGTATCAATGCCAGTTGATTTAATTTCACGTGCTTTTAATACTTTTCCGTCAGATAATAACCAACCGTTCTCCAATGAATCATCCGAAAAATGAAGGTGTCCTGAATAATGTATGATATGTTTATCTTTTATTAGAGAAAGTAACTTTAGTTTGGTGACCTGTTTGCCACCTATAAATTCTAACTCTAAAAGATGTGTAGGAACCTTTTGGCTAAGAACAGAAAACAAAACCTCACCTTCTTTTTGCGCATGAGGAAGGTCTTCTGTCGGATCGGCAATGATGAGCATTTTGATCTTTCTGTTTTCATGGTGTGTAGGACGGTGTAACCCACCTCGAATGGTTTTTCCAATCCTAAACTTGTCAGAAAGGAAACTGGTTCCATCATGTAATAATTCCCAAGGAACTAAAGCAAGGGTTGGATCAATATTAAAATGTATGCTATGTTTGGTTGTATTTTTTAATTTTTCAATAATCGATTGTGGAAAAAACTGTTGGTAAAAGGTTTCACCAAGGATTTTTAAATCTTGTAAGATATCCGCATTGAGAATTTGGTTTGGTTTGGAAAGAACCGATTGAGAAACGTGGACAAGTCTTTCCACTTCTCCTAAATATTCTAATATTAAATCATCGTCTAGCGTAGACTGAATATGGGATTCTTCTACAGGAAGATGGTCTTCCAAAACATTGAAGATATTTACGTTACCAACTCTATCGATGATTAGGGAGAGCATGCTCCCATGAACCTATCCAACTAGGATAGACAAGTCAAACGATTTTGATTGGCCAGGACCAACAAACTCTATGGTGTAACTACCTGGGACTAAACCTGAAAAACTCGCACTCCCTTCTAAGCCGATTTTACTAGAAAGAATAAACCTTCCTTCTCTACGTAAGTTCACTTGTTGAAAAGCCGGAGTTCCTTCTGCCTTCACCGAGAGGTAAACCTCTCCCTGGTTTTCTTTTACAATTTGATAATAAAACTTTTGGTTTTCGCTAGTGGTTTCTTCAAAGATAACCGCATTCGCATCACCAGAACTAACCTCTGCCGAAGCAGAACGCATAGAGGGAGCAAATTCCAAACTTTCCCGAATTTGTAAAGATTCCACAAGACTATCGATCACTCGAATCCCTGACTTAGTGAGTCGAACGATCAAACTGTCTTTCTTTTCAGGCAGGATCAAATTTTGGCGGGTATATTCTTTTAAAAATTCTGGCAAAGGAAGTGGCGCTTTCGTCATCACCAACTCGGCTTTCGTTAGATCCAAGGATTCGGCGAAAGGGTGTTCCGACACAGTCTCTTGCCGTAAATGAGCAAAGAAGGTCTCCTCACAAAACAAGAAAGCTTCCTGTAAATTGGGATGATTTTGCAACTCACCCTCACTCGGAAATTCGCCTCGGATAAAAATCTCTCTAGCCAGCTCCATCGTCTCTACGTTAAAACCCTGATCTTCCATGTCAAACTCCGCTCTCTTAAAGTATGACGAAGGAAATCAGCCCTCTCCAGCCATCGAATGCATTTTTTTTTGCATTTTTTCGAGAACTCTTAGCAAGGTCACACTGACACCACCTTCGGAAATCCCTAAGATTTTGGCAATCTCTCGATAAGGGGTTCGGACAAGAAAATGGCCTTTTTGTTTTTTCTCGATTAATTTCTTTCTCTGCTCATACTTTTTGGACAAAGCATGGTCCAGTCTCTCTTTATAATATTGGGCTTCTACGGAATCCCCTTGGGCCTTTGATTTTTTTTGTTCCTTCAAATCCAGAATATTCAAATACAGAGATGTGATTTTATCTTCCATTTTTAAATTTTCTTCTTCACGGCCAGAAAGTTCTTCTCTGAGTCTCAAAATTTCAAGTCGGATCTCTTCCTCAGACCGGTTTGTTTTTTCAGCGATATAATGAACCTCTTCTGGATCCAAATGCAGGTAATAAACAAAGGAGAGTTTAAAAACTACGCGGTTTTCAATTTTGATTGTGGATAGTACGGAATGGAACTGGTCCGACACATCAATGGCCAAAGCCAAAGCCTCGGATCTCTTGTCTGGTTCGTCCTCGATGGTGCTGTATTCTTTCCCTTCTTTATTGACTTTGGAAATGGTTTGGGTTTTGACTTCGCGTTTGGTGCGTTGCCAATCGATGAGTAAGTTTCTCAAAACCGAAAAAAACCAGGTTTTAAAACTAGATTTTCCCACAAAACTTTTGAAACGTTTCCCCGTTTTTAACCTTTCAAAAGCATAAATATAATAGTCGGAAGCATCATCCTCGCTCAGATGAAAGACTCGAATTGGGAAATTGTATATGTCTTGGGAATAAATATCAAAAAAAGTGCGGAGTGCCTTCTCATCGCCGGCACCACATGCTTTGACAATCTCTAAAATTTCTTCAGTGGTATAAGAAGTCTGTTTCATTATCTACTTTCCAAAAAAGGAACCTGCCAGGAGACTTCTCTAAACATGAGAAGTATTGTTGTAGTATTCAGTCTCTTGGCAAGTTTTATTTTCGCAGAGGAACCAGTCTCCGATATAAAACCGGAATTTGTTTGGCCCATCCAAGGTTTGGAACTGCCAGGTCTTATCACAAGTACCTTTGGTGAATCCAGAAAAGACCACTTCCACAATGGTTTGGATATTTCTTCCGTTTTCCAACCGGTTAAAAGTATGAGCCAAGGATTTATACTATACTCCCGTTATGCGGAAGATGATCCTTTCGAAGAGGAACGTGGTTCCGGGAACATTGTCTGGATTGCACATAAAAACGGTTATGTGAGCGGTTACTACCACTTAGGTGGCACAAGAAACGAGAAAGTTAGGACAGGCAAACAAGTCTCTGCTGGGGATACCATTGGAATTTCCGGGAATACAGGACACTCTACTGGGGGCCACCTTCACTTTGTTTTGGGGAAGGACTATGGAAAAACACTTCTCGATCCTCTGACCTACCTTCCTCCCGTAGAAGACAATATGCCTCCCCAAATAGCCAACCTCTTCATCCATGTGGGAGAAAATTACACCAATTTAAATGATGGCGACAATATCAATGTATCCAAAGCCTTCCCACTGACTGTCAGTATCATTGATGGGGGAATTAAAAATAGCCAAAGGAGAGGGATTAAGGAAGTAAAATTCCTTTTTAATGGAGAGGCTTACAAACAGGCAAATTTCGAATCCCTTCGATTTGAAGATGGGAAATGGAAAACAAAAGAAGGCCATAGTTTTGATGATCTTTTTTTTAAAGACAGGTATTTGGTGGGAGTTTTGAATTTAAAGGCAGGAGAAAATGTCATCAAAGTTCAAACTAAAGACTTTAGCGGACAAAGTGCCGACAGAAGTTTCAGTATCAACATAACAAGGATTAGTGGAGGAAACTAAGTCCTCCACTAATAAAATCTAATCACTGAATTTGTTTATTTTCAGTTATTGGAATACAATTTGGCAATTTCAGATTTGTATTTCTCTGTAATCACATGTCTTTTTAAAGATAATTTGGCAGTTAGTTCATCACCCACTTCAAACGGTTTTGGTAATATCGCCACTCCAACCACTCTTTCAAAAGATTTGAATCCAGTTTGTGCATTTACTTTTGCTTTAATTTCAGATTCTATTTTTTGAATCACTTCTTTTTGTTTCCAAAATTCCCCAGATAATGGTTCATCAAATCGAGAAACATTCGGGTAAACAAGAACACTCAAATACTTTTGGTCTTGGCCAACCACCATACATTGGTCAATCCATTCCGATTCTAAAATTTTCGATTCAATGGGAACTGGCTCTACGTTTTCACCACCTAACAGAACGATTGTTTCTTTGGATCGACCCACAATCCTTAAATTATGATTTGCAGTGAAAATTCCTAAGTCACCGGTATTTAACCAACCATCCACCAACACTTTATTAGTAGCATCAGGATTTTTATAATAACCTGCCATCACCTGTTTTCCCTTCACATGGATCTCACCTTTTCTTCCAAATACAAATTTCCCAACCTCTGTATCTAAAAAAACTTCTCCTGTATGAAGATCCACAAGCCTTAAATTTGTTTTTGGGAAAATACGACCTACAGAACCAGGAATGATTTCTTCAAAGGTTCGCATAGCAAGGACAGGTGCCGTTTCAGTCATACCATAACCTTCTAATACAGGAATTCCAATTGTGTTAAAAAATTCATCTACATGATATGGAAGTGCTCCCCCACCAGAACAAGAACCGCGAAGTTCACCACCAGTTGCCTTTCTAATCTTGGACAATACTAAAAAATCAAAAAAGAAATGTGGAACACATACCAAAAAGAATCTAAATAAATGATAAACAAAACGAAGGATTTGTTTCCAAAATACTACTGGATGAATATCCAAAACATTTCCAGTAATCACTTGTCTTGAAATAAAAAATCTTTTCGCAAAGAACATAGCAATTTGAAACATTTTTTGTTTGGTTGCAGAAGATTTGGAAAGAGTTCCTAAAATACCAGAATAGATACTTTCCCAAAGTCTTGGTGCAGAAGCCATAAAGTGTGGTTTAACAAATCTTAAGTCTTCTTTTAAAGTACGAACACTGCTGTAATAAGTACAAGCTCCGTAGTATAAACTAAAGATTTCAAAAATTCTTTCAAAGATATGCCAAACTGGTAAAATTGATAAGGTTCTATCTCCCTTTTGTAACCGAATCGGAAGATTTTTAAGTTGGAATAAAATATTCCCATGTGTCAACATCACTCCTTTAGGAGTACCAGTAGTTCCCGAAGTATAAATCATCGTAAATAAATCAGATTCTTTGATAGTAGAATTTAAAAAAAAGGAATCAGATGGATCGGCTTTACGAAGTTCCTTACCTTTGGCGACTATCTCTTGTAAGGTTGATATTTTAATTTTCCTAGAACTTAATTCTTTATTCCCTTCTTTCGGAGGATAGAGAATGACAATTTCTTTTAAATATTCCAACTCTGATTCCAAACGAATCACTCGTTTGAATACAGTTTCATTCTCTACAAAAAGAATTTTTGATTCCGAATGATTCAAAATATATAATATATCTTGGTCGGTGACATCAGAAGCCCTCGGAACATCAACGGCTCCAAGTAATGTCACCGCAATACTTGTTTGTATCCACTCGTATGCATTGTCAGCAAAGATGGCCACCTTTTCTCTTTCTGACAAACCTGAACGCAATCCAAATGCTAAATCTTTTGCATCAATGAGTAAGTCGTCGTAAGTTTTATACTGATAAACGCCAGCCCCAACTCGGGTAGCAAAAGCATTTTTGTTTCCGAATTTGGCTGGAAGGTTTAAATAAAAATCAATCATGGTTCGCATGGAATTTCCTCGTTACAAACCAATTCTAATTTAGATTTTTACAACTGTCGTCTTGAGGAATTCTTTGAGACTTCGAAATTGTGTGGACTTAAGCCAGTTTTGATTGTTTGCGAAACTCGGAAGGGGTAGATCCAACCGTCTCCAAAAATACACGGTTGAAGGTTGATTTAGAATTAAACCCAACAGAATCTGCTATGGAAAGTATGGATCTTTCTTCTGATTCCAATAACAAACGTTTTGCCTCATCGATCCTATATTGATTGATGTATTGGTAAAATCCAAATCCATACCGTTTGTGAAAGTATTCAGAAAGTTGTCCTGGTTTGACCTCTGCCATCTCTGCGAGTTTAGAAAGACTCAAGTCTTCATCACAAAACACTTTTTCACACATCAATTCATACAATCTTTGGTCGATGGTTTCTAACTGAACTGAAACCAATTTGGATTTTTCGTATTTGTTTCTTTGGATGCTATCACGCACATCAGAAACAAATGGTGCCCAAAGTTCTCGAGTAAAATAATAAAAATACATAAGAACAGGCAATAGATAGGCACTGAGTTTACGAAAAAAAGGAATTTGAAACGTAAATCCAATACTGCCTAGTAATAAGTCGATCCAAATTAGAAGGATAAAAATTAAAGAGTAAATGGCTTTCTTTGTAAAAAAAACAGACAACCTAACGTTAGGAATCCACTCTTTGATTAAAAAAGTTCCTACAGATAACAAAATGGATATCTTAATACCAAAGTTTAGTCCAACGATAACTGATCCATATTCCGTTTTACCAAGTTGTTCCAAAATTTCCAATTGTTGCGTATTGGATTCTAGATAAAATGGAATCAAAAAAATAACAGATAGAAAGGCAGGAACAAAATGATAAATTTTGATATGGATTGGTTTCTCTAAAAACAGGTATTCCAAATACAAATAAAGTAACGTTGCAGAAAGAAATACGAAGGGAATATGCACTAAGGCTATGGTAGGAAGGTATTGGTAAAACCCAGTGAACATAAATGCTCCGGTGAGTAACCAAAGCCCTGTAGAAAACAAAACAAAAGACCAAACAAATCCAGAGGTATTTCTATTTTGTATTAAATTCGAAAGGGACCAGACCAAACAAAATACTGATCCAGAACCCATCCAAAGAAACTCTAATAATAAAGTTAATGAAAGAGAAGTTGTCGCCACCGATTTTATCCAAATACTCTGACTTCTTCACCAACTGTATAACGAACCATTCCTTTTCCAAGTATATCGGTTAACATCTTCATAAGGTCAGGAGTGATTTCAATGGAGAAATGGTCGTGAGCTCGAATAACTTTTTTTTCGTCACCATTTCCAACCAAATGAAAGAACACGGAAGAAGCACCTCTATGTACGGAGAGAACATCTTGTAATTTTAAAATGACATCTCTATTTTTTTCTTCCATCATATTAATAGTTAAATGAAGAGTTTTCTCCATTTTCTTTTCAATGGTAACGGAATTTAGTTCTTCGAGTTTGTTAACAATAATCTGACCTTTTAACTCTGATTCGTCGGCATCCAGGCGTTCCAAAATCCCACGAATGAATACTGTATTGTCTTCTGTGAATAAATGTTTAAATTCGGCATAAGTTTTAGGGAAGGCAACACATTCAATTTCCCCTGTTTGGTCCTCTAACATAAAGTTCACAAACTCTTCTTTTTTCTTTGTGAGTTTGACTACTTTTTTGGAAAGAACTCCCGCAATCTCAACTTTCGATTTGGGTCGAACCTCTTCTAAATTTTCGATGGTTGTTGGCTTTAGTGTTTTTAATTGTTCTGTAAATTTATCTAGTGGGTGGCCAGAAAGATAAAGTCCTGTAGTTTCTTTTTCCCTCTTTAATAATTCATCCACATTCCATTCTATTCCATCTTTGGGTAAATTGAGATTTTCTTCCCCACCACCGTTTGCGCCGCCAAATAAAGAAAACTGACCTTCTTTTTCTTCCGCCTGCTTTTTGTTAGCGTAGGTTAAGATCATATCCGTGGATTCGAAAATGGTTTTTCTTGTATAACCAAAAGAATCAAAGGCTCCCCCTTGCGCAAGAGACTCTAAAACTTTTTTGTTAGCAAGCCTTGTATCCAATTTTTTGGTGAAGTCACTTAGTTGTTTGTAACCACCAATGGAATTCCGATTGGCGATGATGTTTTCTGCTGCAAGTTCCCCGACACCTTTGATGGAAGAAAGACCAAACCTTACTGTTTTATCATCAGTGATTTCAAAAGAAATTCCTGATTCTTTGACATCGGGCCCTAAAATGCGAATACCCATTTCTTTAGCATTGTTTATGTATTTTACAACATCAGTAATTTTCGAATGGTCCCCTGATAATAAAGCCGTTAAGTATTCAATGGAATAATTTGCCTTTAAGTAAGCTGTTTGATAAGTAACAAAGGCGTAAGCAACTGAGTGAGATTTATTAAAACCATACTCACCAAATTTTTCTAACTGTTCAAAAAGTTCGGTGGCAAGTTTTTCGTTAATCTTTTTTTCGATCGCACCTTTTACAAACTTCTCTTTCAAAGCAGGAAGTTTTGATTTGTCCTTTTTGGCCATCGCCTTACGAAGAACATCCGAGTCTCCCACTGAATATCCACCCATGATTCGTGAAATACCCATCACCTGCTCTTGGTAAACAACCACTCCGTAGGTTTCACCCAAAACTTCTGCTAAACTTTCATGAGGGAAAACAACTTTCTTTTTGCCGTTTTTACGATCTAAATAATCATCCAACATCCCCGATCCCATTGGACCAGGACGATATAACGCAAGCAAGGCGGCAATCTCTTCAAATTTTTGCACTTGTGCTTTGGCAAAAAGGTCACGAATTCCTGAAGACGAATCTAACTGGAATATACCTAGAACATTTGCTTTTCGTAACAAACTAAAGGTGGCAGGATCATCGAGCGGAATTTTATCTAAATCAAGTAAAACACCATGACGTTTTTCGATAAGTTTTGTGGCATGATGGATGGTCGTTAAGTTTTTTAAACCTAAGATATCCATCTTAATGAGTCCCACTTGTTCCGACATATTTTTGTCGTATTGGGTAACAATAGAACGTCCATCTCTACCTGGCTCACTCACCGTAGACAAAGGAACAATTTCTTCCAGAGCTGTTGGAGCTATGACAACACCGGCCGCGTGTCTTCCCACCTGACGATAGTTACCTTCTAGTTTCTGAGCAATATAAAATACTTTTTTGTTTAAATCGGATTTTTCGGCAATGTCACGAAGGTCTTTGGATGTTTCTACAGCTTCTTGGATGGTAATTCCCAATTTTTTGGGAAAGAGTTTACTCATTTCGTTCACTTCAGAAAACGGAACATTGAACACACGAGCAACGTCTTTAATGGCAGCTTTGGCAGCTAAAGATCCAAAGGTGATGATTTGACCTACGCGGTTCTCACCATATCGATGTTTGATGTAATTAATTACTTCTTCCCGTCTTTCTACGCAAAAATCCGTATCAATATCAGGCATATCCTTTCTGTCGGGGTTCAGGAACCTTTCAAAAAGTAAATTATAACGAATGGGATCCACATTGGTGATTCCAAGTGCATAAGCAATGATTGATCCCGCTGCGGAACCACGTCCTGGGCCGACAGGAATACCTGCCTTTCTAGCAAAGTTAATATAATCCTGAACAATGAGAAAGTATCCGGCAAAATGCATATTTCGAATTGTTTGCATTTCATATTCTGTTCTTTCTCGTACAACAGGCGTTATCTCATGGTACTTTTCTTTAATACCTTCCCAAACCAATTTTTCCAAATAACTATCGGTATCAAAACCAGCAGGAACTTCAAAAGGTGGTAATAAAGGATTTCCAAATTGGAAATTAAGAGAACATTTATCTCGAATGGCTAAAGTATTATAAAATGCATCTGTATGATCAGGGAAAAGGCCCAACATTTCTGCGGGAGATTTTACATAAAAATTATCATTAAATCCAAAACGCATTTCATCATCGATATTCTTACGCATACCAATACGAAGTAAGATGTCTTGCGCCTCCCTATCATCTTTTGTTAAAAAGTGGGAATCATTGGTAAGAACGAGTGGAATACCTGTTCGTTTGGAAAATCCCATAACCGCTTCTGCAACAGTTCTTTGTTCTGGAATTCCGTGGTCTTGGATTTCTAAATAAAAATCTTCTTTGCGAAAAATTTCATGTAATTTACCAGCTAACGCATACGCTTTGTCTTCTTTGCCTTCTAAAATCTTTCGGTTGACTTCTCCCGCAAGACAAGCGGTCAAACAAACAAGACCCTCACTATGACGTTCTAATAAATCGTAATCAATTCTAGGTTTGCGATAAAACCCTTCTGTAAACGAACGACTTGCTAGTTTAATGATATTTCTATAACCAGTTTCATTTTTACAAAGTAAGATGATGTGATAAGCACCGCCGTCAGCAATTTCCTCTAATTCTGTTTCGGCACTTCGCGAAGGTGTTACATAAAACTCACATCCTATGATGGGTTTGACATCATGTTTGACTGCTTCTTTGTAGAATTCGATGGCACCATACATGTTTCCGTGGTCGGTTATGGCGACAGAACTCATACCTAGTTCCTTCACACGTTTCATGAGATCACTGATCCGTATGGCTCCGTCGAGCATGGAATAGGTAGTATGCAAATGAAGGTGGGCGAAATCTTGCATGGCTTGGTGACATAGTAATGCCAATGGGTTCGTACGTAAAGCGCCCCAAGGGAAGAGTTTCGGATTTTTTTCGGCCCAAATAGCCAATTCCCAAACCTCCCTGTCCCGTCCAAGCCCAAAAACGATGGAAGCTGGTACTGGTTCGTTAAGGATGGTTTTGATTATGTCCCTGTTTTCCCTACCTACGATTTCTCCCGTAACCGATGTTTTGCGAAATTCGATTCGCAGCAAAATTGACAATAAAACTAAACCCTTGGGTTCCCTGGGTGATTTGGAGGCCATTGCCATGCAATTGGCAGAAATCCAAAATACCCTCACCCCTGAGTTAAAAAATCCGAAACTCATTTTATTTGCGGGAGATCATGGGATCACGGATGAACCTGTTTCCCTCTATCCAAAAGATGTCACTTGGCAAATGGTTTTGAACTTTTTATCAGGTGGAGCCTGTGCCAATGTTTTTGCCAAACACAGTCATATTGAAGTGGAAGTGGTTGATGCTGGTGTTGATCACGATTGGGACGAAAATGGCCCGAGACCCATTGATAAAAAAATAAGAAAAGGAACATCCAACTTTTTAAAACAAACTGCGATGTCTATCAATGAGGCAAAAGAAACTATATTAAGTGGGATAAACCTCTTATCTGAAAATAGATACTCGGAAACTAATGTATTTTTGTTTGGCGAAATGGGAATTGGCAATACATCTGCGGCATCTCTCATCCTTTCTCATCTAACAGAGATTCCACTCAGGAAACTGGTAGGACGAGGCACTGGTCTAAACAATAGCGGGAAGGAAAACAAATTTAAAATTCTGAACGAAGCCTACCAGAGAACAGGAAAATTAAATGATCCATTAGAAGTTCTTTCTGAATTTGGTGGATTTGAAATTGGAATGATGGCGGGTGCTATGATTGGAGCAGCCGCACAAAGGAAAACTTTTGTTGTGGATGGTTTTATTGCAACAGCGGCATACGCTATTGCATTTGCACTCAATCCTTCCGTAAAAAGTTACGCTATTTTTTCACACCTATCAGAAGAAGAAGGCCATACTGTCATTTTAGAACATTGGAAAGTAAGACCACTCCTTCGACTCAACCTTCGATTAGGAGAAGGTAGTGGCGCCCTAGCCGCTTATCCTCTGATTGAACTGAGTGTTAAGTTTTTAAATGAAATGGCGTCCTTTGCTGATGCTGGTGTTAGCAATTCTGATTCAAAATAAATTTTTATGATTTGGATGATAACAGAAATTCGCCTTTTCTTTGTTTGTTTATCATTTCTATCTAGAATACCTTCTCCAAAATGGATAGGTTTCCAAGAAGAATGGTTACATAAATCTATTAAATACTCTCCCACTGTGGGAATTTTATTGGGATTTTTACAATGGAGTATCTTTACCATTTTCCAAATGTTTTTGGGCACAGGGATAGCATTTATCATTTCCCTTGGTTTTTTGCTGATTTTAACCGGAGCATTTCATGAAGATGGATTTTCTGATTTTTGTGATGGGATTGGCGGAGGTTGGAAAAGAGAAGATATCCTTAGAATTATGAAAGATAGTAGGGTTGGAAGTTTTGGTGCTGCTGGAATTTCTCTATTATTGATTCTTAAAATAATTGCTGGTCTCGATTCATTGAAAACTACAGGATTTTTTTGGAATCAGTTTTCACTTGAAAAAATCTTTCAACAAATGCCCGTTATACTTTATTTTCTATCCGCACATAGTTTTAGTCGTTTTATTTCTGTATTAATGATGAAACTACTTCCCTATGCAAAGGAAGAAGGTTACGCAAAACCAATGGCAAAGGAAATCACCTGGCCCCAAACTCTATTTGCAAGTCTTGCAGGTCTCCTCCCATTTGTTTTCCTTGTTTACTTATATCCAAAATTTTCACTTAGTTTGGTTTTAATAGTTCCTAGTTTTTATTATATGTATTCACTGATGAAACGTTGGATCGGTGGATTTACTGGAGATTGTTTGGGAGCCGTCCAACAAGTGGTAGAAACTTGCCTTTGGATTTCAGGAGTGTTTGTATGGACCTCTATTTAATTCGCCATCCGGAAACCATCGCACCAAAAGGCACTTGTTATGGTCGAACAGACTTCCCACTCAAATATCCTGTGGAAGATACGGCAGATTCTACTTTTTCTTATTTACCATCCTCATTCGATCATTTCCTTTCGAGTCCAGCGCCAAGAGCACTAAAACTATCTTCAGCCTTATTATCAAAATACAACTTTGCAAAGGTAAATCATAACTCAATACCAACTGACGAACGTTTGTGGGAGATGAATTTTGGTGATTGGGATGGAAAACTTTGGGAAGAAATTCCAAGAAAAGAAACTATCCCTTGGATGAAAGACTTCGTAAATGCAAAAACACCTGGTGGGGAAGCTTTCACTGATCTTATTTTCAGAATGGATTCTTTTATCAACGATTGGAAAAGTGATGGTCCATTAAGACTAGGCTGGGAAAACACAAACAACAAACCTTTAAACGCAATGATTGTTGTTTGCCACTCAGGTCCCATTCGAGCGGCCTTATGCAAATTTAATGGAACTCCTTATGAAGAAGCCTTTAAATCTCCTGTGGACTTTGGATCAGTCCACAAATTAGAAATTTCTTAACACTCTCTATGTGGCGGATAAAACAATTAATATTTCATCCGCCGTTATTTTTTTCCTAACAAAGGTTATACCTTCTTTTTTTCACCCAGTGGGCCAAGCTTAGCAAGAATCAATTCGTTTACGAGTTTCGGATCGGCCTTACCTTTGGTTTCTTTCATCACACCACCTACGATGGCACCAAGAACTCGATCTTTTCCATTTTTCCAACCTTCCACTGATTCAGGTTGTGACTCAATCACACGAATGACAATTTCTTCTAATGCTTTGTCATCACGAACTACTTTCAAACCTTTCGCTTCGACAATTGTTTCTGGTTGGTCTTTTGAAGTTAACATATCTTCAAAGATAGTTTTAGCAATTTTTCCTGTAATTTCACCAGAATTGATGAGTTTTACAAGTTTACCAATTCGCAGTGGATCAATAGAGAATTCTTGAATGGAAATGTTTTCCTTATTTACAATTCCAAGAATTTCATCTTTTACCCAGTTAGAAGTTTTTTTGGCATCTCCAGAAACAAGGAGTGCTTCTTCAAAGTATTCGGCTATCTCACGTTCGCTGGTTAATACTTCGGCATCGTAATCAGGTAATCCAAGTTCCGTTTTGTATCTTTCTTTTTTTTGCCTTGGAAGTTCTGGTAATGTTTTACGAATATCTTCAATAAAAGAATCAGAGATTTGAATCGTTGGAAGGTCTGGTTCTGGAAAATAACGATAATCGTGACTCATCTCTTTGGAACGCATAGGAATTGTTTTGAGTAATGTGGCATCCCAAAGTTTTGTCATTTGGCGAAAAGACTCTCCACGAGAATAAACATCCTTTTGCCATTCAATCTCATAGTCTATCGCTTGTTTTACGGCCTTAAAAGAATTTAAGTTTTTAATTTCGACTCGAGTGCGAAAACCTTTTTCACCTTTAGGTCGAATGGAAACGTTTGCATCACAACGAAGTGATCCTTCTTCCATATTACAATCAGATACTTGAATGTATCGTAAGATAGTTTTTAATTCATTCAAATAAACATAAGCTTCATCCGAAGAACGTAAGTCAGGTTCCGATACGATTTCAATCAAAGGAGTTCCTGCACGGTTATAATCAACATAGGAACGATTGATAGAAGGATCATGAGAGTGAATGAGTTTCCCCGCATCCTCTTCCATATGAATCCTTGTTAGGGGAATGAATTTTTCTTCTGTTTCCCCCTTTAATTTGATATAGATTCCACCTTGGGTTGCATAAGGTTTATCAAATTGAGAAATTTGGTACCCCTTCGGTAAATCAGGGTAAAAATAATTTTTACGATCAAATTTAGTAAACCTTGTGATTTCGCATCCGAGTGCCACTCCAGCGCGCACTGCCTTTTCCAAAACAACTTCGTTTAACACTGGCAATGTGCCAGGAAGTGCTACACAAAGTGTGGAAATATGTGTGTTGGGGCTACCGCCAAATTCGTTTGTAGCAGTAGAAAAAATTTTAGATAGAGTGTTGAGCTGGACGTGGACTTCCAGACCGATGATGACTTCGTATTCCATGCGTTTGAAAACAGGATTTTCCTGGAAAATGAACCTGGCAATTCAATTTCCGAGGGAAATCAATCGAGAGGGTCGGGAGCCGATTGCATTACCAATTTATATAGGTTTTTTTGCTCTCGAGAGATACTAATTTCACCAGTTTGGTGCAGTTTTTTCGTAAACTCGGAAAGTTCTCTCACCCGCGATTCAAATGCGAGTCCAATTTTTTTATCTTCCAGCGCAATATGAGACAAAAGCCAGTTACGAAGGTCTTGGACCAAATGAAGTCCCGCCCTAGGGTTTCCCAATTTGAATTCGTCGTTTCTTGTTTTGATAAAATCTATAAATCGTTTGTGTTGGTTCATGTGGTTGACCACATCGGTGAACCTAAAGTAACGCATTATTTTATCTTCCACACCAAAATGATCTTTGGTATATTCAATAGCTGCTGTTATGACTTTTTGAAAGGTGGCGCTGGAACCGTCACCTAACTTCAGAGAATGATCTAGTTCAACAATCATTTTTAATAACCAAATGTGTTGTAAATCGATAATAGGAATTCCAGTAGAAAGATTATACGTTCTCCATATATTTCTTATCTCCTGAATTGTATCAATAGATTGTTCCTGAAGAGAAATATGTGTTGTATCCATCTGCACAATGTTTTGATAAATCAAAAGTTGTTCTTTGGAGATTGGATATTTACCTGATTTTAAAATTTCATTACAGTAGGATTTTAAATCAAATCCACTTGCTTTAAAAAAATCTGCATAATCTGTATCATCATGTAAGATATGTTGAAAAAGCCATTTTTTAAGGATTTGTAAAATACCAAGAGCAGCCATTTGGCTATTTTTTGCTTCATAATATTTTTCAGTTAAACGTTCTACAAACTTACGATGTCCTTGTATGTGCTCTGAAAACTTTGGATAGTTAAAATGTTCAAGAATATCTTCTTCTAATGCAAAATGTTCTGCCACATAATCCAAGGCTTTTCTAAACGAAGAATGAACATCCACATCTGAACCATCTTTCTCGGATTCAACAATGATTTCTTCTAATTCAAGGATGATATGAACCAACCAAACATGTTGGAGGTCGATGATCGGAATTCCCAAATGGAAAGGTTCACTTAACCATGTGATTCGCAAGGAATCTAAATGTGCAGAGTAATCCTTTTGCATAATTCCACAAAAAAGTTAATCACTTAGGTGTCACGGATTTAGAATCATTTCAGAAATTGATATTTATCAGTATTTTGAAAAATAAGCTAATCTAGTGGATTTGAATCAAGGAAGGAGAACCACTCCCAGGTAATCCCAGGAGTGTCCGAAAAGTAAAGAAAACTAAACGAAAAATTTAGTAGTTAATTTTACCATCAGTCTCACAAAACCGGAGTAAGGTGGATACATCAATTTTGCAATTGATGCCTTAGGCGTTTGTAAAACAGATCTTTCATGGGAGAAAGTTTTAAAACCAAATAGTCCATGGTAACTACCATGACCTGAATGATTGACTCCTCCAAATGGAAGATTCGAATTTACCAAATGAAGAATCACATCATTGATGACAGCTCCACCTGAACTTGTTCTTTTAAGAACATATTTGGATGTACTTCTTTTTTTAGTAAAAATATACAACGCTAATGGTTTTGGTCTCTCATTGATAATATGGATGGCTTCGTCCAAAGTTTTATAAGTGATGATAGGTAAAAGCGGCCCAAAAATTTCATCCTCCATAATACGTGCATCGAGAGATACATTCGTAAGGATGGTTGGTGAAATAAAATTATCAGAGCTTCTGACTTCTCCACCATAAGCAATTTTTGCACCTTTTTTGACTGCATCATCTATATAAGAAGATACTCTTCCAAAGTTTTTTGCGTTCACGATACGGCAAAAGTCTGGACTAGATGTAAAATTTTCAGGTTTTGATTTAAAAAAACTTTCAGTGGTTTCTTTTGCATATTTTACAAATTCTTCCACTTTGGATTCGGGAATTAAGAGATAATCGGGAGCTACACAAGTTTGCCCTGCATTTAAAAATTTCCCCCACATAATTCTTTCGGCAGCCACTTTTAAATCAGCATCTTCTGCGACGATTGATGGAGACTTACCACCTAATTCTAACGTTACGCTAGTTAAATGTTTTGCTGCCGCTGCCATCACAATTTTACCAACAGGAGTGGAGCCAGTAAAGAATATATGATCAAAAGGAACTTCAAGTAATGCAGTTGCAACGGATACATCACCTTCGAAAACGGCAATTTCATCTTCTGCAAAAATTTCACTTAACATTGCTTTAATGACATCAGCTGTATGTGGTGTAAACTCAGAAGGTTTCAACATGATTGTGTTTCCAGCAGCAATTGCCGCAGCCAGTGGAGCAATGGCTAAGTGGAAAGGATAATTCCAAGGAGCAATGATAAGACAAACTCCTTTTGGTTCATAAACAATACGGCTAGTGGCACCAAGTAAAGTCGGCGGTGTCATTACGTTTTTCGGACGCATCCAATGTTTCACATGGCGAATGGCATCATTGATTTCCGCAATGGTTGGCAAAATTTCAGTGATATCCACTTCTCCCGCAGATTTTCTGAAATCTGAATGGAGTGCTGTTTGAATCTCTTTTTGGTACTTGAGGACAGCGTTTTTTAGTTTTTTTAATTTAAGAATTCTTGTTTTGAAATTGGATAAACGAAGTTCCAATGCCTTTTTCTTTTGTGCTTGGAAAATACGATCAATATCTGAGGGAGTAAAACTTTTGGTTTGGATCACAGCCTTTCCAGAATTCGAGGTTTGTGAGAGGGTGGCTTGGGTCATGGGAATCTCCGTATTACTGACTCTCGTTCATTTAGAGAGGAAGTTCAAGAACTTTTTCGGAAATCTGGGCGAATCTATGTCTTTTTTATGCCAAAAATCCTTTCCCAAACCCAGGAGGTGGGCCGTTTTGCGCATATAGTTCCGTTCGGTCCAAATACAATTGAGATGCTTTGTCAGAAGGATCGATGGCAAGAACCTTTCGAAACCCATCCCCCGCTTTCGCAAATTCCCCATCCCAAAACAAATTTACACTTTCTTCAAACTGTTCTTTGGTTTTTAATTTCAGATCAAAGGAATCTTCCACTCCCTCTACCAAAACTTGAGCAATTCCAATTAACTTTTGTTTGGCTGGAATTTTAATAAAATCTAATAACCTATGCGGATAGGAATCGGGGCGCTCCATCTCAAGAAGTGCGTCCAAACTAAGAATGATTTTTGCACCATATTTTTTGGTCATTGATTCCAAAGAATTGGCAACACCCATCGAGTCAGATAATACAGCAGACTCAATTCTTTGTTCTTCCCCAATGATACCGAGCATCAATTCTCCATAATGAATTCCTACTCCAATATGAATATCCCCTACTCGGTGAGGTCTAGATTCCCCGTTCCACTTAGCAATTGTTCTGTGCATTTCAATGGCAGCTGATAACGCATCTTCTGGACTTCTTTCAAACAAAGCAAAAACAGCATCCCCAACATATTTTTCGATAAACCCATTATGAGATCGAATGGTTGGCCCTACTTGTCTTAAATAGTCATTGAGGAATAAAAAGGTTTCTTCTGGACTTAAGGTTTCAGATATTGCGGTAAAATCTCGAATATCTGATGACAATACCGACATTTGTTTTACGATAAAATCGCCACGTTTGACCCTAGCTTTGGTTACTTTTGAAAACAATTGAATGAGACGCAATGGAACAAATTTCGCATAAACTTGGTTAGATGCTTCAAGCCGATTGTTTACTTCAATCAGTTCCGTTGTCAAAGTATCCATAGAGGTATAGAACCTAGCATTTCTTCTGGCAAGTAGAATACTCTGAAACAAAAAGAAGACAAACAATGAAAAAGGCATTAATGGTTGAGACTGAAACCAATAATTTCCAGCCATCAGATCATGTGTTGACCCAATCATTAGAAGTAGTGATCCATAAAAAACCAAACTACTATCTCTCTTTTTCTGTTTATAAATCTTTAGAATCACATAAAAAGAACAAATACTAAAAAAAAGAATTACAACTTGAGAAAAAATATTTGTTTTCGTAAAAAGTTTAACATCCGTTAAAAGAACAAACGACACGTAACATGCAGTTATACTCCAACAAGAATACAACATCCACTTAGGCACTTCAGACCTTCCCGGAAACAAACTCTTTAAGTAACCTAAGAAAAAACACACAAGAAGAGGTGCGGAAGTATAATCTAAAACCTGCATCCAATGCCAGGAAAAATCTGGAATTGCATAAACTATATAATAGTTATCAAGAACAACCAATCGAAGGCCGGTAAACAAACAAAACAGAGCAAAAAATAGAGAACTTTTTTCCTCCCTTCTGAAGAAAAATACGGTTAGTTGGTATAATGCCATAGTTAACATCGCACCAAAAACAAATACTTCTCCTGCGGAATAAATAAGGGATTGGTTTTGGATTACCTCTTTAGTACCTATCTCAATCGGCTTTCTATATCCACCTCGAGCATGATGAAAATTACTCACTACATAAAGGATTTCTTGTTCGACTCCTTCTGGCTGAAAAGATACATATTGGATTTGGTATTTTGGTACTGCACTTAACTCATCAGTTCCTACTTTACCAGAACTTGCAATTTTTTGCCGATTAACATAGAGTTCATAAGAACTTGTGGCGGGTTGTACCCTTAGGTAATACCGAATTTTTGGATCAGGTATCTTTAATGTTAGGCGAAAAACTGCAAAACCATCGCCACCTTCACCTTCTGGTCTATAGGAATTCCAGGAGGAAGGAACTTTCGCATAGGACTTGTTAGGTTCAGATATTTTCCTAAATAAACTTTCCCCAAATACTTCCCCCCAATAGAACTCCCATTCACCACCAGTCGAAAGTTTTTGATTGTTTTCTACTGCCTCAAGTGGAAGTTCAAGATACCCTTTGACTGCTTCTTGTGAAGAACTGAAATTACAGGAAAAAAACAAAATAGAGAAAATAAAAAAGTATAAAACACATTCGATGGTTTTATTTATTTTTCCCATGCGGAAACTCCATCCCAATCTTCACCTACACCTGCGGTTTGGTAATATTCACATCTCTCAATATAAATTTGTGCTGCCAAATCTTCTGGATTGTTTGCAAAAACTTCACGAAACCCTTCTAAGGCAGAAATAAAATCAGCACGTTCATAATCAAAAATGGCTGCTTCAAATCTTTCCTTATTTTCAATTTTCCTATTGGAGATAATATCAATATCAGGTATCAAAACTTCGGCAATCATCACCGTTTCTTGTTTTCCTTTGACACGTACAAAGTCCAAAATCCGATATGGAATTGTATCCAAGTCTTCATGTAACATAAGTGAGGTTAAACTTACCAAAATTCTTGCGCCATATTTTTTGGTTAAACCTTGTATACGACTAGAAAGATTGACAGTGTCAGAAATAACTGTGGATTCGAGTCTTTCCTCTTCTCCCAAAATTCCAAGCATCGTATCCCCAGAGTGAATTCCAATCCCTGCATGAAGAGGCAAATACCCGAAAGTTCGTCTACGTTCATTGTATTTTTCTAATTCCCATTGGATGTCTTCTGCTGCCTTGATGGAATTTTGAATTCCTCCATCAAAAAGTGCCATAATCGCACTTCCAATGTATTTATCGATAAAACCATTATTTTTTCGTACACATGGCCCAATCCTTCCCAAATAAGAATTAGTAAACAACATACGATTTTCTAAAGGAATTGAGTAAATGATATCCCAATACTCCCAAATGTCGGCGAACATAACCGTCATTTCTCGTTCGCTACTATCACCTAACTGAACTTCTTCGATACTTTCCTTACCTAAATGAGTTAAAAAATCGCGAGGAATAAATTTTGCATATAATCGATTTGTTAAAATAAACTGTTCGTTAATAGTTTCAAATTCTTCTTTTAATAAAACTTTTTTATGAAAGGTTCTTGCCGTACGAAGTGTAACGATTGTTGATTGAACCCCAAAAAACAAAAATACAGCAATTTGAGATAAGGTTGATTCCCCTTCCCCACTATAAGCAAGAAAAACATCATAAACAAACCCAATAAATAATACAACATATCCTAAAAAGAAAATTCCAGAATCGGGCAACCCTCTAACCATCATTTGGTATAATCGAATGCCCAAAAACACAGCATAAACAACACCCAATACTTGGAATACAACTTCAAACTGTGTATAAACTTCCGGTTTAATAATTAAACCATAAACTAACATAAACTGTACGTAAGCACTGAAATAAAGAATTAACTTTGTATCGATAAATCGAGGAAACAAACCATCAACAAACCACAAAAACAAAATTCCTAAAACAAATACAGAGGCATACTCAACATAAACCACTAACTCCCAAGGAATATTTGGGAATACTGCATAAATTGTTTTACTACCAACAAAAGGAATCCTAGCGGCGAAAACCAAACAAAAAAAACCAAAGTAAAATGCTTCTCTTTGTTTGTTACGATAGAAAAACAAAATGAAATGATACAAACCAAACATAAATATAGCGCCTGTTAACGCTAAATCAATTGTACTTTGTGCCAGAATATAATTCTGAACACTTTCCGCCAGGCCGAAGACAGGTGCATTAGGGAGGCCACCTTCTTTGTGATGGAAGTTACTGACTTCAATACGAATCTGAAGGTGGTCTTTTGCAGTAATCGTAAAACTTTGTCCTTGGGCACTTGGAATGGTTGTATCTTTTGTCTGGCCAGGTCTACCAGACACCAAACTTCTGTTACCCGCGGTAAGTCGAAAAGAAGTGCGAACCTCAGGTAAATAGACCGAATAAATTTCATTTTCTTTTGGAAGGCGAATGTCCAAAACATAGGTGCCATAACCCTTCCCATCCTTGATCCCAGATCGCAAAGGAACCTGGTTCCAAAGAGCGGGAACCGGTAGGTAAGTGGGCGGAGTGGCACCTTCAGGAACATTGAATTGTCCTGGAAAAAATTTCCAGTCACCTTGGAGAGCCATCGCTTTTCCTGATGCAATAGGAAAATTTTCCAGATCCAATACACCAGATTGAATTTGCGGAGAGGGGGCGACCATACGACAAGCCGTTGACAAAAGTGCCATGGAAAGATAGATTATTGTCTGACGGGTCATCCCTAACCTTCAGAGACTTTGAGGACACGAATTTGGAAAGGAAGTTTTCGGATTAAAAAAAATAATATTTTTTGGTTTGTACGGCTGTCCCATTCAGTTATTATGTCACCTAAATGAAAACTCCATCCGGACCCAACAAAGCCGCCCTTGCCTACCAAATCCTCGGCCGCTATTTACCGGATGAAGTGTTCGCCCATTTGAGTGATGCAGAAATTGAATCACTCCTGATCAAAGTAGAATCCAATCCTTCCCCTACAAAACGGCAGGAAAAAGACATTCTCCTTTCCTTTACTAATTTTCTCCAAAAAAATCAGCAAAAAAAAGGAAAATATCCGAACCCAACAGGCCTTCCAGGTAATTTACAATCCAGGCCAGGATCTCCCAATTTGGGCGGATATACGAACCACGGCTATTCCCCCAGTTCCCTTGGGAGATATGCGAATCACGACAATTCCCCTGAAAAAGAGGGGAAAACAGATCCTCAGTTTGGAAATTCCCCCACAAAAGATGGCGATTATACGCATAGCGATGATTATCGCCGAAATCCTAACAAATCGGGCGCGAAATATGCGAATAGCGAACATCCAGATTCCAATGAATTGTATTCCTTACTCCAGGAAATTCTAAAAGAAGAAGATTCCAAAGCCAACTCCCCCCTATGGCAGGAACTACCGAAATATTCCCTAGAAATGCTCCGTCATTTGACTATGGACGAATCTTCAGAAGTAGTGGCCAGGGTACTCAGCTTTTCTGATCCGGAAACGGCTTCCGAGGTTTTAGCCGAATATCCAGAAAACCACAGGGAAGATATCATTTTAGCACTTTCTGAAATTGACTACCATTCGGACAGAGAACGCGACCAACTCGAACGGTTTCTCCGCTTCAAAATGGAACTGATTGAGAAAAAAATGCCGGTTTCTAAAATTCGCAGCCGGAAAGCCAAAACGGCAGGGGAAATTCTCACAAGGCTACCTTTTTTGCCATCGCAAAATTTAATTGAACGAATTCAGAAAAAAAGTCCAGAATATGCCGAAACTATAGTAGAACACTACTTTCGTTTGGAAGACCTCCTACATTTAGGAAGGACGAGTCTTACTCGGTTTTTTTCTGAGATCCATCCCCTCGTCATTGCTTGCGCATTGAAAGGAGTTGAGACCGAATTTCGTGACCAAGTGTATTCCAATTTGGAATCTTGGCTTGTGAAAGAAATAAAGATCGAATGGGATTCGTTAGGTCCAGTTTCGCTGGCAGAGATTGAAGAAGCTCAGAAAGGGATCTTAGATCGTTTGCGGGAAGCAATGGATGAAGGCAAAGTGAAACTTTGGAGATTGAAGTAAGGATATGGCAAAACTAGTTTTTAAACCCATTCAAATTGCCGACTTACAAGAAGAAGTTGAAATCCAACTTCCTGATAAGTACAAAAAATTTCATAAAACCGACGAACAAGAAGACTTCGAGATAGACCAAGAAGGGAATATCATTGAACAATACCAAGGACCATCGATTGAAGAAATCGAAGCAGAGCTCCAAAGGTATCGCCAAGAAACGGAAGAACAAGTCCGCCAATTATTAGAAGATGCTAAAAAACAAGCAAAGGCCATTGAAGAAGAAGGTAGAACCAAAGCCTTCCAAATGGTCCAGGATTCTAAAGAAAAAATCAAATTAGAAGAAGATTCAGGTCGCGCCAAAGCAGAACAGATCTTAGATCGTGCAAAGATGGAAGTCGAACGTATGATCAAAGAAGCCGAAATGAAGCAGGCTGAGATCGAACACGAAGCTTACCAAAAAGGGTATGATGCGGGACGTGAAGTTGGATTTAAAAAAGGTCAAGGGGAAGTAAGACGACTCATTGACAGATTAGGAACTATCATTGGTAAGGCGATCGATATTCGGGAAGAGATGATTGCGGCTTCCGAAAAACAAATGGTCGAAATGATTCTTGTCATCGCAAGAAAAGTAATCAAAGACGAAATCATTGAACGTAAAGAAATTGTACTCAATAACATTCGTGAAGCAATGAAACGTATCAAAGACCGTGATCGTATCGATATTCGTGTGAACTTTGCCGACTTGGAACTAACAACAGCACACAAAGACGAACTAATCAAACTAATGGAATCACTGAGAAAAGTAAACATTTACGAAGATTCTCGAGTAGACCGCGGTGGTGTGATCATCGAAACAGACGTGGGTGCTATCGACGCAAGGATTTCCACTCAGCTCAAAGAAATCGAAGAGGCAATTCGAAACGTCGAGCCGATATGATTTCGAATACCCGTATTTACCAACTCGTTTTCGGGTTCGCATTCGTTTTGTTACCAACTTTATTCGGTTTGGCGGCAGAACCTTGCGGAACCTTAATTACATCTTTTGAAAACCCAATCGTTTTAAAAACTGACTGGTTATTTAGAAAAGGTGACAATTTAGATTGGAGAGATGAAACAGTTGAGGAATCCTTCTGGGTTAAACGTTCGGTTCCTGATTATGGAATTTCAAAAACAGAAAACCTTACTGGCTATCATTGGTACCGTTGTTCTTTCTTTTTGCCAGAAAATTATACAACTCCTGTGGAACCAATTGCAATCCAGCTTGGTCGCATTCGAGATATTGATGAGTTTTATTTAAACGGAACTTTAATCGATAAAACAGGGACGGTACTTCCCAAACTAGAAGTTGACTTTCAAAAAATTCGAATTTATTCCCTACCGACCCACCTTCTTAAACCTGGCCAAAATATTATGGCCATTCGTATTTATGCAGCAACCAATCTCAATGGACTCAAAGAAGCACCTACCATAGGGAAGGAACGCCTGTTACGTGAGGAAGTTTTTTCGAAAGAAGCCTTTGCCATGGTTTGCGGATATGTATTTATCTTTATGGGAATTTACTTTTTAGTAGGTTCGATTGTCCGTGGACGTGCCGGTGAAAACTTTTTCTTTGCTTTATTTTCCATTTTTATGGGAATTTATGTTCTCATCCGTACACAACATCGAGACATTTTATTTGATAGTTTTACTTGGTCTTATGTAGCAGAACTTTTAGTCCTCATCTGCCTTCCCGTATTTTTTATAAACTTCATGCACCAATATCTGAAAATGAAACGCAGTTTGGTATTACTCGGTTACGAAGTTTTTCTTTTTGCATTATTTGTAATCACTTTGTTTTTCAGAACTCCCAAAACTTGGATTTTGGTCATTGCCCTTTTCAACTATACTTTACCTGTGGCAATGGGGCTTGTAATTTACCTGTTTGTAAAAAATGGAAAAGCAAACATCGCAAAGGTGAAATTCATCCTCATCGGAATTGCCTGTATTTTACCTACCGTTCTAATCGATAGTCTCTCCGCATTAGAAATCATTTCTATGCCAGGAACGTTGTATCTTGGATTTTTGATATTTCTTGTGATGATTTCGATCCAACTTTCAAACGATATTGTTTTAGGATTAGAAAACTTCATCGAACAAGAAAAAGAACTCATCCAAATGGAAAGAGTCAAAACTGGATTCTTAATAAATTTATCTTCTGAATTCAAATCAGGAATGGAAAAAATTAAAAAGGCCATTGATAATATTGCAACAAGTCAAACAAAAGTTTACACAAAAGAACAATCGAAATCAAACACGAAACAAGCTGCAAAAAAGAAATCCAAGGCCAAAACTAGTTCCGCAAAACACGATTTAGATCCAATCAAACAAGCGGAAGATCATATTTCTTACATGGGTTATATGGTTGAAGAAGCGATCCTCTTACGTAAACTCGAGGACAAAACATACATACCTTTTTACGAAACTTTTTCTGTATCCGAGTTAATCAAACACTGTGTTTCGAATATCGAAAACCATTTGGAACAATACAGAAAATCAACTACAATCGATGTAAAACCAAACGATTTAGAAATTTATTTTCCAAAAGAATTATTATTCTGTATCTTAAGAAATCTTATAGAAAATGCATACCAATATACTGACCCAAAAACAGATATTAGCATAGAGTTTTTTAACCGCGATGGACATCATCAACTTGTTGTTATGGATGAAGGTATGGGCCTTAGCCAACTAGAAATGGAAACTATTTTTCAAAAATTCGTCAGAGGATATCGTGATAAAAAAAATGAAATCCCTGGTGCTGGCATTGGTTTAACTTTAGTGGAAGCCACTACAAAATTTCTAGGTGGAACTGTAAGTTTAAAATCAAGCGAAGGGATGGGAGCAAAATTTACAATCCGTATCCCGGAGAAACAAAAAAAATGAAATCCTTTGTATTCAATCGAATCCTTATTCTCAGTTTACTCTTTTTTGTTTCATTTTGTTCACGTTCCACAGATGAAAACACCGTTGTATTAAGATTAGATGGTGAAGATTGGGGAATTTATTTTAATAATAATGCAGATATACTTAGTAATGACTTTAATGCAAATAACCTGGATATCACAACTGTTCCCAGTAATTTTCGCAACTTAAACAGAAGTTACCGTGGATCGATCTGGATCAGAAAAAGTTTTGAAATAACAACGGAACAACACCAAAAATCCTTAGCTCTCCAACTTGGAAAAATATACCAATCAGATGAAGTATTTATCAACGGAGTTCTTATTGGTAAGAACAATTCTGCCTTCGGAAAAGATCCAGATGAGTTTGCATTCGGTAGACCAAGAATCTACCCGATTCCCCATGATCTATTGTTAGAAGGTGAAAATGTTTTAATTATCAAAATTGATTCTTCACTTTCAACTTCTGCTGGTATCATCACTGGCCCTATTCGTATCGTTACT
Source organism: Leptospira bandrabouensis (assembly GCF_004770905.1). Lineage (NCBI taxonomy): Bacteria > Pseudomonadati > Spirochaetota > Leptospiria > Leptospirales > Leptospiraceae > Leptospira > Leptospira bandrabouensis. The sequence continues at coordinate 1,414,780 of NZ_RQHT01000014.1, read as the reverse complement.
TATGAGGAAGCTCTCAACGGCAATCTTTATGATTCGCTCGTAGAACTAATCTTTGTTGGATTTTATCTATTTATTGCATTATTCTTTTTTATTAACTTCTTTAACCTAAGAGATAAAAAGGAATACCTCAGTTTTAGTATTCTAGCGCTTATCTTTTCTGGTTATGAGTTATCAAAAAACGAAGTCCGATTCTTTTTGATCAATCAATTTGCTATTCTAAAGTTTATCGAATATTCATTTCTTCTAATCCTTCCTTATGGATTCATTAAATTTATTCAGGATTTCTTTGAACTAAAACCTTTTAAATACCAAAGGTTATATTTATTAACACAGTTTTTATTTATCGCAGTTTTTGCATTGGTTTCGAATCCCGTGTTTTGGTATAACTTTATAGGTTATTGGGATATTCATTTACTAGCAGTTATTGGTTATGCGATATATGTTACATTTATCAAATTTCGAGAACAGAAACGTGGATCTGCGATCCACTTACTTGCACTTATTTATTTACTGTATTCTATTTTAAAGGAAATCTTAATTGAAAGAGGTTACTTAAATTCACCTTCTTCTCTTGAAACTAGTTTCCTATTTTATTTGATTCTAATGACTCTCGCACTACGTTTCCAATTTTTAATGATGAAACGTAAACTTCAGAATAGATACGAAAGGTTAAAAGAAGCAGACTCTTTACGAGAAAAAATATTTTATTATATGGATGCGATGATTTCAGGTCCCTTGAAATCGATGAAAGAAAAGTTAGTAACTTATCGAGAATCTACTCAAAAAACTAAGGATAAAAACTTAGTAAAAGAAGTGATCGAAGTACAATCATCGATCGACAATGTAATGGATGATATCATTGAACTTTCGCGGTTGGAAGTTTTAAAGGAAGTTCCTTTTAAAGAACAGGTAAACTTTGTTTCTTTTATCAACGACGTAATTCCAGAAGATGACATTACTTATTCGATTAAAGTAAATCCAGAAACAGAAATTCACAACAGTCTGGATTTAATTAACTCAGTTGTTGTGAGACTCGTTGATTTTCCTCCATTCAAAGAATTCAACCATAATGATTTAATTATTACCCAAGACTTACGAGGGAATGTTCATTTCCGATTTTTATTATTCCACAGCAATCCGAAAGTTTCACAAAGATTGTTTAGTGAATTAGTGGAAAACTATAATACACTAACTCCGATAAAGGTAAAATGGGCTATCATCCTTGAGATCGTAAGACTATTAGGTGCAAAGATTGACTTCAAAATCATTAAAAAGAAATACTTAAAAATTGATTTGGGCATTGCAGCAATCGTTCCAGTTTCCGAATTGCAACCAATCAAAGAATCAAAAACTACAAATCAATCAACTCCAATCAAAACGGAAAAAGAAGATTGGAAAGTCACTTTAAAACGAATTTGGAAATTTTTAAAAGAAACTGAGATTAAGATTCCAAATTTTAAAAAGAAAAAATAAATTTTATAATTCATGATCATAAAGTATCTGACACAACCAAATCCAGAATCATTAAAAAAGGCCTTTGAAGGTTGCCAGGAACTTACATTCACAAAGGATGAGTTTTTATTTCACGGTGGTGACACAGTTGCTTATATGGATTTATTAGTAACAGGTGATCTTCAGGTGTTCAAATATGATGGGAATATGAATGAAGTAACTTTAACATTCTTTCGTCCCGTCAGTATCATCGCGGAATGGGCCGTCATCCAAGGAATTCCTTATCCGGCTTCCGGTAGATTCACCAAAACAAGTACGATTTTAAGAATGCCTCTATCAGAAGTGCAAACTCGCATACATAAAAATATTGAACTAAATCATATTCTCATGCACTCACTAATGAATAAAATTGATACATTAAATTTAGCGATCAATCGCGGATTAACAATGGATGCGATGCAGAGAGTGGCACATTTTTTATTTTATGGAACACCTGATTCGCTTGCTTTAAAACAGACACAAATGGCCTCTCTTCTCTATCTAAGACCAGAGACATTTTCAAGAATACTCAAACAATTAAAAGATCAGGGTCTCATTGATAACCAAAAAGGGGAAATTTCCGTTTTGGACAAAGAAGGTTTACTTAAAATTTTGGCTTAGTTCTTGATTTGAATCAATGAAATGATTCTAATTTCCAATAGGATCTAATCATGAAGACTTCTTTTTTTCAGTGGAGTTTATGGAATACAGCCTTCCGACCATTTTTTTGGTTCGGCTCGTTGTACGGCATTTCAGTGATCGGAATTTGGTTATTAATCCTATCCAATGCGATAACGAATCCCATTCAAATTAACTCGATTCATTGGCATTCTTATGAAATGGTATTTGGATTTTCCAAAGCCATTGTCCTTGGATTTTTATTTACTGCAGTTCAGAACTGGACAAACTCAAGTATCTTAAAAGGAAAAAATCTATTTTTCCTCCTTCTCTTTTGGACTTTAGGAAGATTTTCCATGTTTCCACTTGGGATTGTGTCTTATTTATCTTTTGGTTTGGATATAAGTTCCGACTTAATGGTAATCCTTTTGCTTTATCCAAAACTCATAGTGCCAACGCAAAAACACAATCGTCCGATTCTTTATCATTACGGACTATTTACAGTCTATCACTTATTAGCTGGTCTTTCTGCCAGATCTGTGATAGATTCAGAAATGACTTTATTATACATTCATCTAAGTATTTTTGTAATTCTATTTCTCATTTTGATTATTGGCGGGCGAGTTGTTCCTTTCTTTACAGGTGTTGTCATACAAGGATATTCTTTCAAACGAATGCCAAAACTAGAAACGGTTATCCTATATTTGCCATTCGTATTTTATGTTTCTAAATTGATCCAAGGTTATTTAGTCAATAGTGAATCCATAAATTTGAATTTTGCGAATTTCAATCTTTCCAGTTTGATTCTCCTTATGACTTTTTTAGTTAGTTTTACTTTGTTTGTTACCAATCTGATACGATACGTTTCATGGAAACCTTGGAGATCTTACAAAAAACCAATCCTTTGGATTTTGTATACAGGTTACTTCTGGGTTTGTTTAGGATTTTTATTGTATAGTCTCGTGTATTTAGGTTTCTTTCCCGTGTCTTCCGCAATCCACAGTCTGACTGTTGGTGGTATCGGTGTTTTTATCTATGGGATGATCACTCGTGTGAGTTTAGGCCATACAGGAAGGAGCATTGTTGCATCTCCTCTCACTGTAGGTGCCTATATTATATTAAATTTTGCTGTGATTGTCCGAGTATTTTTTCCACTTTTTGGAAAATACACCTGGGCCTACCACCTATCAGGAATTTGTTGGATTTTAGCGTTTAGTTTGTTTATTATCCAATACACGAAGATTTTGTTTAGCCCAAGACCAGACGGAAAACCAGCTTAAAGTTTTAAATTTTATACCCGGATGGCTCTTCGAAAAAACTCTTGAAGTGAATCGAGGAGCCTTTCTGGATGAAACAACATTTGGTAACTTGCATTTCTCATCATCGCAGGGATGGTTGGTTTTTCTTCTGTTCCAATGGCTAACGTATACACTTGAATTCCATTTAACAAACATTCACCGACAGCCTTATTCACATCTTCGATTCCGTATTTTCCTTCATATTTATCATAGTCATTGGGACGAGCATCAGTAATGAGGATGATCCATTTTTGTTTATAAGATGTATCTTTTAAAATAGAATTCACATGCCGTAACGATGGCCCCACTCGAGTGTATCCTATGGGAGAAAGTGCACCCAAACGGTCCCGAGAACTCTGCCAAGATTCTGATAACTGTTTTAAATGGATCAATTGGTTAAAATTGCGAGTTCTAGAATAAAATCCAGCAATTCCAAATGGAATTTTTAAATCTTCCAAACATTCAGAGAACAAAAGTAAACTTTCTCTTTCTACATCCAATACTCTTTTTTCTTGAATCCACGAATCAGTAGACAAACTCAAATCCACCAAAAAGTATAAAACCATATCGGAAACATCGCGAATAGGGTTCATATAAATTGATTCTGATGGACTGATTTTAGCTTTGATATCCGCATAACGATCCACAAGTGCATCTAAATCAATATCATCTCCCGATACCAAACGTTTTTTGATTCGTGTTTGGTTTAAGAGTGCCATCATTTTCTTTTTTAATTGGGTCAAAGTAGAATGTTGTTTTTCTAATACATGTTTTGTGTAAGAAACATCCTTTTGGTTGGGAAATTCCTCTACAACGTTACAATAATCTGGTTTATAGTTTTTTAATTTATAGTCCCACTCAGGATAGGAAAAACGATTTCCCGAAATTTTTTCGTCTAAAATTTCCAGAGTTGTTCCGGCTCCGGATTCACTACTTCTAGTGGTATGCACAGGATCTTCTGTACGAATGATATGTTTTAAGTTTAGCTCTTGTAGTGCTTCCTCTTCCTCCATATCTTCTTCGCCATCAATGTCACGCCATTGTCCATCAAACTCTTCTACCGTTTCTATTTTTTCAAAATTATGACCTAACGTATATTCTTCGATTTTTTTCTCATCGACTTCCAAAACCTCAGCATCACTTGGATCTAATTTTTGTTTGGATTCTTTGGATTCAATTTTTTGTTTATCGGTTTTCGAAATAAAATCTTTTCCTGTGGGAAACTCATGTTTCAAATCGGAAATGGCAGAGGATGTATCCGTGATTAGTTTCTTTATTTTTTGGTGTTGGACTGGATCTTTTTTTCTTATTGTTAATCTCTCTTGTCGAATCTCCTTCCAATCACTCCGAATACCCTGAAATTCTTTGATAAACTTTCGAAACTGATAAAAGAAATTTTCTTTTGAATGGAAACCTACTTCCTTAATTTTTTTTAAATCTAAAGACTGGTTTGTTTTAACTTCTTTACCAATAAAGAGAAAAGCTAAATACGCAAGATAGATACGTACAAATTTTTTAGAAATAGATTCTGATAGAAACCAATGTATTTCTTCTGGAAATTTTAAATAATTGGGACCAAACGTGACAGTTTCCCCACCAAGAATCAAAGTTGTAGGTTCTTTTTTTAATGTTTGTAAATAACGAAGAACCCGAACTTCTTCCAACCCCATTTGATACGCATAATACGGATTTGGTGGAGTTAATTTTTTACGAATTTTTTTCCAAAGTTTATGACCTTGGAAGAATACAAACTGATCCCATTCCAATGTTGTATCCTAAAAAATCAGATCAAAACTATCCTGCAAAGCAGAGACAGTATCCAAATCGTCAGAAAGTGGTAAAATGATTGCAGTCCTTCCTGCTAAGCGCGCCGGTAGACCCTTTGCCATTAATTTGGCACAAGATACAAGTAACCTTGTCGAAACAGTTTCTGCCAAACCTAACTCTGGCTTATTTCTTACCAACCCGGCAAATTGGACTAATTTTTTTGAGATGGAATCATTGATTCCTGTTTCTCCCACAATAATTTTCTCCTCAACGGATGCATTTGGATATGGGAAGTCCATTCCAAGGAATCGTTGTTTGGTGGAAGGTTTTAATTCTTTAAACCCTCTTTGGTATCCAGGATTATAGGATGCTACGAGTAAAAAATCAGGATGTGCTTGAATTTCTTCGTTTTTTCTTTCTAAAAATAAAGTACGACGATGATCGGTTAAGGAGTGAATGGTTACAAGAGTGTCAGGTCTTGCTTCTGCCACTTCATCTAAATAAACTATGGCTCCTTCTTTGACTCCCGTTGTTAAAGGTCCATCCATCCAAATGGTATCTGCCCCCTTCACTAAAAATCTTCCGACTAAATCTACAGAGGATGTTTCATCGTTACATAAAATTGTGATGAGTCTACGGCCTAATGTATGAGCCATATACTCCAAAAATCGAGATTTACCGGATCCAGTAGGACCTTTCAACAAAAGCGGCAGAGAATTCTCTGCCGCCATTTGAAAGATTTCTATTTCCTTACCGATTGGTTCGTAATAGGGTGCTTTCTTCGTTAACATAGATTATTCGAGATCACCTGCATTTTTTCCTACAGCTTCATCGGATGGAAGACCATGTCGAATGAAATCCACAATAAAGTAAGTGATCCCTACCGTAAATAGTGTGGCAGCAAGTAACATCCCAATAAAGTGGAATATAATTTCTTTCTGAACCACGAGGAAGTCCATACCTAATTTACGTTCTAAATACACTTGAGTGATCCCTGCAACAGCGAGTGCACCAGTCATACCTAACATTCCAATATTGGATGCCCAAAATGCCAAATAACCTGACATTCCAGTAAACAGTTTTCTTCCAGTTAGGTTTGGCATTGCATAGGAAATCACAGCTAACACTAACATAGCGTAGGCCCCCCAGAATGCAAGGTGTCCATGCATTGCAGTGATGAGAGTTCCGTGAGTCCATTGGTTGACAGCAGGCCAAGTATGTGCAAAACCAAGGAAACCAGCACCGATAAAAGACATCATGGCACTGCCCAAAGTCCAATATAGGGCAATTTTATTGGGATGGTTTTTTCCTTTTTTGCGATACATATTGAGAGCCCAGATTGCCATTCCAAGAAAAGCAAGTGGTTCCAAAGCAGAAAAAATTCCACCAACCATAAGCCAATACTTAGGAGTTCCGATCCAATAGTAGTGGTGACCTGTTCCGAGAATTCCCGAAAGGAAAGTTAAACCAACAACTACATATAACCATTTTTCGATTACTTCTCTATCCACTCCAGTGAGTTTGATAAGTAAAAAGGCAAGGATACCACCCATAATGAGTTCCCATACTCCTTCCACCCAAAGATGAACTACCCACCAACGAAAGTAGGAATCGAGAGTTTGGTTGTCGAAGTAAATCATACCTGGAAGATATAATAACGCAGCACATAACAATCCAAAGAAGAGAACTAGTTGTGTTGTACTTCTTTTTTTTGCCTGCCAGATCGTCATAGCGATGTTAAACAAAAATGTTAAAACATTCACAACAACCAAATAGTCGAGTGGTCTTGGAATTTCTAAGAACTTACGACCTTCCCACCAGTTAAAATGGAATCCGATAATGGCGACCACCCCCACGACAACCCAAGAAAGAAGTTGAATATAGGCAAGTTTTACACTATACAACTCTCTGTCAGATTCTTCAGGAATAATGTAATAAGCAGCTCCCATAAAACCAGTTAACAACCATACAACGAGTAAATTTGTATGTGTTGCACGAGCGGTATTAAATGGAATAAAGTCATGTAATCCATCAAACCCGATACGAGCAAAACCCATAATAAAGCCATAAACGATTTGTAAAGATAAGAGTAACATACAAGTTGCAAAGAACCAATATGCGACCTTTTGTGATTGGAATCTCATTGTTTCTCCTTATTTCAACGCCGAAAGATAAGTAACGATGTCTTTTCTTTCAGGATCAGTTAACGGCAACTTTGGCATATTTGTTCCCGGTTTGATGGCTTGTGGATCTGATAACCAACGATTGAGATAATCAGAATCAAACTTGGAACCTACATGATCAAGTGCGGGTCCAACATTTCCACCCTTACCACCTACTGCGTGACAAGCGACACAAAGTTGAGAAAACTTTTCAGGTTGAGCCATAACAACTGCATTTGATTTTGCCTGTGGAACTTGTGGAGTGGCAATGGAATCGATTGGGATATTTGGTTTTGGAGGCCATCCATTGGCATCAATTTTACCAACCCAATCAAGAAAGGCAATGATTTGTCCCTTTTCTTCCTTATTGAAGCCGTATATGATCATCTTACGTTCTCCAGGAAACATCGCCTGTGGATCGTCTAAAAATACATCGATCCAAGTAGCTCCCCTTCTTTCGACGACCTTTGTTAAATCGGGAGCGTAATAAGCTCCTTCACCTAACAATGTATGGCATCCCATACAATTGTTTTTTTCCCAAATTTCCTTTCCTTTCAAAACATCCGCTGTCATGTTTTGCGCATTGGTTCGGGATTCGTTTTGTCGCAAGGTATCCACAGTGAGAAACACAAAGATAGCACTGAACAAAAAGGTGCCTCCCAAAAAGAACGCCCTGGCTTGCGATTTTGATAGCATCCTTGCCTCCTAATTTCAATTTTTTGAATTGTAGGTGCAGATTTTAGTTTTCGCATTGATTTATATCAAGTACGAATTTGAATTTTTCTAATAACATAATGAATGAATATAAGAACAGCGGTTAATTGAAATCCAGAATCAATTGCTTGTATCAAGAACTATGTTCGTGGAAAAAATAAGGTACAGAATGTCAAAAATTCAAAGGAAAACCCTAACAAATACGAATATCAGATTTTTATATATAAAATTAAAGCAATTGAATATTCGATTATTTTGAAATAAAATTCACAGAGGAGATTTTGATGCACGAAAACAAGATAGAAACAAACGAATCCTTATGGTACCCACCCGGTGGAATCTTAATTTGGATGATTGTCCTTGTTGAAGTTCTGACATTTAGTTTAGGAATTGGTTCCTTATTATATGATAAGTCAAAGGATCTCACATCATTTACTTTTATGCAGTCTCATTTAAACAAAACGTTTGCGTTTTGGAATACTGTCTTTTTACTCACTAGTGGATTTTGTATCGCAACTTCTGTTTATTACAGAACAAAAAACAATATAAAGTTTTTTACAATTTTGTTATCGGCATCCATTCTCTTTGGATTTGCTTTTCTTTTTCTTAAATTCTATGAGTTCCGAGAAAAGTGGGCATTGGGTTTTGGTCTAGAAACCAGTCAGTTTTTTAGTTATTATTGGTTACTCACTGGATTCCATTATCTTCATGTAGTTGTAGGTCTTATCATTTTATTTATTATTTATCTAAGCCGCAAAACAATCTCCGTTAATAACCTGGAAGCAGGTGCAGTGTTTTGGCATATGTGCGATTTGATTTGGTTATTACTCTATCCGGCTTTGTATTTAATTCAATAGGAGGTTCCTGATGAAATCGATTCTATTTACTTATTTAATTCTTTTGGGAATTGTTTATTATTCTTTTTTTGGAATGGGTACGAACATTCCTGGAACTTGGAACTTAATTCTATTTAGTGCGATCAAATTTCTTTTGATTTGTTTTGTATTTATGAATTTGAAAGTGGCCCACCTGTTTTGGAAGGTGGCCTTTCCTATTCTCATTGGAATTTATTCCGTAAGTATTTTGTTACTGACTTAAAAAATGATCCCAGATGGGAAAGGGATGTGGTTTCTGAGGGATATTTCCTGGGCGGTTTAAAATCACCACATCCATTCCTATGGCATTTGCTGCTTCCGCTTCTTCTACAATATCGGTAAAAAAACGAATTTGGTCTGGGGAAGATTTTAATTCCCGAGTTATGTTTTCATAACTAGTTTTTTCTCTTTTACCACCCACTGCAGTATCAAAATAAGATTCAAAATAATTTCGAAGGTCACCTAACTCTGAATACTGATAAATCAAAATTTGTGCTTCCACAGAACCAGAGGAATACACATGATTTTGGATTCCAGCTTCCTTTGCTTTTTTTAAAAATTCAGGTACATCTGGATAAATGATACTTTTGATTTCCCCAGATTCATATCCCTCTTTCCAAATTTTACCTTGGATTTCTTTTAAAGGGCCAAACTTTCTATCCTTCTCAATTAAATATTCGAAGTAAGAAGGAATGAGATCCTTTGTAAATTCAATCGGCTCCATTTTTGTAATAGAATTTGATTTAGAAAATCTTGATAAAAAACTTTCTTCACGAAGGACCTTATCCTTTTCAAATTCCATTTGGATTTCCTGCCACTGCAGTTCCGAAAATTCGAAATCTTTTAAAAAACGAATTATATGTTTTTTAGCATAAGGAAAAAGGGCCTGATGGACAAAGGCAATTGGTGCCGTTGTCCCTTCAATGTCGAGCAAGTTATGTTTAATATTCATCTATACCTAAATGATTAAAAATTTAAGCATTTGAAACATTTTGTTTCATCAACTGAAGCATTCTATTTTCATCTTTTTCGTAATTAAACAAAATCAGTAACCATGCCAATGCACATGGAATCCAAAAAAGTATCGAAATGGACAAAGCAAGTCCTCGATCAGGAGTTAATCCTAAAATCACTGCAGACATCACAGGCCCAAGTCCTTTTCCTAAATCGTCAGTTAGGTTATAAATAGAAAAAATAGCACTTCTTGATTTTGGTTCGTTTACATTCAGTAACACCGCACGTACGTTAGGTCCTGTAATCGAAATCATAATTCCTGTAAAAATATTCAGTGCAATAAATAAACCCATATAGGGAACGATATCAAATGAATAAAGAAGCATGATGGCAGGAAATACACCAAAAAAAGTGGTACCAATACAAAGCAGCGGTTGGTATGTTTTTTTGATATTGTATAAAATTTGTCCAAGCACTCCACCAAAGAATGTTCCTATAAAAATTCCTACGGCGGCAAAAGTAATCATACCAGCAGAAATTTCTTTGGAAAGATGGTAGGTGTGTTCGTAATAATCTGCCAAATAAACAAAGAACACTCCCCAAGGAATACAACCTGGTAGGCCTTGTAAAAAGGCACCTAAGTTGGTTTTACTTTCAAAGAGTAATTTAAAATCTTTTAAACTTATTTTATGTGATAACTCATCGCTGGAAACACCTTCTGCTCCACCACGTTTTGGTTCTTTACAAAAGAATAAATAAATGGCCGCAAAAACAAAAGAGGGAGCAGACATATAAATAAAAGAAGCGCGCCAACCGTTGATGGGATCGGCACCACCCAGTATTCCACCAAGCAATTGTCCAACTCCTACTCCAAGTCCCATCGCCAAGGACACATAACCAGTGGCAATCGCCCTAGATTTGCTAGAAAAATAATCTCCAATCAAACTAAAGAGAAGTGGAAAAATTCCTCCAAGACCAAAACCGCATAACGTTCGTAAAACTAAAAACTGGTCATAGGTTTCAACGTATGCAGTTAAAAAACATGGAATTTCACCAAGAAGAACGGTGGCAAGAAGTAAGTTCTTTCGTGAAAAAGTCTGTGAGAGATATCCCATAGACAAGGAAACAGCACCACCCAAAATAAAAAACAAAACAGGAATGATACCACCTAACTTCCAGTCGACTTCATTTGGATCAGTGATTCCCAAGGAAGCACCAATATTTTTCATATTAGGGGCAATTAGGTTTTGGTCACCAAACAAAAAGAAGGCCATTCCCAAAATGACCCAAAATGCTAAAATACCCCTTGCCCCGTGATCTGCAAGTTCGGCAAGACCGAAAAATCGCAGATAGGTTGTTTCTCGTTTTGATTGTTTTTGGTTCATGGATTGTTTTTCCTTACTCTTTGTTTTCGATAGACAAAAATAAATGAGAGCGTAAATAAAAATCCTAAAAACCCAACAATCGCAAAAAGAGAAAGATCCCAACTCGTCAGTATGGAGCCGTTCCAGATTTCTGGATTTACATTGTTAGAAATTGTCGGAAGTGGTTTTCCACCAGAAAAAGTAAATTCAACTGTGGATCCAAAATCCAAAGAACTCAAAACATAAGCACTAAGGCCTGGGGGAACATCTTTGTCTAGTTTAGTGACGGGAGTTTTTTCTCCGGTTTTGATTTCCATGTCTTGTGGTTTGACAAAGATAGGAAACTTTCCATTTTCCGACTCAATTAACATTCGTTCGCTGAAGGTGTCTTGGTTGTTAGGAATAAAATAGGAAATTTGCATTTCCGATACACCGGGAAGAATGGCGCGGTCGAGTAACCTTCCTCCGTTTGGTCCTTCAGGGATTCCTAAAGGTATTGCCATTTTACTTCCAGGTTGTTGGATTTGGGCCAAAATCTCTGTAGCTTCTGCTGCTACAGAATATTCCAAAGGGGATGACTTTGAATCATACGATTTGGGAGGTTTACTCGAATTATCTATCAAAAATAACTTAAAAACGCGGAGACCTTTTTTCTCTCGCATAACCTGCATTAAACTTTTTATAGCGACTTGATTTCGACTGGCTCCCGTGTCATAAACCATGACCTCTTGCGGAGATGTACGAAACTTGGTTGTTGGCGGTATCATTTTATTATAATTTACGCCTTGGTATTGGATTTGTAAAAGAATGGGTGCTCCTTCCGGCAATTCCGTTTCAGGAAAACGAAATTTACCTGACTGGGGACCAATGTCTGCTAAAGGAACCATAGCTCCTTGTAAGGCAAGCATTCGAATGGAATCAGCTTTGCCTGGTCCACCCGTGGTTCCATTTTGTAACGTTCCAAAAATGGAAAGTTTTTCCGCATAACTTGCGCTTGAGAGAAAAATAAGAATTAAAATTGGGAAAAGATAGCTACGAAACATTTTGATACTTTTTCTCTTTCTTTCGATTCCAATCCAAGTGAAAAAACGATAGTTTTTAAAAATTTAGAGGCGACAATAGAGGGTACTGGACATAATGTTTTAGATAGGAAAGGAAAGCCCGGCTACATGAAGCAATTGAGCGAAATCGTTCACAATTCCTCAAAAGATGAGAGGGATATACTACTAGAATACCAAAATATCGATGTTTCCAAGCTAGAAACTCTAAATGTTTTGGGAATTCCTATCGACAACGTCACTACAGACGAAGCCATAGCCAAACTCTTTCGTGTGCTTGAGAAAAAAGAAGGCATGCATCATGTTTTATTTTTAGATCCGATTAAACTCATGAGGATGCGTCCGAAAAAATCCCTCCACCGCATCGCGGAAAAAGCCGGAACCATTTTGGTGGAAGGGGCAGGAATTGGTTGGATGACTTCGGGAAGGTTAAAAGAACGAGTCACACCGATTGCTGTCATGATGGATCTCATTCGTTTGGCCGAACTCAAAGAATTCACAGCTTTTATCTTTGGAGCCAAAGACGAAATTGTAGAACGAATTTATTTTAACCTGACTAGGCATTTTCCAAAAGTTCGGATCGTGGGAAGGCATGCCGGCCATTTGGATCGCCAAAGAGAAATGCGAGTCAAAGAAGCCATTCGCAAAACGGGCCCGGATATCATTTTTCTTGCGATGGATTTCCCAGACCAAGAAATTTGGATCGAAAACAACACTGGGTATTTTGGTAAAGCAGTTGTGATTGGTGTAGGCGGCGCCTTAGATATGTTATCTGGTGCTGACAAAAAAGCACCAGAGTGGTTTAAGGAAAGAGGACTCATCTGGCTTTGGAGGATCATCGCAAGACCTTACCGAATCCAAAGGATGTGGGAAACTTTCTATTTCTTTCTACTGGGGATCCGCGAACGATTTCGCAAACATTAATTCAAAATACAAATCAAGAACAAAACAATCTCGGAGGATAGAATGTATCTATCCTCCACTCGCCAACTTCTCTCTCATTTCTTAGAATTTATTTTTTAATTTGATCCAATCGGTCAAGAGTTGGTGCCAACCAATCCTCGAGTAGTGGTTCTCGGTCTAGTTTGGCCCTAGCGAACACCAAATCCTTGTTAGAATTTGCAATTTCACTTACAGAACCAATTTTACGAGCTGTTTCCATTGCTTTCCAATAGTATTTGAGGGCATTGATAGTATCTTGTTTTTTCTCATACACTGCTCCAATATTATTGTAGAGGGCCGTAAGAGTTTCATATACTTCTCTGTGGTCTGAGTTTTCCGTATCAATTCGACCCAAACTTTGTTCTTTGAGTTCAAAATCATCCTTTAACTTCAGATAGTTGCCAAGAGCCGCATTGTACTGTCTTGTATAGTAAAATGCATTTCCTTTTCCAAAAAGTAAGGTTGCATTATTATAAATATCTTCTTCTGGAAGTTCTGCCCAAAAATCCAAACTTTGCGCAAAGTCTCCGTGATTGTAATCAATCCAACCCAAATAATAATAACATTCTCTGACAATTTTTGGATCTTTAGAAATATCTCGATCTAGGGCTGCAAGGAAAGATTCACGAGCCATAAACAGTCCGTTTCTTCTTTCTTTTTCTTCATAAGATAAAGTGCCAATGCTACGTTCTGGATAGATTTTTTTTCCAGGAAACTCTCGTATATTGTCTGTTACATTAATACCAGCAGCTTCCAAAAATTGGATTTTCCCTAAGTTAAAGGAAATCCTTCCAGGGCTTCCTTCGAGTAAGGTTTCATCCTCATCTCTTTCGCCGAGTCGGTCTTTATAATTTTGGTAACGGTCATCGGCTTCCCTGAGAAGTTTTACTGCTTCATCATAGTTTTCTGTTTGGATATAATATTCTGCCATCAACAGAACTGCTAAGTAATGGCGAATGTCATAAGTAGATGCAAGTTCCAATTGTTTGAGAGCCCGTGCCGCCTCTTCTTTTTTGAAGTAGAATCTGGCACGTTGGTAATATCCTTCCGCAAATTTGGATCCACCCTCTTTGCCATAAGCAATGTTTAAGAGGTATTCTACGTTATCATCAATTTCCATCCCAGTAACTTGGTCTTCTGGGTTGATATTGTATTTGATTCGAACTTCTTCCGAATCCAAATCAATGTAGAATGAAGCAAGTTTTGCGAGCACAAATAGAGAAAGTTCATCTTCAATGTTCAGAGCATTCCGAACCTGTCTATGGTGGTTTAATACATACTGCGGGTTTTTATCACGTTTCCACATTTCAATGTATGTTGATAAAATTCCACCATGTCCAATGGCATTTTTCGGATACTTTTCAATGATATCGTTATAGTATTTAACAGCCGTTCCAAACTCTTGTTTGTTGTAAAAAATCTTTGCTATCCCTGCAATGGCATCTACATTGTCTGGATCACCACCATCGGTAAACACTCGTTTGAAGTATTCAATGGCAAGGGGATCGTTTTTATATTTTTTGCGATTACTTCCAGGAGGAACTTCGATAAAATCTTTTCTATGAAAAGAGTGAAACGTTCCTAACGCAATGTATGTATCAATATCATGAACATTGTATTTGAGACGAGAGGCAATATAAGCACCTGCTTTTAAAACCTTTCTTGGAACTTTGTCTTGTGAGGTAAGATAAAAAGTTAGTTCCGGTAAGGGTCTACGACCTGCTGTTTCCACACCGGCATCGTTCCATTCTGTTTTTTTCGCAAAACTAATGTTTGGTACTTCTTTTCTGTTTTCCCAGGCTCTTTTGTGTTCCTTATCTTCTGGTTCATAACCAAAATCAGGTTCCACCTTTCCAAAACATTTTTCAAATGCCCTTTCATACTGACCGGCTTTGGTATAAGCAATACAGTATTTATTCAAAAACTCTAAGTTATGTGGGAAAATTTCTTCCCCTTTGATAAAATAATTTTCAGCATCAGCAAGAAGTTTTTTCTTCTCTAAAGCATCGGTTTCATAACTGAATTCTTCAATTTTTTCAAGACCGAGTGCATACTGAGCTTTGGCACGATACGGAACAATCACATACTTCCAAAGAGTGACAATTCCAAAAACAAGAAATACGGCAGCGGCAGAAGAAAGAATGGTCCTACGAACTAACTCTCGTTTGCGGGCAGCCCCTTCTTTGGTGTAAGCATCACGACTGGCAATGATCGGAACACCATCGGCTGCAAACTTTCCAGTAGAATCGCTAAGTTCGACACGTTCACCCAGAAGGCCACTTAGGTAACTAGCAATGTCTTCTGGTTTTTGTTGAGCCTTAATGAGTTCAATGATTTCTTTTTGATTACGAACCGGAATCCTTTGGTTCACAATCGTATCAATGATGGTACGTCTTAGTTTCGGCGGATACCTGAGTAATTCCGCTTGGATGACTGCTAGTTCTTCATCGGTTAGATTAGCTTCGAGTGATTCTTCCGGTTCTTCTTCTTTACCAAGAGACATGAGGTCTTCCTCAAATCCCCCTGGCCCATCAGAACCAAAATCGTCCATCGTGGAGACAGGCATATCATCTATGGATGGTGCTAAATCGTCAAAAGAAGGAGCTCCTAAATCATCATCCAAACTTGGTGGTTCCATACCCACACCCAAGTCTCCAAATGGATCATCAAACCCACCACCCATGTCAGCAGGTTCATTGTCTCTGGAAGGAGTAGAAGGACTGTTATCCCCACCTAAATTAGCAAAAGGATCATCACCAAAACTTTCTGTAGCAGCAGGTGTCGAACCCATATCCGCAAAGGGATCGTCTCCAAAAGAAGTATCACCGCCACCACTAGGAGTAGAAAGATCACCAAACGGATCATCGGCGGAACCTGCAATAGAAGAAGGACTGTCATCCCCACCTAAACTAGCAAAAGGGTCATCACCAAAACTTTCTGTGGTTTGGGGGGTCGAACCCATATCCGCAAACGGATCATCGCCACCAGCAGATGGAGTCTCAGCATCTGCCCCAAAATCAAAATCATCACCTGCAGGAGCCTCTTCTTCCGATCCAGAATCAAAACCAGCAAACAGGTCTTCGTCGGTGGCCTGTGGTGTATCATCTCCACCTAAATTGGCAAAGGGATCATCCCCAATGACAGGGGCCGGTTTGTCCTCAATGGGAGCTTCATCAATCGAATCTAAATTAGCAAAAGGATCATCATCACCAAAACTTTCAGTAGCGGTGGGTGTGGAACCCATATCTGCAAATGGATCTGCCTCGTCTGTAGTCCCGGCATCGGAGGAAAAGGGATCCGTATCGTCAGGTGTCGAAACCGGTGCATCAAAGTCAAAATCGTCAGTGGCTTTTGGAGTTTCTGCTTGTTTGGGTTTGGGACTGTCCTCACCCAAAAGTTCATCTAAATCTATGTCATCGTCTTCTTCCGCTTCGCGGTTCGGAAGTTTGGGAGGACCAAAATCGTCGTCCTCATCCAGGCCAGAAAAAGGGTCTCCGGCATCTGAATCACCTGCCCCTTCGTTATCAAAATCATCGAAGGCGGAACCAGAGTCTTCCTCGGATTCCGGTTCTGGCTCGGAAGGCGTGATAGGACTTGTATATCCCAGTTTCTCACGTAAAACCTTCGCCATCGGATTCAATTCTTCCGATGAGAGCGGATTTTTATTGAGAGCCGAAAACATCGTCTCGATTTGTTTGATTTCTTCCGGACTCAATTTGTCTATCGGCTCAGCCATTTGAAGGTCTATTCCTAATGAATTATCGGCCCCTTCTAAAAATGACAGAATATTTTTTTTATTATGTCAGATGGTTCTTTCAGAAAAAAACCTTTCACTCTCTTTTTTCATTTCTGCCGAAAATTATCTAGAAGGACAGTTTGCAGCAAAACGACTATGATGAAATTGAAATCCGTTCGTATCGCCATCATTTTACTCTTTTTTACAGGAATCGGAATTTTTGCCGAGGACGGGATGGATTGGATTGGAAGTTTTTCCTCAAAAGAGTTGGAAATGTCGGATGAAACGGAAGACCAGGATACAGTATATTATCTCTGGCAGTTGGAAAGCCTCAAAAAAAATATCGCTCCACGTTACATTCGTTATCTCGATGTAGAATCTTACGTATCCTCAGGCAAACTCATTCACCGCGGTATCCTTTTTACTTACAATGGACTCCGCGACGAGTCGGTTGAAATCTGCGGAAGTTTTAACAATTGGGAATGTTCCGATATGAAACGAAACCAATACGGAATTTATTATACTGTGATTGAACCCACACAAATCACTGATACTTATGAAGACGATCCAGTGTACGAATATAAGTTTCGAGTGAATGGACTTCTCACATACGATCCAGAAAACTTTGATAAGGTGGAAGACGGGTCAGGCTCTTACTATTCCCGTTTTATTTTAGAAGGAAAGGATACCGATCGCCAAACAAAAACTATGGTTTTGGAAGATTCTGCAAACGAAGAAAGGGACTTACGAACTGTAAAATTCCAAATTTATTTGCCCAACGCAGAAGTTGTAAGAGTGGTAGGAAATTTTAATGATTGGAACCCAGAACATGATTTTTTAAAGAAAGATCGAAAAGGTGTCTTTACTCTGGAAAAAAAATTATTACCGGGTGAATACCACTACCAATTCATTGTGGATGGGGAGTACATGTTGGACACTTACAATCCAACCACCAATATCAAATTAGATACCAATGAATCGGTTTCATCGTTACTCGTTCCTGATAGAAATTATGCGTTAGAACGTAAGATGTAATTTTTTTAAACATCTATGTGATTTGCGATACACAATCGGAATCAAAATTTAACAACAAATTCGGTTTTAAAAAAAAATTGAGATCGATATTTTATTGTTCGAGAGTGGCCGTCATGGAACCTTTCGATGTTCCCATACGAGGATCTGGTCCATAGTTTAAGATCCGTTCGTGGATAAACTCCGCATGTTCCAACTCACCGGAAAATACAATTGTCTTTTTTCTTGTGTCTACTTCGACTGCATGTTGAAAGGCTTTTTCCCAAGGCATCTGACAAACATCCATTAACATTTCGATCACATATTCGTATGTGTGAAAGTCATCATCCCAAAGAACCACCTTCCAAGGCCCATCATTCAGACGGGGCCTAATTTCGGTTTCTTCTAAAATGGATGGTTGGGATGCTCCAAAGCTGGTCATAACCCAACCATAACCTTATTTTTTCTTTTTGGAAATAGCGATTTCTGCGTGCGAAACTACATCTTTGGCACGGAGACCGAAGTAATCGAGTAAACCACTCCAAGTTCCTGACTTTCCAAAACTATCTTTCATTCCTACTTTGATCACAGGAACAGGATATTCTTCCGAAAGTAGTTCTGAAACAGCAGAACCAAGTCCACCCACCACATTGTGTTCTTCACAAGTGACAATGGCACCACATTCTTTTGCTTTGGCGATGATGGCTTCTTTGTCCAAAGGTTTGATAGTAGCCATATTGAGAAGGCTTGCATGAATTCCTTTTTCTTTAAGTAGTCCCACTGCTGTCATGGCTTCGTTCACCATCACACCGTTCGCAATGATACAAACATCTTTTCCTTCGGAAATCACTTCTGCTTTTCCAATTTGGAATTTGTAGTTTTCTCTTTCGATGACAGGAATGGCTGGTCTGCCAACCCTTACATACACAGGGCCATTATAATCGGCAATCGCATGGATGACTTGTTTGGTTTCGTTAAAATCAGAAGGACAAATCACAGTCATTTCAGGAATGACACGCATAATCGCGAAATCTTCGATACATTGGTGAGAGGCACCATCTTCCCCCACAGTGATTCCACCGTGAGAAGCAACGAGCTTCACGTTTAACTTTGGATAAACGACGCTATTTCGGACCACTTCCCAAGCTCTACCAGATAAAAACATGGCAAAACTGGATGCAAAAGGTACAAACCCAGAAAGGGCAAGACCAGCTGCATGGCCAACTAAGTTTTGTTCCGCGACACCTACGTTAAAAAAACGTTCAGGATACTTTTTTTTGAAGTCCGCAGTTTTAGTGGAACCAGAAAGGTCCGCATCTAAAACCACGACATCTTGTCTAGATGCACCTAACTCAACTAAGGCTTCGCCGTAGGCATCTCTTGTTGCTTTTTTGTCTGCTGTGGATTGACTAGGTGCTCCCATACTTATCCTTTTTTTAAAGCTTCTGCTTTATCAGTTTTTTCCCAAGTAAAAGTACTACCTGTTCTACCAAAGTGACCGTAAGCCGCTGTTTCTTGGTATTTTCTTCCTTTTCCAAGAAGATCCAAACCTTCTACAATTCCTTTTGGAGTGAGTTTGAAATTTGCCAAAACTCGTTTTGCAATTTCTTCATCAGGAATCGTTCCTGTTCCAAATGTATCCACAAGGACAGATACAGGTTGTGCGACTCCAATCGCGTAAGCAAGTTGCACTTCACATTTATGAGCAAGTCCAGCTGCCACTACGTTTTTAGCAATATAACGTCCCATATACGCTGCAGAACGGTCTACTTTTGATGGATCTTTTCCAGAGAAAGCACCGCCACCATGACGTCCCATTCCACCGTAAGTATCTACAATGATCTTACGTCCTGTAAGACCTGTATCACCGTGTGGCCCACCGATTTCAAATTTACCAGTAGGGTTAATAAAATAACGAGTGTTAGTCAAAAGTTCTTTTGGAATCATTTTTTTGATACATTCTTCAATCACAGCTTCTTCGATTTGTTTGTGAGTCACACCAGGTTTATGTTGTGTGGAGATCACAACTGTATCAACACGTTTTGGTTTTCCATCTTCGTATTGGATGGTAACTTGCGATTTTGCATCTGGGCGGAGCCATTCGATTTTATTTGTATGGCGAAGTTCTGATAAATGCTCTAAAAGTTTGTGTGAGTAGTAAAGTGGTGCAGGCATAAGCTCTGGAGTTTCTGCAATTGCAAAACCAAACATAAGTCCTTGGTCTCCAGCACCTTGTTCTGTATGGAGTCCCTCACCTTCGTTTACCCCTTGGGCAATGTCTGGCGACTGTGCATGCACGTGGGATGCAACCACTGCAAAATCAGCATCAAAATACATATTGATATCGTTATAACCGATTTTACGAATCACATCGCGAGCTACTTCTTGTGTGTCTACTTTTCCTTTACTGGTAATTTCACCAGCAATGACTACGAGATTTGTTGTCACAAGTGTTTCACAAGCAACACGGGATTTTGGATCTTGGGCTAAATACGCATCGAGAATGGCATCGGAAATTTGGTCGCAGACTTTGTCTGGGTGTCCTTCAGATACGGACTCGGAAGTGAAGATATAGTTTTTGAGAGATGACATTTTTTTACCTTACTTGGTTAAAATTTAGAGTTTAGGCGGTACGTCAATAGAATTGTCTGCACTTAGGCCACGCACATAAGATTCCAAGATTTCTGCATTTTTTCCCATGGCAATTTCCAATTTTTTGGCATATTCATCCATTTGGCTCTCGGTTAGGCCTTTGGGTACAAAGAAAGGTTCCCCGTATTGGATGTATAATTTCGCACCGAATTTGGGAAAAAAATGCCTGTCCCAACTTTTGAAAGTATAAGCCCTGTCATAACAAGAATGTAAGTATAGGATAGGAAATCCAGTGAGTGAGGCCGTCACAATGACTCCAGGTTTTACCTCACGCCTTGGGCCCTTCGGACCATCCACGGTAAAAATGGGAACGGCCCCTTGTTTCATTTCTTTTAAGATATTGCGAAAGGCACCGGTTCCCCCTCTTGTCGATGATCCCCGCACCGATCGAAGTCCTGAGCGAGCAAAGGTTTGGTGGATGATCTCTCCATCTTTGGATTGGGAGACAAGAGCCACCATATCTGCCTTTTTCTTTCGTTTCAAATACTGAGTCGCATGCCGGTACAAGGAAAGAGTGGTTTCGTGAAAAACAGCAATGATATAACCTGAGCCTTTTTCAATAACCTTCGCACTTTCTTCTGGAATGATGAACTTTTGGTTGCGAACAAATAGATACCAAACTCGGACAATAAAGTGAACGACCCAACTCAGGATGATGTATTTGGTTTTGGAATAGGGTTTTTGTTTGTTGTCTGGAATCAAAAAGAATGGTCCTTACCGATCTCCCAAAGGACATCGTTTTCATAAACTTTTACTTGTGGAGTAGATCCTTGTTTTGGATGATCGTGTAACAAAGAATAAATCATTGATTTGGCAACGTATTCACCAGGGATAGGTTTGAATTTTTTTAAGCCCAGAAGGCCAAAAGGAATCAGGTTTCCAAGAACTTCCCCAACTTTTTCTCCGATCCGAACTTCTTCTCTTTCTCCAATGAGTAGCGATGGTCTAAAAATTCCCAGGAAGGGAAATTGTAACTTACGAAGTTCTGTTTCAATTTCTCCTTTCACTCGGTTATAAAATATAGTCGAATTAGCATCAGATCCCATGGCGGTGATGATATAGAATCCAGGAACATTTTTTTCCTTCGCTTGTTTGGCCGCAAGGAGTGGATATTCGTAATCTATCTCTTTAAATTTTTCCTGGCTTCCTGCTTTATTAATCGTTGTACCCAAACAACAAAATACAGCATCTAAACCATCAGGAAGGGAAACCTTTCCTGATTGGAAATCTTCCCAACTAACTTTGACTACTTCGATAGGAACATTCGGATTTGATGCAGACTGAGAGTTTCTCACCCAAACAATTACCTTTTTGATTTGTGGATAAAAAACAAGAGAGAGTAATACTTGTTTGCCGATAAGACCAGTGCCACCCAGAAGTAAAATTTTCATTTGATCTCCAAACTACGCGCAAGCATGGAATCCGTAAGATTGAGCCTTTCCTGAAACTGAATTCCCGCAATATAATATACTACATTTTTAATTTTAGAAGTTTGGGTCCAAACAATCGTTCCTTCAAAAAACATTCGCTTGGTGCCTTTTGCCCAAACGATACTTCCTAAAACTTGGGACTCGATTTCATCGCCAAGTAAGTCATCTTCGCCTAAAAAACAAAGTCCTTCTTCCGAAATATTCCCTAACTTTCCGAACAAAGTGATCCCTTCCAAATCCAATTGTACCTCAAACCCAGAAAAGTCACCGGGAGATATTCTTGGAAGCCTGCGCTCACTTTCCATAGCAACAAGGTACAAGGATTCCTAATATTGGAAACGAAAAAAGCAAATTAGAACTGAAAGTAAATGAACGGAACGGAATTTTCTGGTGTAGCTAAATTTAAGACAAGAAAGAGAATCGGATACAGGGCAAACTCCAAACTGGCGGGGATTTGTTTGCCTTTTCCCTTTTCGAAGATAAAATACCCAATGATATGGCCCAAATACAAAAAGCCAATGATCCAAAGGAAATCCTTCCACATATAAGGCCGAATTTGCCCGGCTTGAAAAGTAAAAATACCCTGGATATGGATCCAAGCATTTTCCCAACTGAGTGACCGAAAAAAAACTGCCCCCAAAAAGAAAATGGAGCTATTCAGAATATTCTGAAAGAGCCAAAGGGGAACCCTAAACCAATTTTTAGTTTCTGACTCACCTTTTTTGTCAGGAAACCATTCTTTCCAGATTTCCTCCAAAACATAAAAAACACCGTTAAGAGAACCCCAAAATACAAAGGTCCACTGTGCCCCGTGCCAAACCCCACTCACAAACATGGTAAACCAAAGGTTAAATTTACGTCTTACGGAAGTTACACGACTGCCACCCATAGGAATATAAATATAATCCCTTAACCAAGAGTTTAAGGTCATATGCCAACGACGCCAAAATCCAGAGACAGACGTTGCCAAAAAAGGTAAATTGAAGTTAGTTGGAAGTTTGTAACCAAGTAACATGGCACTTCCAATGGCCATATCAGAATACCCACTAAAATCCAAATAAACTTGAATCCCACCGAGGGCTGCAGCAATTAACAAAGCATAGGCGTGATGGCCGGCCGGGTCTGCATAAATTGTGTCGATGGTAGGTGCTACCATATCAGACAAAACAGCTTTTTTAAAATACCCCAACATAAAAAATCGAATGGCCACTCGAAATTCGATGTCTTCCAACTTTTTGGGAGTGTACAACTGAGGCATAAAGGTTCGCGCTGTTACAATTGGACCGGCAACCAACTGTGGGAAAAAACTTACAAACAACGCAAAACGAATGAAATCTTTTTCAGCGGGTATCTCTTTTCTGTACACATCAATGGTGTAAGACAAAGACTGGAATGTAAAAAAGGAAATTCCTGCAGGCAAAATGATGTTTAAAACAGGCATTGCATCACCACCAAACACCGGATTGGTGACCGCATTGATCGATGTAACAACAAAATTGTAATACTTAAAAAATCCTAATATAAAAACTAAGTTTGTAATCAAACTAAAAAGTAAAAGATAATATCTTACTTTTTCTCTAGATTCGGAGGCAAGCCTTAGTCCTACGTAGTAATCAATGGCTGTGGAAAGTAAAATGAGAGCACCAAATCGGTAATCCCAAGACATGTAAAAAAAATAACTACTTACGAGTAGGAAAACATGCAAGATTCGCGTTTCTTTCGTATGATTCGAAAAAATAGAAGGGAATACGTACCATACCGTAAAGAAAACGAAGAGAAAGAAGACAAAGTATTCAAAATCAGAAAAGATCAATGGGATTTGCCTTCTATTCCGACCAGGGTCTTTGAAAAAATATGTCTGTCAATCATTTCGACTTGCAGACTTTCCAAGAATATTTTAGGATTGGTGCCTAGTTCTTTAATTAGAAACTATGAGGTTACGATGAAAAAAATATTAAAAGCTACCGTTGTAGGGCTTTTGTCCTTCGGTCTATTGTCGAATTGTTTTGGAAAATTTGGAGCAGTAAAGGCAGTTTATTCTTTCAATGGAAATATCCAAATTGGAAGTGGAAAAGTTGCAGGATTCTTTCGTTCCCTTCTTATGATTTTCCCCCTTTATTTTGCATACGGAATTGGAAGTTTCTTAGACATCGTAGTGTTCAACTTAATTGAATTCTGGACTGATAAAAACCCAATTGCTATGGCTGAGTATGACTTTGATGGAAAGTTAGTCAAAGAATACAATCATGAAGGTCAAACCATCACTCTTACTTACACTGAATGGGGAAAAGTTTTAAAAATGGAAGCTCCAGGACAAAAAGGAATGGAAGCAATTTATTTCTTAAAAGATCGACCTGAAAAAGCATTCCGCCAAGTAAACGGAAAGTATGTAGAAATCATCCAAACAAGTGGACCAATCCTACCTCCTGCTGGCGTAAAACATATCTAAACTTACCGATTGCCCCTAATTTTAGGGGCAATCTCTGACCGATACTTAAAGTATGAATCGTTTGTATTTTGTTTCCTGCCTGTTACTTTTCACAATCGGATGCCAAACACCGCAACAGGTAATCACTCCTACCTTCCCTAAACATACGGAACAAATCAATCTCAACCGAATCAAAATGATTACTAAATCGGAAGCCCTTCCTTCCGAATCCAAAGACACAAAAAAAACTTTGGCACAAGAACCTGGTGTCAGCATCGAATATTCAGAGAACAAAATTCCTTTTATTCAATTGGATTTATTTTTTGAAGATGCAGGGATCAGCATCATTGAAGAAATCATTGCAGGTACGATTTTAGAACATCATATCATTGTCAGAAACCAAAAGGGCGAGGTCATCGCCAAACAACCGGTAAACTTCCAAGCGTATGAAATTTTGGAAACAAAAACGGAAGTGATGAGAAACAAAGTGATTGTTGGTGAATCGAAAAAACCCGTTAAAGTCAACAGTACAACTCCTGAAACAAAAATTTCAAGAGAAGCCATCGAAAGGCAATACACGGACCGTGATACAGTCCCACAAGTTTTGGAAATTAAGGAAGATAAAATTCCAACCCTCGGCGAATACATTAATATCTATTTAGAACTTACTTATGTTAATCCACAACTGGAACCTAATTGCGAATCTTACCTTGGAAATTGTAATGGTGCCAAACAAAAATTTTTTGAAGATGTCACAGGCAGGAACCGCAGAGAATTAGATATTTTAAAAAATCGATATGTGGAAGGGGAAGTTGCACAGTTTCCCAGCTTAACAGAAAAAGAACAGGTAGACTTCAAAGCAAATATCAAATCTAAAATAGATAATTTAAATGGAGTGTTTGGACCTAAACATGGATTCACAAAATTTATGTTTAGGGAATGGAACTTAGTTTCTTCTCCTCAATACTTTCGCATCTTAGCAATCAATAAAAACGGGAAACAAACTTTGTTAGAAGAGCGAGTTGAAGATAAAAAACAAACCGATGATTCAGCAGATAGATCAAAAGCAGATGGAAATGATTCGATATTTGACTCTCCCACTCATACAAAACACAAAAAAAGAACCATTCCAACGCCCTAAGAAACTAACAGACAAAAACGGGTGAAGGGAAAATCCGACACCCGAAAAAAACATCAAGCAACCTTTGTTCCCTTTTTTTGCATACTATCAAACCGGACAGTGGAAGCAGTGACTTTCACCTTTGATCTGCTTTCCCCTTCAGGGTTTTTCCAACGGTTTTGTTTTAGGTTTCCCATTACCGTCACCTTACTCCCTTTTTTGAGGTATTCCACGCAGTTTTCTCCCAGTTTTTCCCAAGCCTCCACTTCAAAGTAAGAAACATCTTCCTTATCCTTTCCTTCTTGGTTGTTGGATGTATGGTTCACAGCAACAGTGAAATTTGCCAAAGACTTCCCTCCCGCAATGCTTTTTTCTTCTGGATCTGCGGTTAAATTTCCGTCCAGAATGACGTACGATAGATTTTTCATTTGAGTATCCCTTAATTCAATTTTGATGGCCACAAAAAGTTTGGTTCGTTTTTGAATCGGTTGGTTAAAAAAAAATACCATTGAAACTAAATTTCTAAAATACCTGTTCGTGTTTACAATTCGGATAGACAATCCAAAGGAAGTGAAAAGAATTTTCCTGTGGGACTTCCCGATTCCGAGATACTACACTTAGTAACTTCTATTAGCCGAGAATTGGTTTGTTTACATGAATCAGACGGAACCTATCTTTATGTAAGTCCTAACTCTGAAAAAATCATCGGATACAAACCTGAGGAACTCATTGGAAAAAACCCCTATGATTATTTTCATCCTGACGAAAAAAGACTCATCCAAGAAAGGTCACATCAACCTCTTCTCCGTGGTGATGAAAATATTCATACTACGTTTAGATTTTTACATAAAAACGGTAACTATATCTGGTTACAGTCTGACAATCGTTTAACGATACATCCCACTACTGGAAAAAAATACCTTCATACTTCCTCGCGTGATATTTCAGAAAAAATTGATACCGAAGCAAACTTAGCACTTTCCGAACGAAGATTTCATACCTTATTTCATGACTCACCAATAGGACTTGTACAAACTGGAAAACATGGATATATTGATGAAGTTAATGATGCCTTTGCCAACTTTTTAGGTTATCAAAGTTTTGAAATCATTGGAAAACATTTTTCTGAAATTAGTGCCGACGAAGAACTCGAAGAAAATTTAAAATATCGAGATGAAGTTCAAAAAGGAATCATCGATAACTATTCGATTGAAAAACAATACCTACACAAATCAGGAAAAAAAGTTTGGGCCTATATCACAGTCACTGTCCTACGCGATGAAATGGGACACCCGATCCACTATCTTGCACAAATTGTTGATATCAATGAAAGGAAAAAAACCGAAAAACTACTGCTTGAAAATAATGATCAATTGCGTGCCATTACCAATTCACTTTTAACCCAAAACAAACAACTTCAAGCATACAACCAAATCATCTCTCACCATTTACGTGCACCCGTCAGTAATTTAAGAAGCCTTCTTGATTTGATGAAAATGACTGACAATTTAGAAGAAATTAGAGAATTTGAAAATCATCTGGAATCGGTAACAGAAAACTTAGAAACAGTTCTTTCCGAACTCATCTCCACTTTAAGAATTCAAAATCCAGACAATTACAAACCAGAACCAGTCAAAATCAGCCAATCTTTTTTGAATGTAACCGAACTTTTAAAAGGAGAACTAAAGGATAAAGATGTGGAAATCCAGGCGGATTTTTCAGGTGGGGATACCATTTATTTCTCCAAAGAGTACCTAGATACGATTTTCCTACATTTACTGAATAACTCGATCCGTTACTCCCATCCCGACAGAAAGTTAAGGATTTCCGTAGAATCCTTTTCCATTGGGACACAAACCGCCATTTCTTTTTCCGATAACGGAACGGGGATCGATTTAGAGCGTTATGGTGATCAAATTTTTCAGTTAAAGAAAACTTTTCATCGTCATATCAGTGGTAAAGGGCTCGGGTTGTTTTTGATTAAATACAAAATTGAATCTATCGGTGGTAAAATTGAGGTCCGTTCCAAACCAGGAGAGGGAGCCACTTTCCTTATGTACTTTCCCGATGGGAGAGAAACCCTATGAGATCTCCCAAAATTTGTGTGATTGATGATGATAAAATATATCAGTTCACTACCAAAAAAATCATCTCCAATGCCGGGATCAAAGAAGAAGTTCTCATGTTTTCTGACGCAGAAAACGCCTTGGATTTTTTTCACAAAGAAATTCAAAACAAAGACCAACTTCCTGATATCATTTTTTTAGATATCAATATGCCATTTATGGATGGTTGGCAATTTTTAGAAGCCTTTGGAGAAATTTTTCCCCAGTTTCCAAAAACCATTGAAGTGTTTTTAGTGAGTTCCTCTGTTGATGAAGCCGATACAGATCGAGCCGCAAAAATTCCAATCATCTCTGGATATATCTTCAAACCTTTTACGAAGGAAAAACTTTTGGATTCTTTGTCCCACTTCCAATCTTAGCTTGTCATCTTTTTGCTTTTGATGTAGAAATGGACGCACCCTATATGGACCAGATACTTACTTGGATTGAAACCCATCCCCTATCTTCGACACTGATTGGATTGTTGGCCTTCCTTGTGATCGTCTTTTTAAGAGACATCACACAAAAAAAGCACACAATTCAGAGAAACTTTCCTATTGTCGGCCGCCTCCGTTATTTTTTAGAAATGATCGGTCCAGAACTCAGACAATACTGGGTAGCTCACGATAAAGAAGAACGTCCTTTTGACAGAACAGAAAGAAGTTGGATTTATGCCACAGCCAAAGGACAAAACAATAACTTTGGATTTGGAACCACAGAGATCCAATACGAACCTGGATATCCTATCATCAAACATAAAGCGTTTCCCTATCCAGAATCAAAAGCTTATATTCATAACAATGACGTTAGTTGTATTCCTTGTTTAAAAGTGATAGGTCCTAAACGTAAGTTTCCCTATAGGCCATATTCTATTATCAATATTTCCGCAATGTCTTTTGGTTCTCTTGGAAAAAATGCGATTATGGCATTGAATAGAGGGGCAAGAGATTCCGGCGCCTATCATAACACAGGTGAAGGTGGCTTAAGCCAATATCATAGGGAAGGTGCTGATATGGTTTGGCAAATTGGAACCGGTTACTTTGGTGCTAGAGACAAATCAGGAAAATTTAGTTTAGATGTTTTGAAAGAGAAAGTGGGAATGAACCCTTGTATCAAAATGATCGAAATCAAATTATCCCAAGGCGCCAAACCAGGGAAAGGTGGAATCCTTCCGGCAAAAAAAGTCAATGCTGAGATTGCTGCGATCCGTCATGTCGAAGAAGGAAAAGATTGTATCTCACCAAACTCGCATAGTGAGTTTACGAATGTAAAAGAATTGATTCAATTCATTGAAAAAATTGCAACAGGAACAGGACTTCCTGTAGGTATCAAAAGTGCCGTTGGAGAAATTGAATTTTGGGAAGAGCTCGCTCGTGAAATGAAAGAGAGTTCGACAGGACCTGATTTTATTACAATCGATGGAGGAGAAGGTGGAACAGGGGCCGCTCCTCTCACCTATGCGGATCATGTTTCCTTACCGTTTAAAATAGGATTCCAAAGAGTGTATACTCTCTTCCAAAATACGGGTTTGTCCGAACAAATTGTTTGGATTGGATCGGGAAAACTGGGTTTTCCTGACCGGGCCGTGGTTGCGATTGCTATGGGATGTGACCTCATCAATGTGGCAAGAGAAGCCATGTTATCCATCGGTTGCATCCAAGCACAAAAATGCCATACGGACCATTGTCCTGCTGGTGTTGCCACACAGAACTGGTGGTTACAAAGAGGAGTTGATCCTGAAATTAAAGGAAAACGTGCAGCAAAATACATCCAAGGATTTCGCAAAGAACTACTTAGTTTAGCTCATTCCTGTGGATACGAACATCCGGGACAGTTCACTGGCCAAGATATAGAAATCAGTATGGGAATGAATCGTTACCAAACTTTAGAAGGATTACTCGGTTACAAACGAGATGAAGTGAAATTTACCAAACTTCAAGACTATACTGTATTTCCGAAACGACAAGCCTAAATGAAAAAACTCCTTTTTGTTGTTATCTTACTACTCTTTAGTTGCCTTTCCGAAGAGAGGAATGTAAAAGCAGAAGCACAAAAAGGTTTTTTAAATCTAAGCCAACATTCCTTTGTTAAAGAACCATTTGTAGCCTTAAATGGAGAATGGAAATTTTTTTGGAATACTGCTCCTTCGCAAATCAAAGAAACCGATTCCGATTTATTTCTTAACCTTCCTAAACATTGGAATGGATTTGCAATGAATTATGGTCCTTTGAGTGGGATTGGACATGCCAGTTTTAGGCTCAAACTAAAACTAAATGACAACCTCCAAGAAACGATGGCCTTAACTGTCCATGAACAGGACACTTCGTACGCCATATATGTTAACGGTAAATATTTGGGTGGGGCTGGAAAACCAGGATCAAACCAAAATGAATTCATTCCAGAAGTAAAATCAACAATCGTTGTATTACCGCAAACTTCAGAAATCACAATAGACCTTTACATAGCCAATTATGTTCATAGAAAGGGAGGAATTTGGAATGATGTAGTTATTTCCACTTACAATAAGGCGGAGAGTCGACTCACCAAACGTAAGATCAACGAAACAATGTTGTCTTCAATCCTTTCCTTTGTAGGAATTTTCTTTTTAGTAATGTATTTTTACAATCGAGATGGAAAACATACCATTGGAATCTTTTTATTTGCTGCTGCCGTTCTTCTAAGAACTATTTCGACCGGAGAAAGGATTTTAATAGAATTTTTTGATGTTCCTTATTGGATTTTACTAAGATTAGAATATCTTTCTTGGTTCTGGTCCGCACCTTTACTTTATCATTATTTTTATACGATTTTTCCCGAAGATTTTTCAAAAAAAGTGGGAACCTTCTTTTATACACTTTCTTCGGTCTTAACGTTAGGACTTTTATTACCTCCGATTTATTTTACAGAGACAGCTTCCATTTATCCGATTGCTTTTGTAGCGAATGGAATGATCATCTTAGTGTATTTGTATCGTGCATACATGAAAAAACGCATGCAATCAAGACCTCTCTTATTCGGAATGCTTTTGGTTCTGATCGCTGCCACTAATGATGTGTTACATGCAGAGTCTTACATTCACACTATGTACGTTGCTCCTGCAAGTGTTGTAATATTTGTTTTTTTACAAGTTATTACTTTTGGACGAATGGTTCGCCAAAGTATGACAAAAACCTTAGAATTTGCGCAGGAACAAAAACAACTCAGTAGTTCTTTTAGCAGGTTCGTACCCACAGAATTTTTATACCACTTAGGAAAATCTGACATACGTTATGTGGATTTAGGAGACCAAGTACAAAAGCGAATGACAATATTATTTGCTGATATCAGGTCATTTACAGAATTTTCAGAAACACTGACACCAAAACAAAACTTTGATTTTTTAAACAGTTATCTGCAAAGAGTAGGCCCTATCATTCGACATAACAATGGATTCATAGATAAATTTATTGGTGATGCAGTGATGGCCTTATTTCCCTATGATATCAATGATGCTGTAAAAGCAGCTGTTGAAATGCAAGATGCCATTCGTATTTATAACGGACATAGGGCCAATTGTGGATACATTCCCATCGAAGTAGGAATTGGAATCCATACAGGAAACCTCACCTTAGGGATATTAGGTGAACATAAAAGAATGGAAGGTACTGTGATTTCCGATGCAGTAAACCTTGCCTCTCGTATCGAAGGAATCACAAAACTATTTTCTGCCCGCATTGTTATCAGCGCTGATACCTTCATTGAAGCTTCTGAAGGATTGGGATATCATTACCGGTTGCTTGACCGTGTGGCAATCAAAGGAAAAACAAATTCCGTATTTGTTGTGGAAGTATTAGATGGTTACGATCCAGAAAAAGCAGCAAGACTCATTGCAATAAAAGACGATTACACTTTAGCATTAGATTCATTCCGAAGGGAAGATTATGAGGAAGCGATTGACGGATTTTCAAAATTATTAGATAAAAACCCCGACGATTCTGTTTCCAGGTTGTTTTTAGACCGTTGCCACGAAGCGAAAGAAAAAACCAAAATGGAATTTGGAAGTTAATTTTTTCTGTTTTTAAAATAATAACCAATTCCCAAAACCAAACCAAAACCTAAAACACCGAGTGCTAAATAGGGTTTAGAAACAAAAACAGAACCGCAGGCAACAATTCCTAATACCAGTGCCAATCCTGGTAAAATCGGATACAATGGCGCTTTGTAAGGTCTTGGCATTTGGGGTTCTTTTTTTCTCAAAACAAAATAAGATACTAAACTCAAAAGATACATTCCACAAGCACCGAGTGCTGAAATAGTGATTAATTCTGCTGTATCCAAAAAACACATACACAAAATTCCCAGTGCGCCGCCACTAAGAACTGCATTTTGAGGAACAAGAGAACCATAACTTAGTTTCGACAAATATGTTGGTAAATACCCTTCTTTGGCCATTGCGTAAATCAATCGCGAGTTTCCAAGGATGATTCCAAAAAGGGAAGCCACAAGACCAAACAAACCTATAAAGGTAAATAAAAAAGGCCAAATTACTTCCGTCCCATATAACTTTTGCAATACGTAAGATAATGGATAATCTAAAACAGAAATTTCTTTGGTATCCACAACAGAGGCTGTAAAAACAAAAATGAGTCCCGCCAAACATAATAAGGTAAAAATACCTGCCGTATATCCAATGGGTATATCACGAGCAGGATTACGAACTTCTTCGGAGGCCAGGGCCACTCCTTCTACAGCCAGAAAAAACCAAATGGCAAAAGGTATCGAAAGAAAAACTGATGACCAAGATATAGAACTGACTAAAGGAAATTTAGGAATTCGGTCAAAAGAAACATGAGGCCAAAGGAAAACCAAATATAACAAAAGACCAAATACAGCAACTATGGTAACCAAAAGTTCAAAACGTGCCGTTTGTTTGATCCCCGTTAGATTGATCAAAAGTAACAAACAAAACATAACAATACCGGCACCAAAAGCTGGTATCACTGGAAAAAGAAAATGGATGTATCCACCTAACGCAGAAGCTATGGCGGGTGGTGCTAATAAAAACTCTACTAATACTAAATAACCAGTGAAAAGTCCAAACAAATCACCAAGTGCTCTTTTAGCATAAGCAGAAGGACCCCCAGACTGAGGAATACTGGCAGCAAGTTCAGTAAAACAAAGCGCAAATAGAACGTAAAAAGTAGCAATCCAAACAACTGCAAAACTAAATTCCCAAAAACTTGCATGAGACCAACCAAAATTCCAACCAAAATAGTCACCAGAAATAACAAGACCCACAGCTATGCCCCATAAATGAACAGAACGTAGAACTTTATGCATTTTTTGCTCTTCTTTCATGTTACCTCTTTGTAAGAAAAAACGATTCTTGGCTAAAACTACTAAAAATTGCAAATTTAATGCCATAGACAACTTAGGAAATAATTTTCTAACCCAGTTTAACGAGTGTAATTTTTTTTTACCGAGGGAAATATGTTTGGCGGTCACCACCTAATCAATCTCTGAATGCCTGTCAATTCCTGGAGTATTTCCAGAAAATGATAAATTAGGTATTGCAAATGATTCTAAATTCTATTATTATAGGGAAAATACTAGTATAGGCTTCCATATGCGAAACATAAAACTGTTCATCATCGTCTTTCTTTCTTTTTTCATTTTTCCTTTAAGTGCAGTACAAACCATCCTTCTCAAACAAGGTAAATCAATCAAAGGGATTGTCACCAATCAAAATGTGGATAGTGTCGAAGTAGACA
This sequence comes from Leptospira bandrabouensis, assembly GCF_004770905.1. Taxonomy (NCBI): domain Bacteria; kingdom Pseudomonadati; phylum Spirochaetota; class Leptospiria; order Leptospirales; family Leptospiraceae; genus Leptospira; species Leptospira bandrabouensis. The sequence goes on along the minus strand of NZ_RQHT01000014.1, from coordinate 1,381,305 downwards.
CACAAAACGGAAAACACATGGTCATTTCCAAAAAAACCGTTTTAAAAATCATTTATAAAGACATTGCCGAATCAGAAGAAGAAATCATACGGAAAGAAGAAGAAGAAAAACGAAAGATCGAAAAAGAGAAGGCCATCGCCGCCAAACAAGAGGAAATTCGAAAAAGAAGGGAAGAATTATCAAAACAAGAATCAGAAAGAAAAGCCGCTGAAGGTGGAGAAGTAGTTACCCATAGCCTTCGCGATTCTTTTGTATTAGGTTCCGTGGCGGATGGAAATATGGTCACCCTTGCCCCTGAATCAGCGAAATGCCAAGCTTTCCAATCCTATCCAGAATACTTTTGGTTGTTTGGAGCCCTCCGTTTCAAAGAACCTAATTGGGATGTATTACTTCCTAAAGACAATCGTCCTGTACGCATCAAACAAACTTCCACTTGGACTGATATGGCTTTTACCTTACTCGGTGGATTTTTGGTTACTGTCACTCGCAAGACCATTATCGTTGATGTTTGTGAAGGGAATGGATATCGTATGGTTTCAGATTCCGAAATCAAACGAATCAAAGATGAAGCTGTGGAACAAATTAGAACTGAACAAGAAATAAAAGAAGCAGAAGAAAAATACGAGTTAGAACAATTAGAAAAAGATTTAGAAGTGCTAAAGAAAAGAAAATAGAGGAATCAAAAGATGAAACATATGCTTACAAAACCAATTTTAATATGCTTCGTCTTTTTAATTTCTATGACGAACTGTTACTTCAATCCTTTTGTTTTTGATTTACTCAATCCAGAAAAAACAAAAGATAATTCTTCTGTACTAGGAATGATTGCAGGTCTTACCAACCAAACAGGGACGGTTCGAATCTCCGGACAACTGAAAAGAGAAGGGGCAGCCTTATCCAATGTGCAAATCTCATTACAAAATGTTTCCCCTTCTTTAAAAAGCCTAACTAACTCTACCACCACAAATATTTATGGAAGATTTCTTTTAGATTCACCAACGGGCATTGTCTCTTTACAATTTTCTGACAATGGAACAATTGTGAATTTCCAATTAAATGTTTCAAAAACTTCAGTGACTCTTGTCTCTATTGACAAAACCAATTACCAAGTTCAGAGTTTCGAAGTTTATGAATTGGGAGTAGAACCACCCGTATACTTGGAACTAATCACTTCCATGCCTTATGACGGGTTATACATTGACGAATTTAATTTTAACAATACGATTGCTGGTGGATCGATGTTTATGTTTTCGGAAAATTTGGAAGTGCCAGCGGAAGGAGCAAAATTTGGTTGGGCCGCGGATAATTTCATCGTTTCTCCAGCGGTGTATTTATTGAATGTAAATGTGACACCTTATTATGTCCAATTGATATTGGATAACTCTACAATTCAACCATTGACAACTTATACTGTTACTTTGAATCCTGGAATTAAATCAGAAACGGGAAAATTTTTAAAACCAACTACTTTCCAATTTAAAGTAGGTACGTTAAAAGCACTTTAGATTGGATCAGGTAATGAAGGGGATGTTTGTAATACTTTGATTCTCCGTTTCAATGGAAATTCTGTAGGATCGAAGCCTTAGACTCTTTCTTCTAAAACGTAGTTTCCTTATTTTAAAACAATCATCCTAACCTTGGGAGCCTATTTTTATGAAGCGAAATCCTAGATTACCAATTTCACTCTATCTATTGTGCGTATGGATGTTACTTGGAAATTGTTATTTTAATCCTGCGGTGCAATTGGTTGTAAACCCAGAAGTAAAAGAAGAAGGTAGTGCTGTAAGTGCAGGCCTGCTAGCAGCTCTGGGTGCAACACCTTCACCCTATTTTTCTTTAGTAAGTTCTATACCAGCAGATGGTGAAGATATTACACCTCCCTTAACTACCTACTCTTTTACATTCTCAGAAGAAATAGAAATTAATGTGTCCGATCCCACGACTTGGATTAACGAAAATATAATTCTGACAGAAACCATCAACTTCTTTCCAGTAGTAAACTTTGCAAATAGAAAATTTGAGCTTTCTGCTGACCCTGCTTTAGACAATTTACTCACATACACTATTGCATTCGGAGCAGGAATCAAAGCAAAAACGGGAAAAACTTTGTCTCCCAATACTAAAGTTACTTTTACCTGTTCTGGATGTATGCCTCTGTAAAATACGATGTTTTGCGTTGACAGAATTATGCAACTTGTGTTAGAATTTTACAGATCGCCATCTGTTGTTTCCTATCAATTTTTCATTTAAGGAAACACCGAACCGAAGTTTAATGAACAAGCTAAAGCAAAACTATTCTTTATGTCTCTTATTTTTTTCTTTGGTAAGCTCATCAGGCTGCTATTACCATCCAATATGGCAACCTATTTTAAACCCTGCAAAAGATAACTCTGAACAAATCAAACAATTAGGATTGTTGTTAGGTGCCTCTTCTTTAGGAAAAGACGTTTATCTTATTGCTGGACAAATACGTGATCCAAATGGAGTTGCACAAGCAAATTTAGAACTCAAAAATAAAGCCATTTCTTCTAACAAAAAAAATATAGCATCCACATACACCACAGATGTAGGAGGTCGTTTTTATATTAGCTTAGGAGCAGGAAGACATTCTTTCGATGTATATAAAGAAGGGCTTTTATTTTTTGAACTCGTATTTGAAGTGTTAAGTGCTAATAATGTGCAATTGGTTAGTGCATTACAAGGAATGGAAATTACTCTGGCAGTTGTTGTACCAAGCCAAATTGGTTCTGAATTTGATTTAGTTGACTCGTTTCCAAAAAATAATACTAATATATACTCAACCATCAACCCAATGCAATTATACTTTTCAGAAATACCCGAGTTTGTTGCATCTGGATCTACATTTCAGAGTTGGGCATTCGATAAAATAGTAATCATCCCAAGCATCGGTAGCCCACCATTTGAGGGAAATATGGTGGTCACTGGAAACAGGATGGACATTCAAATGGCATACAGTTTTGCAATGAATACTCCGTACACAATTTACATTACTGGAATTAAATCGGTTTCTGGTAAAACTGTAGCCCCACGGATGATTCGTTTCTGCTTTGAGCCTTCCATACCTTGCGTTTTTTCTAATTGATTCCTAATTTAAGGAAACTAGACTCAGTAAATTCAAATCCTCTGGTAGAAAGCATAATGCCAACAAACAAAGCCAATTTTTTTTTGACAAGTCTTCCCTACTTACTCACTCTCTCTTTCCTATTCTCCTGTTCTCCCACAGGGGAAGGAATCGATCAAAGAGTTGCACAAGTTCCTAACCCCAAAGAACTTAGAAACAGTTGGGTAGAGGACAGTGCCGGAGTATTAACTGACACAACCGTCATTGACCAGATGATCAATGACGAAGAACAAAATTCCGGTTTAGAAATTGCCGTTGTGACTCTTCCCACCATTGAAAGTTATGTGCCAAAAGATTTTGCCGTCGCTTTATTTAATTATTGGAAAATTGGGAAAAAAGACAAAGACAACGGAATTTTAATTTTACATGTGATCGACCAGCGTCGTGTGGAAATTGAAATTGGATATGGCTTGGAAGGGGACCTACCAGATGCCACCGTCAAACGAATCATCGATACCTATACAATCCCAGCATTCAAAGCTGATAATTTTCAAAAAGGTCATGTTGATACAGTTGCAGCCCTAATTCAAAAATTAAACCATCCAGAAATCCCTGTAGAAGATTTAGTTTCCAATGTTAGCGATACAAATGTTTCATCTGATACAAGTAATTATCCGACTAACACTGAATTATCGAATAAATTCAAACGAAATGATTATTATGATTACCAAGGGAAATCCTATACACAGCTTTCAGAAGAAGAAAAGAAAATATTAGAAGAAACCATTGATCGATACAATACAACGGGAAATTATTTTTTAAACGATGAAGAATCAAGGTTATTAAATGAAAAACTTTCGGAACAAGAAAGAATTGAAAAAGAAGAATCATTTCATTATAAACAATTTTTTATTCTAGGATACCTTGGCTTATTTGTATTTTTAAATTTACTCCAAAGACTCATCGTCTGGATAACACCTTCCCCCACTGCCAAATACCATATAGTTCACAAAACCGATTTTGTATTGTTTTATGGCCTAGTCATTAGTCCTGTCATCATAACGATCACTCTTCTTTCTTTGGTTTTAGAAGATGCATTATTTCCTGTGTCTATCTTTATTATCATTGGTAGTATTGTCATTTTTTTCATCTTTTGGGGAGACTTACGAATGCGTAAGCTCACGGGCCGATTACAAGCCATTCGCAACATCCCCAGAAAGTGTGGTAAATGTGGATCTATCATGACAAAACTTTCCGAAGAAGCAGATAACAAACATTTATCGGAAGGACAGGTTTCTGAAGAAATTGTCAACTCTATTGATTATGATGTTTGGGTTTGTCCAAGTTGTGATGCCAATGCCATTCTAAAATTTCCTAACATCAATCCTGAATACATATACAAAGGAACATCCTTTCCCAAAATCAAAGTTTGCCCTGAATGTAAATTTGAAACCTTTGTTTGTAAATCAAGTCGTGTTTTATCAGAAGCAACTTACAGCAGTTCGGGGAAAGTAGAAGTAAGGCGAACTTGCGCCCATTGCAAACATAGTGCCACCGAATACGAAACCATTCCTAAAAAACAAAAAAGTAGTTCTGGTGGTTCTTCCGGTGGCGGTGGTGGCGGCGGAAGTTTTGGTGGGGGTTCTTCTGGCGGTGGCGGGAGCGGAGGAAGTTACTAAGGGGACTCTAAACCGCTAGACTTTAATAACCTGGACCCTGCGAAAAGAAACATAGTATTTATCCCTACTTAAAAATTCTCCTTTTCCGGGTTTCTCCAGACACATTCCCCTATTCCAAATTGTTACCGATTTAGAAAATGGCTTTATGTACAATTTGTATTCCCTTAGAATCAAACGTCCGTTTGTTTCCACTAAACATAAATTTTACGTTTTGATTGTTTGTCTTTTGATTGGCTCTTCGATTACGGCCGATGAAAATGTGGCACCTGCTACCATTCACGATAAAAAAGGAAATTGGAATATCCAATGGGGTTACAACAGAGATTATTATACACAAAGTGATATTAACTTTCGGGGACCCGGATACAATTACAGTTTAAAGTCAGTGGATGCCAGGGATAAACCAGAGTCTTTTAAAGCCGATGTTTATTTAAATCCAACCAAATTTGAGATCCCGCAGTACAATTTAAAATTCAGTTATTTTTTTACCGATCGATTCTTTTTATCCTTTGGCGAAGACCATATGAAGTATGTGGTAACACAAGGCCAACCGGTAAAATATTCAGGTTATATTGATCCCGGTGTCATTGCAAAAAACCAAATGGCATTATCCACTGAAGCTGCTCTTTTTATCTACTTGTTCCCAAATCATGTCCAGGAAATGGCCGGGTATCATGGGGGCGATCAAACCATCGCATTAACTCCCGATATATTAAAGTACGAACATACAGATGGATTAAACTATCTCTTTTTAGATTTTGGGTGGATCACTCCCCTTTATACTTCCTCTGATGGATTGAGTGGACTTAGTTTAGTTTCTTCTATTGGTGGTGGTCCTGTGGTTTGTCGAAGCGACGTACGCGTGTTAGGTAAAGGTCAAAACAACAACTTCCATCTTTCTGGTTATGGTGTTTCGGGATATGTTGCCACTCGTTACGAATTTTCTCGTACTTACTTTTTAGAATTTGGTGGAAAAGGTGGATACATAGATCTTACCGATGTTTTGACCACTGGTGGCTCCAATCGTGCTTCTCAAAATTTTGGATTTTTAGAACTGATTTTATCAGGTGGAATTGCGATTTAGAATTTTTGATTTAATGGATTGATTTTGTTTGTACCTCAATTCGAGTAGAACAATGAATGAATCCATTATTTATGAAATCTCTGTCCAATCATTCAAAAGAGGACTTGGGAATTTAATTAAAATTTTAGAAAAAGCAGAAATCCATTCTGAAACCAAGAAGTTCCCTTTTGAAAATTTGCTAAACTCACGACTCTTTCCAGATCAATTCCAGTTAACCAAACAAATCCAAATAGCTTGTGATACCGCCAAACTTTGTGTCGCTCGTATCACAGGAAAAGAAGCTCCTGTTCATGAAGATTCAGAAAAAAATCTAAATGAACTCAAAATAAGAATCCAATCAGTGATCCAATACTTAGATACTTATAAAGAAGAAGATTTTAAATCAGTAAATGATATCAAAGTTTCGCAACCAAGATGGGAAGGAAAATATTTAACAGGGTTCGAATATTTGACTCACCATGCAATTCCCAATTTTTATTTTCATATAACAACTGCCTATGCGATTCTCAGGCATAATGGTGTGGAGATAGGGAAAAAAGATTATTTGGGTGAGATGCCATTTAAGAAATAGGAGTGAGCCCGGTCGGTTTTGGACAGGGCAACTATCACCTAACCAATTCGAGGCGCCCATAATTCTCAAAGTCCAAGCATTGTCCCTTGCTTCTACTAGCAGGAAAATACTTTACAATGAATTAAAATGAGTTTCATTGGGATCAAGTCTTATGGTGCCAACTGTTTTTGAATACAAACCTCGACTACAACTCAGCCCTTATATAGAAAGTTATCTCCTCATCCAATGTGAGGAAAGTTTTATTAAATCTATCATTCCGCACCATTCGTTTGTTTTGACCATCAAACTCAAAGGGAATCATCACTACCGAATCCATTCGGATTCTAAAAGTTTACCGATTATCTCTTTGTCGGGTTTACGTAAAACAGTAAAACATAATACACTTTCGAAAGGAGCAGAAATTTTGATTGTTAAGTTCCAACCATGGGGTGCTTTTTCTTTTTTCAATATGTCTATGAAGGAATTGAATGAAGTTGGGATTTCTGGATATGATTTATGGAATCAATCAGATTTAAATGAGATGTATTCACAATTATTGGAATCAAAGGACAATCATTCGAAGATAGATCATGTTGAGAAATTTTTATTAAAAATGATCCAAAAACAAATCATTGATAAACGTATTTTGGAAGCGATTTCTCAAATGCACTTGTCGCAAGGAAAAATCAAAATCAATGACATTGCCTCCGTTTTGAATTTAAGTATCGATACCTTTGAAAAGAAGTTTCGAGAAGTGATAGGAAGTACTCCCAAACAATTTTCTTCCATCATAAGAATGAATTCCGTAATTCAAGAAATTCGAAAATATAATTCGCTCACAAGACTTGCTTATGATTTTGGATATTTTGACCAATCACATTTCATAAGAGAATTCAAATCATTCACAGGCAAAACACCCACAGAATTTTTGACTTAAAAAAAATCACCCACCCTGATTTTTTACAATCCCTCCTTACAAAAATTCGTTATAAACATTCAATACTTATCTACCAAAGGAAGATTGTTTATGTTACAAATTTTATTCAATTTGAATTGGATTGCTATCGGATTGGCATTCCTTGTCTATTTTTTTCTAGGTTACGTTTGGTTTACTGTTCTGTTTGCAAAACCATATAGAATTTCTCTCGGAAAAGAAAACGAAACAACAGAACCTCTCACGCCAATATTTATCATTGGCCCCGGAATTTGTACTCTATTCAATCTAGTCACCACAGCAGTTTTGTTCTCCGCATTGCAAATCAACCAAATGGCCGATGCGCTCCAATGGGGATCTTTCATTGGAATTGGATATTTAGCTGCCAATACGTTTAATATCGCTATCAATCCAAACATTCCGAAACCCATTCTATATGGTATCATTTCCAGCGCCTATCACCTAGTGGGAATCAATATCGCCTCTTTTCTACTCATCCAAAACTTCTAAGGAATAAAAAAGCCGCTTTCCTTTCGGAGGAGCGGCTTTGATCCAAACCAATGAACCAACTTACCTACGTAAGTCGGTATACATTGTATTTTTCTGACTTAACCCTTACGCTACTGGACCGTATTGGCTGTAGTCAAATTCTTTGGAACCAGTTAGGTATTTTTTGTAGTTCTCAATGAATTGTTTTGCAAGGTCAGTTGCTGTTTTGTCGTATTCTTCTTTGTTTTCCCAAGCGTTACGTGGGTTGAGGATATGTGCATCCACACCGTTGATTGTTTTCGGGAAAGACACTTGAAATACAGGGTGTTTTTCGAACTCGGATTTTTCAATGTTTCCGTTAAGGATTTCATTGATGATTTGGCGAGTTGCAGGAAGGTTCATACGTTTTCCTACACCATACTTTCCACCAACAAGACCTGTGTTGATTAGGTATGCATTTACTTGGTGTTTTTTCATTTTTTCACCGAGTAACTTTGCATAGTATGTTGGGTGGAGAGTCATAAACGCCTGACCGAAACAAGCAGAGAATGTTGCTTGTGGTTCTTTCACACCGCGCTCAGTTCCCGCAACCTTAGCTGTGTAACCAGAAAGGAAGTGATACATTGCTTGTTCGATAGAAAGTTTAGAAACCGCAGGAAGAACACCATAAGCATCGTAAGTGAGGAAGATTACAGTGTTTGGGTGACCTGCTTTGGATCCTGGTTGGATGTTGTCGATGTGGAAAATTGGATAAGAAACTCGAGTGTTTTCTGTTTTCGCAGCAGAAGAGTAATCTACCTTTTTAGTAGCCGCATCAAACACAACGTTTTCTAGAAGAGCATCACGACGGATGGCTGCATAGATTTCTGGTTCTGTTTTTGGATCTAGGTTGATGGTTTTTGCATAACATCCACCTTCAATATTGAAGATTCCGTTATCGTCCCAACCATGTTCATCATCACCGATGAGTTTACGGTGTGGATCTGTGGAAAGAGTTGTTTTTCCTGTTCCAGAGAGACCAAAGAAAAGAGCGCTATCTCCGTCTTTACCCACGTTTGCAGAGCAGTGCATTGTGAGAACGTTTTTGAGTGGAAGGTAGTAGTTCATGACAGAGAAAATCCCTTTTTTCATTTCTCCACCGTATTCAGTTCCACCGATGATACAGATTTTTTTCGCTAAGTGGAAAATCACAAACACTTCAGAATTGAGGCCGTGTTCTTTGTATTTTGCGTTTTTGTAACCGGATGCATTGATGATGGTAAATTCTGGATTTAGTTTTTCGAGTTCTTCTTTGGTTGGGCGAAGGAACATGTTTGTGCAAAAATGGTGTTGCCAAGCTCTTTCAGTCACCACACGGAGGGAGATACGTGTATCGTTGTTTGTTCCTGCATGACCGTCAAAAACATAGAGTTTTTTATTATCTAGGAATTTGGTGACTTCAGCGTATAATTCATTGAAAATAGCTTCGGAAACCTTTGTGTTGACCGGTCCCCACCAAATGTTGTTTGTGGAAGAAGGTTCATCGACAAAGTATTTGTCTTTAGGGGAGCGACCCGTAAAAATCCCGGTATCTACCATCATCGTCCCATTATCAGAAGTTACGCCTTCTTTGTTGTTCAATTCGTGCTGGTAAATTTCTTCGTAAGATAAGTTATGGAAGACTTCAGACGGTTTAAGGCCTAATTCAGCAAGGCCGCGCAGATTAGTAGATACTGACATGGATCTCTCCTCGATTTCACTTTGTGTTTTTCTAGCTTCTTACTTTGCGAGTCGGTGTCAATAACAGAAAATGAAGATTCTCCACGCATCCGCAGAATATTTTCCTTACATTAAGATGGGTGGGCTTGCCGACATGCTTTCCTCCCTTACCAAAGAACAGGCAGAGACGGAAGAAGTTTATGTCGCATTGCCTCTCATCACTTTGATGGGTAAAGAACCCAAATGGACAGGGAAAGAATTTCCTGCTCTCCTCCCGGCCGATTCCAAAACGGATTCACTCGTCGTTTCCATACTCAGAAACTCTAGGTTTTTGGAAGCGGAAGAATCAGGAGTCAAATTGTACTTTTTTCAATCAGACTTATTCCAATCCTTAAATTCAATTTATGGACATGCAGAAGAACATTTTCGGTTTGCCATGTTTTCATACTCCTGTTATGCGCTAAGCCAAATTCTAAAAGTAGATATTTTCCATGCCCATGACTGGCATACTGCTTTGTCACTTGCTTTACAAAAAGATTCTGCTTTCCCTATCCCCTCAGTCTTCACTGTCCACAATTTGGCTTACCAAGGAGACCACCCCTATTGGATGACCGGGTTTTTAAAAGAAGAACCTTTTCGCCTAATCACAAGTCCCTTTGACCATGATGGAAAGTGTAATTATATGAAAGCAGGGATTCTATCGGCAGCACAAATCACTACGGTCAGTCCCGGTTACCGAGTAGAAACATTGTCTGAACCAAATGGATTTGGGCTTAGTTATTGTTTAAACCAAAGATCTTCTGACTATTCTGGAATTTTAAATGGAATCGATACAGAAGAATGGAATCCAGAAAAAGACAAAAGAATTTTTAAATCTTATTCCAGAGAAAACTGGAAAGAAGGAAAATTAAAAAACAAAGAAGAGTTGTACAAAGAAATTGGAAGGCCTTTTTTACCAATAGATGTACCTTTGATTGGACTAATAGGAAGGCTTACTTTCCAAAAAGGTTTTCCTACATTTTTACAAGCCTTTTTAAATAGAAGGCACCTACCACACCGTTATGTGGTCCTTGGCTCCGGTGATTTGGAAATGGAAAAAACATTTTTTTATCTCTCCGATCACTTTCCTGGAGTATTTTATTTTTATAGAGGTTATAACGAAAGTTTGGCTCACAAAATTGAAGCAGCCAGTGATTTTTTTCTTATGCCTTCTTTGTTTGAACCTTGTGGACTCAACCAAATGTATAGTCACGCCTATGGAACGATTCCCATTGTTTCTCGTGTGGGAGGTTTACGGGATACTGTGGAAGAATCTATTTTATTAGATTTCAAAACCGGAATTGTATTTGAACCGAATGACGCGAGTTCGTTGGGATATGCTTTAGAACGGGCCAAAGATTTGTTCGAATCTACAGATCGAGAAACCGTAGTGAAAAACATTATGAATTTGGATTGGAGTTGGAAAAAAAGAAAATTAGAATATGATGGAGTTTATCAAAAAGCAATTGATCTAAATATATAAGCTATTTCTGATTCCATTGGGAAATTTTTTATTCCCAATTGTTAAAAAGTAAGTATATGAATTTTTTTTATTTAGTCACAGTTTTATTTACGATATTTACTTTATCCTGCAAACTCAATCTAAACAATCCCAGTGACCCAAGATCCAAAGATTTTTTTCTGACTAATTTATTAAAGGCCTTTCTACTTTCTGATCCTTGCCTCAATTTTCAAACTTGGAAAAAAACTTATGGTACCGGCGTTTACAAAACAACTGGATCTGATTTAATCATATTATCCAACGGGGATTATTTAGTTTCTGGGATTACTAGAGAATATATAGTTCCTGGCTCACCTACAGGTGTCACCAATAACTTTGCGGGAAGCCCCGGAATCAACCTCAACACATTTTTGATGCGAGTTTCACGCACCAATGGGGAAATCTTATGGGTAGATTATCTGGGAGAGGCTGGAATAGAAGTCAGCTATAGACCCAAATTAAGAAAGTATTCCAATGGAGATATTTCTGCTGCATTCATTGTGAAAGGAGCCGAACAACCGGGAACGATCAACGCAAAATCGGGAGTTGGGACAACTTCCGCACTATTTGTCGGAAGAATTCGAGAAGATGGAACACGCGTTTGGTTTACTTATTTAGATTCGGCAAGTATAGGAGATTTTGTGGTCTCTGCAATGGATACTTCCAACCGTTTGCATGTATTTATCGAAAATCTGGGTGGTAGTCCTGCTCATACTTCCTTTGTAGATGGGCCTGCAATCAGCAATTCATCGTTAGGTGGTTCATCGGATTCTGACACAATTCACCTAATTGTAAATGAAAATGGAGCCATGAACTTTCAAAGATTTTTCACAAGTGCCGGGGGTGATTTTATCTTTGGAGCGGAAGCCAATGCCAATGGACTTTTTGTCACCGGGACCTCTTCCCAAGGTGCCAATGGAACTACCCATCCCAATGCAACTTACCAAATGCCCTTCGTTATGAAACTAAACGAAACGGATGGAACAACCATCTGGTATCAATATTTTGGAACTACTATGGAGTTGGATTACGGTGCCTCTCGTTTTTTCCTGAAAGATGATATGATTTATATGATTGGCTCAGGTCGATATACTTATGGAAATCCCGTTGAACCCATCATTGGCGCAGATGGAACTAACAAACATTTTATTTTAACCAAGTTGAATACAAGTGGCAGTGTATTGTGGAATTCTTTTTTAGGAAACGCCGCAGAAAATGTAATGGATACAACAGAATCAGAACCAATACTTCTTTCCAATTCGCAACTTTTAATTCGCATGCAAACCACTGCCATCAATGGCCAATTTAGTTCCCTTCCCGATTCTATTACTGGTAGTGGATCTGGCCCTTATACATTGGCCGATGTTTTTGTGAACTCACAACAAGGAACATTCAACAGGTTTCACTATTCTTCCAACTTAAGTTTGCCTGCCATGGAACAAACCGACAAAATAAGAGAAGTATGTTCTGGGAAGCTAACTCGTTTGAATTACACAAGATTTACCACAACTCCACCAATTGAAGCCACACAACTCTCCATCGAAAATGTAAGTGTGCCTTCAATTTTGTAACTTTGGGCGCCTCGCAATTGTTACGTGTATCTATAAAATAATGATGTAAGCGACCGCGCTTTACGCTCCAATCTTTCGCATCGCGAAAGGATTTCCGCTACAATCGCTGGCGTTGTTGTCTTAATTCTCTTAAAATTAAAAAATTAAACATTAGGACTCGTACGAATTTTTGGACTAATTTTTTATTCGTATAATCCCACAAAAGACTTGTGAAATTTCCTATTTCGATTCCTTTAGGAAACCGAATTTTATTATCTAATTCCATTCTTCCCCTTTTACAGATTTTTTGAATGGAACCGAAAGGGAACTATGTCGACAATCAACTTTTACCAGAAAGCTCCGACTATCAAAATCTTAATATTAACACTTTTACTTTCTCTATTTTCACTTAATAACTGTAAACTGGAACTAAACAATCCGAGTGATCCAAGATCAAAGAGTTTTTTCGAAACTGCACTCTGGAATTTCTTTCTAAATTCTTTATGTAATCCAAATACAAGCGGGTATTTTCACTTTGGAAGTGGGAATACTTTAATCATACCCTTATCTCTCAAAGTATTAAATAGTGGAAATACTGTAGTTACTGCAATATCGGGAGAACCACTTTTTTGGAATGGGAGTTCAGGAGGAGTTAACGCAAACCATCAAAATTCGGCATTAAATGGAGTTGTTTTCGTCATAGACAAAAGTTTTTCAAGGATATTATGGCTGGATTATATTGGTGAAATGAGTTATGGAGTTGATGATTGGCCAATACCAGAAACCATCTCGATTGATGAATTTTCCAACGGAGATTTGGCAGTTTATGCTTTGGTAAATGGTGCAGGAAGAACAAATGTAACCAATGCAAAAACTACAACGAATGCATTCTACCTTGCTCGGCTGAAACAACATTCTGGAGAAATTGTTTGGCAAGGTTATTTGAATAAAGACAACACAAGACTTGGAACAAAGAGTTATGCGATGTCCATCCTTAACTTTGATCGAATTGCACTATTATTCCAAGGTACTTCTGAGGCTTCATCTCCAACCCAAGACAATATAGGACTTGGATACCCAGGCCTTCCCTATCCAATCTATGGCTCAAATGCAACAACGGCAAGCCAAAAGGAACTAGGAATTGCAGTTGTTGATGGAAATGGAAATGGACTCAGTCAAAGTTTTTTGCCTAATACCGGAACTTTAACGGAAGCAGTTTTATTCAAATCCGATGGAAACAAAATTTTAATTGCTGGTGGAACATCAAACAATTTTGTTTCTACTTCAGGTCACCCAAGAGTAAATGAAAACAGAGTTTTTTATGGAGTTATAAATTCCGGGTTAACTTGGGATGCATTGAGTTATTTTGGACCAACAAATACAGTTGGAACTTTCAATTTACAAAAAACATTATTTGCTAATGATGAAGTTTTTTTAATTGGGAAAACTGATGAATCTTATCCTACACCTAACACGTTATATCCTTTCCAAGGAACAACTGGTCGCAGAAATTACCAAATATTGAAACCAGACAAAAGAAATACTGGTTTAATCTGGGGCCAATTTTTGGGAGCCAGTGCCTACAATGTTCCAGAAGTATTACCAGGTAATTTAGCATTCAATAGTGGAAGGCGGGAAATTGTTGGAAATCTATTGGCGATAGACAATGGCAATGTATTTACAGGTATATCTTCTGATATCGCTTTAGGCAATTTTCAATACCCACTGGCTCAAGCAAGATTGAAAATCAATCCTTCTAATGGTGGATTCAATCAACTACAATACTATGATGCCACCTCGGACAGTAGTGGTAATAATGGAAAGTTTCTCACCAATCAAGTGGACGCATGTTCGGGAAGAATGGTCACAATCCATTCCAAATTCGGTGCCATTGCAAACTTTAGTACTGCTAGAAATTTTGAAATCTCAACAAAACCTGCGAGTGCAGAACCATAAAAGAATATATACATAAAATTTAGTTCGATCGATCTCTAAACTAATTTTTGATTCGTACTGTATTAAGACATCTTCTCTTAGGGAAATCGACAAAGGGCTTGAGAAATTCGTCACTTCCCTTAGTATGGACAAAAAAGAAAAACCTTTCGAATCGAAAGGTAATTTAGTTTGGCGATGAAAGAACATATATATTTTAAAAAAAAATTTTCTACACTTCTTATTTTTTCTATTTTAATCATAGAACTTAACAACTGTAAGTTGAGCTTCAATAACCCTAGAGATCCTTTTTCAAAAAGTTATTGGGAAACTTGGCTTTGGGAAGAGTATTTAAGAGGCCTCTGCGATTCGAATATTCGTGCTTCGATTCGTTTAGGATCCGGTAATTACAAGATTTATCCTTATAAATTACTTAAACTTAAAAATGGGAATTTTGTAGTTACAGCGGGAGTTTATGAAACGATTACTTGGAATGGAAACAATTCTGGAAAAAATTTTTCCTTCTCAGGAACACCTGGAACGAACATGAATGCGATTGTTTTTTTAGTAAATGGAAAATCATTTCAAATTGAATGGTTGGATTATATTGGTGAAACAGTCAATGCTTCTGACAATAAAGAAATCGCACCGATTTCTGAATTATCAAATGGTGATGTAGTAGTCGCAACATATATCAAAAGTGCAGAGCAAGGCACTCCCCTCTCGCCGAAATCCAACACAAATTCATTAATCTTGGTTCGTTTTGACAATAAAGGTGGTCGAATTTGGAGTACTTATTTAGATAAAATCGATAACTCAATAGTGGAAAATAGGTTTGCTCTCGTCACTGATGATGTAGACAATATACATTTATTTTTTAATGGTCGCGCAATTTCTATGACTCCAGATACAAATGGATTTGGTGAATTTCCTACCGTAGAGGTTGCATCACAGGCAACCAATGCTGGAATGGAAGAAATTGGTTGGGCAACCATTTCCCCACAAGGACAACCAATAAGACAAAGATACCTACCTTCTTATGGGAGGGTCTTAGTCTACAATGCAACCTATAGTTCTGACCGTTCCATATTACTGTTTGGGGCGGCAGATGATAATTTTGTCGGTAATACAGGACATCCTTTGCCTTCCTACAATTACCAGAGACCATTGGTAACAAAAATTTCACTTTCCAATTTTTCGATTCTAAACAAAACCTATCTTGGTTCATTTAATACCAGTCATACCATAGGTGTCATTTATGGAATAGCACCAGCAACTGATGGTATTTATACATCAGGCATCAATGCAGGAGATTTTGGAACATCATTTCATCCTTTTCAGCTTTATCCAACTACCACTAGTTTCCGTAATAATATTTTTTCAAAGTTTGATTGGAATGGAAATTTAATTTGGAATCAATTTCTAGGATCTACGACCATTGATTCACTCGAAATTCCAGCTATCATTAGTTATTTATCAGAAAGTAATAAAATTAAAGCTTTTACTTTCTCACCCGAAAATGGAATGCAATATACTGGATTAAATATTCCTACAACTGGAGTTGGAATCAATCCTTATCAAAGGACTACACTAAACATTGACGCTTCTAATGGACATTACCAATCCATCCATTATGAAACAAGTTTTTATAATTATCCTCCTACCGCACAAGAACCAACTTATAATATAATTTCTGTAGCAGAGGCATGTGGTGGCAGACTTGTTCGATTGCAAAACGTTATAGATTTAAGCACCGAAGTCGGAGTTTTAGAAATCTCTACTCGTCCAGCTAGTGAGGAACCTTAAACAGGTTCCTCATAGACTTTCAGGCCAAACAAATAATATATTCTGATAGCAACACTGAGATTCTAGTCAGTGATTTAATTCAGAAAAAATAAATTTTTTTTCGTTTTTTTCTTCCTATTTTGTCACAATCGAGAAAATCAATTGTCCCAAGAAGAAAACAATTCTTTAGGAGAATTTTATGAAACTTTTTTCTCTCATCCTGACTGGCTTTGTTGCTGTAGAACATGTGTTCATTTTAGTATTGGAAATGTTTCTCTGGAAAACTGAGTTTGGAATGAAAGTGTTCCAACTAACACCTGAAACTGCGGAAATCACAGCAAAGTTAGCAAAAAACCAAGGTCTCTACAATGGATTTTTAGCGGCAGGACTTTTTTGGGCACTCTTCTTTATCAAAGACCAAAAACAAAAATTCCAAACCATTTTATTTTTTCTCATTTGTGTGGTGGTGGCAGGTATTTATGGATCAGCCACAGCTAAGTTTTCGATTTTGTTTTCGCAAGGTTTGCCAGCTTTCCTTGCTCTTGTAGTTCACTACGTAGCCAACAAAAAATAATGATCGACGATCCGCATCTTTCTTTAATAGAAAATTCTCTGTCTGGTAAAACAAGTGCTTTGGAAGAATTGATTCAAATCTTCCAACCCAAAGTTTTTTCTCTGGCATTGAAATTTTTATGGAATCCGGAAGATGCGGAGGATGCTACCCAAGAAATTTTAGTCAAAGTAATTACGAACTTAGGAGGTTTTCGAAAAGAAAGTAAACTATCAACTTGGATTTATAGAATTGCCAGTAATCATTTAATCAATTTACAAAAATCAAAAATGGAAAGAAGAAAGGTTCATCTTCGAGTGATAAGAGAAGAATTACACAAAACCCAATCGCCATACAATCCTGACTACCACTTACCAATCCACCTCCGCGAGGAAGAACCATCACCTAAAGTTTCTGAACTTGTTTTACATGTACAAGTAGCCTGCACCTATGCCATGTTACAAGGTCTCACGAGACCTTATAGAATGGCTTACCTCCTAGGGGAAGTATTCCAAACATCTAGTGAAGAAGGTGCATCCGTGATGGGCATTCGGCAAGAAACCTTTCGTCAAAAGTTGTCCAGAGCCAGAAAACAAATGGAGACCTTTCTTGGAAAAGAATGCAGCTTAACCCATGCCCACAATCCCTGCCAATGTACGAATCGAATTACATACGCTACGAAGGCAGGAAGGATTAATACCTACCTCAAACTTTCCGAACAAATGAAACTAGACGGAAGATGGAAAGAAATAAAACCAATGATGGCAGATACTTCCAAAATTCGCAAAGCTGCCGAAGTATTTCGCAATCACCCCGAATTTTTACCTAAAAAAAACCAATTGGAAAATATCAGGACATTATTACACAACTCGTTTCCACTCTCGACTCGGTGAACTTCCAAAAATACGTTTATATGCTTTGGAAAAAGAAAAAGCGGACGCATAACCTACATTTTGTGCAATTTCTTCAAGCCCCATATTTCCCTTCTGGAATAATTGTTTGGCTTTTTCCATTCTAAGTTTTGCCAAATATTCCATCGGAGGAATTCCTAGTACATCCCTAAACTTGTTAGCAAGGTTGGCTCGAGACACACCTGTTTCTTTCGCTAAAGATTCAATCGTCCAATCTTTACTATATCCATTATGCAACTTTTCTAGTGCATACAATACTAATGAGTCATGGAATGCTTTTACCCAACCTACCTGTAAGGTTTCATTTTGATTTAACCACATCCTCAACATATAATATAACAAAATATCGGTTAACCTTTGTACGATTAAATCTGTGCCTAAATTTAATTCCAATTCGCGAGACAGAATTTGAATGATATCACCTAGTGCATGATGAGCTTGTATAGACTCAAATGGTATGTGAATATAATCGGGTAATTCCAAAAAGAATGGATGTATTGGTCCAGGTGGCACTTCATATCGAATCGAAACAAACGTAGTCACAGGATTTTCCTTTCTAAGACGAATCTCCTTATCACTTAAGAATCTTTCTATAGTAACCACCTTTGCCTTAGGGTCAGATAAGAGTTCGTGATTGATTCCTCGTGTGATAAAAATTAAATCACCTTTGTGTAAAGGAATTGTTGTATTTCCCATCCTCGCATAACAGCTGCCTTGTGTCACTACGTGAAAACCACCACTCCTTTCACAAGGAAAGTGGAATCCAAAGCTATCGTAAATTTGACCTTTGGAAAGGAGGTCGTTTTTCCAACCTGCGGAGGATAGAATTTCAGAAAGTAGGTCCATTACCCTTTTTCTTTCCAAATTCACCAAATGTCTACCAATTTATACGATCTGATATATTTTTAATATTTTACGGCATTTACAGTCTAGAATTTTCGATGTATTCTAGATAGATCAAGGATTGGATTCCGAAACGAAGGATAAACTATGAAAGTATTTGTATACGGCGGCTCAGGACTCGTCGGTGGCCACTTAATCAAAGAATTGTTAAGCCAAGGGCATGAAGTTTTTGCAGGATCAAGAAAACCAGAATCCCAAAAAGGTTCGAACCAATTACATTGGGTCTTCGCTGATTCGAGTGAACTTACCAAAGGACAAGAAATTTTAGAAAAAGTCGATGCGGCTTTTTTTATGGGACCTCCCGGACAAACAAACCAATATGAAATCCTTTCTCCTTGGATAGAAAAAGCAAAACAAGTCGGTCTGAAAAAACTAGTTTTAATGACAGCTATGGGTGTGGAACATGCCCCACCAGAAGCACCATTCCGCAAAACAGAAATTATGCTTGAAGGAGCAGGAATTCCTTGGAATATCATTCGTCCTAACTGGTTTATGCAGAACTTTCATACCTTTTGGATTGCAGGAATCAAACAAGATGGAAAAATTTATTTTCCAGGTGGGAATGCCACGACAAGTTTTATTGATGCAAGAGACATTGCCTCTGTAGCTTCAGTCCTACTCACTACTTCAAAAAATGATAACCATGCCTTTACTTTGACAGGGCCAGAGTCAATCGATCATAAAACAGTAGCTGACCACTTAACAAAAGTAAGTGGTAAAAATATTGAATATGTTGATGTAGATCCAAAAGTATTCGAATCTTCACTTGTAGCTGCTGGACTCACAAAAGACTATGCGGCATTTCTTGTAATGATTGCTGGGGCCTTAAAAGAAGGATTTGCCTCTACTATTTTGGATACGGTAAAAACACTAACTGGCAAAGACCCAATTACCTTTAGCCAATATGCCAAAGAAAATGCGAATGTTTGGAAATAAAAAATTCAAACATTTGAATTAGAATCGATAACAAAAAGTAAAGATTGAATTTTAATCTGGGATTAGAATCCGGTTGGCAGCTCCGCCAGCTGGATCTTCTAGTATATTCCTTAAAAGTAATTTACGAAACGGTAAAAATACCGATCCGCTTACGTTTACATGGTTTTTATAAAATTTTTTGGTAGGGATGACTTTTTTCTGTTTTAAACTGACTGGATCATAAATATATAAACCTGAATTTCTGACCCAAACAAGTTCCCCTTCTTTCCAAAAACCTAATTTATGACCATGTGTCCCCCATTTCGATTTTTTAACATCTGCTAGGTTGTCTGTATGATACATTCGGACTTCCCCAGTATCAGCTGCGACCATATACAAAAACTTACCGTCTTTTGAAAAACTAATTCCATAAGGAGTTGAGGGAATGGGAAACTCTTGAAATGAGTTTTGTTCTACTTTATACAAATATCCCACTGGATTTCTTTTTTGGAAAGCTTCCGTATAACAAGCAATTACGATTTGTTTTGATTCCGGATGAAACTCTGGTGTGTATGGATAAAACTTTGATTTGTATTCTTTTAATTTTGACAAATTTTTATTTTGAATTTTGTAAATAAAGGCTGTGACATCTTCTGATTCATCATCTTTTAAATCTGCATCCACAGCAAAGGTAAAATATCCGGTATTATCTTCTTGCGAATACCCAATGACGGAACTTTGGGCAAAAGACTTTTTATCATTCTCTTCTATTTCAAAAATTGGTTCTGCCAGATCTATTTGATTTGTTGTCAAATCCCATCCGATATAAAAGTATCTTTTGGCATTCAGAGACTTATGTTTATTTTCGATAACAAAGCCTGCACGTTTTGATTTTTCATCATAAAATAAAAATTCATAAATAGTGAATGGCAATGGTTTGCCTTTTGTTTCTATTTGTCCAAGAAACTGAGTTGGTTGTGATAGATAATAAGCTTCTAAGGGAATAGAACGATAAATTTTTGACTTAGACTCAGTATCAAAAAAATACAATCCTGGTTCATCAAAATCGGCAGTTTTGCCTATATAGATCCACTTATCACCATTCGTAAAGAATGGGGAATTTCCCTCAACAAATGTTGGTCGAACATTAAAATCAGTAGCAAAAGAAAATTCTGATTCGATGCGTTGTGCCGATAGAGAAATTCCGAAACTAAGAAGAAAGGTAAAAAAAATGGAATAACGCATAGTAATCTCCGATGTAACTTTTTGTATGGTGGAAAATACTACAAGGCCCCTTATTTTTTACAACCATTGTTTACACTAATGTGAAAAATGTTTTTGTAAGCAGACAAATTTAACTAAGGGGACATTAAGAGAGGAAACCAATCAGGTGAATATTTGATTTGATTGATGATATCAAATAGTTTTCAAAAAAAATTCGTAACCTAACCTATAGTTTAATTCAATGGCATCATTACTTAAAATGGTGTTTCTATGTTTAACAGGTTGTTAATTCTAAATATACTAATATTCATATTTTCTTGTAAATTAACTCTGAATAACCCAAACGATCCGAATACAAAAGACTATTGGATAAGAGCGTTCATTCAAGAATATTTATTAAATGATGGTTGTAGGAATTTTGCTGAGTGGAACAGGCGCTATGGTGAATCTACGTCATCTACTTTTGGAGCCGACTTTCAATTTTTATCCAACGGGGATATTGTTTTAATTGGTATCACCAAAAATCCTATTAAACCCGGTATTATGAACGGGATTACGGGATCTTTTGAAGGCACACCAGGAGTTGCTAAAAATCTTTTTCTGATGCGGATTGCAAGAAACAATGGAGACATCCAATGGATAGATTATTTGGGACAAGTTTCTAATCCAACATACAACCTAAAACTTCATTTATTTTCTAACGGAGAATTAGCAGTCAGTTTTATAGCTTTAGGTTCTGGGCAATCAGGTACGGGCCTCATCTCACCTAAGTCAAGTTCATCGGCTGAAAAATCCGTATATTTAGGAAGACACCGCACTGATGGTAGTCGTGTTTGGTTTACTTATTTAGACTCTGCCTCGATTGGAGCAAATTTAGTTACCACATTAGATCAAAATGACAGATTTCATTTTTTCGCAGAGAACGATGGATCCACTAGCCATACTCCTTTCTCGGAACTTCCTGCCATCCAAAATTCAACTTTGGGTGGGGAGAGTGATACAGATATCATCTATGGTCTCGTTGACTCCCAAGGAAATGGTGTTTACCAAAGATTCATAACAAGTTCCTATAATGAATCTCCATCCAATGCAGTTTATTCTAACGGCTATGTATATTTAGCTGGAATAACAGCTGGAAATCTGGAAGGATCTGCTCACCCATACTTAGGGGGAACTCTTCCTTTTATTACAAAATTCAATACATCGACAGGTAATCGAGAGATGTTTATTTATGCAGGATACCCAAGTGCGTCATTTGACTATAGCCTTCAACTTGTAGTAAGTAACACATCCATTTTACAATTGTTACGAACCACTTTATCTTGGAGTTCTGTGATCAAGGAACCAATTCAAGGTGATACAGATAATTATGCCTTTGCCCAATATGATTTGAATGGTGGTTTACAGTGGGTATCATTTTTAGGATTTTCTAGTGGCAATGTAGCTTTCTATGAAGAACCACCTACCTTATTAGAATCCAATGGGCTTTGGAGGAATAGGTCTCGAATTCCAACTGGATTGGGACGTTATACTTCTGGGGAGTCTGTCAGTTTTGGTTCCGGATCTGGAGACTATCAACTAGCAGATGTTTGGATTAATCCAAACACTGGGTATTTTGATCGTATCCTTTATAGTTCCAATATTAGTGGAACAGAAAATAAACGTACCGATCAAATGAAAAAACTTTGTGATGGAAAATACGGATATATGGATAGAGTGTTTTTCTCTGAATCAGAAGAACCAACACAAATAGAGTTCCAAACTTTGAGACAGTAAAGGATTCATCGGATCCTCTTTACTTCAATTTGAGGATCATTTCCTTTACTTACAAATTTCCATTTGTGCCAATTCAGCAAATAACCAATCAGCAGATGGTATTTCCTTACCTTGCGAAAATTGAATCCTGTATGGGGTACCCGTTAAAAATGATTTTGAGGCAATTTTTTCAATGAAAAGTTTTGCGGTCCAATCTTTAGGTTTTGGAGCAAAAATCGAACTTTTAGCTTCTTCTAATTTATAACGTAGATGTTTCTCCGCTTCTTCTGGTGTATGAGTATCTCCATTACGAATAAAACTTCCCTGGATTTTTCCCACTTTTTTCAAAAGTTTTTCAATTTTTTGTTCTTCTGTGAATGGGTAACAACCATCTGTTTTTGCATATAAATGCAAATGCATGGGAACCAACTCGAATAAAATAACAAATAGAAAACAAATAGGTCGTATAAATTTCACAAACATACCTTTACAAGATAACTGACTGACGGTTGTTTCAAATTGACCCTTAGTCAATCGTATATTTTTTCCTAGCATATTTTTTAAGATTTTCGCATTCTGGAAGTATGAGCCGCACGCCAATGGCAGAACGTTCGCCTAAAAAAAGAGCCGTATTGGAAAAAGATAAAATTTCCAAACGAACCTCCATTCTTCAATCCGCAGCTTATCTTTTACAAAAAAAAGATTGGGCAGAGTTATCTATGGATGAAGTTGCGAAACGTGCTAAAATTGCCAAAGGCACTTTGTATTTATACTTTCCAACAAAAGAAGATCTTTGTCTTCGAGTTCACAATGCAGACTATGAAGCTTGGTTTTTAGATATGGAAGGTTTTTTAAAAGAAACCAAAGTAGTCGATGCCGAAGTGTTTTCTAATTGGTTTGTTGATTCAATGGATAGACATGTCCGTTTTTTAAAACTATTGCCAATTGTTCCAACCATCTTAGAAAAAAATGCAAGTGTGGACACCATTCGTGAATTTAAACTCAGCCTTAAAGATCAAATTTACAAAATCCTCCCCCTTCTTATCAAAGTGTTTCCTTTTTTCAATGGACAATCTGCATTTTTATTTTTGATGCAATGTCATGCTTTAGCGATTGGATCTTGGTCACATGGATTTCCTTCAAACCAAGTGAAAGATGCAGTGAAAGAAAATGGATTGGATATGTTTGTTTTAGATTATAAAAAATTCCTCAGAACATCGATCCTTACACTACTTAACGGCTATAAAATCACTTAGCGAGTTTCGGATAAAATCTGTTTTACCAACTTTTCTTTTAACTTAACGTCTATTACTTGTTTTCTATTACTATCATCCAATTCCATCTCTAGTAACTGATCGCGGTCACTGTGATAAATATATTTTTTGTCAGATATAATCCACGATTTCTGAATTTCAGAATTCCAAGTTTTTAAAAATAATTCCAGTTTATAATCAGGTGTAAAAAAGAGTTTACGTCGATCCAAATGAACTTGGTCTTTATTTTGATTTAACAAACTTAGGATCGTTGTTTTAAAATCTATTGAAGTACCCTGTTTCGGACTAAAGATTTTTCCCGATTTAACAAAATAAAAAAGAAAAGGAACATCTGTTTCCTGATTATACAATGAATAATTATGTGCATGGGCACCTTCTTCGCCAAAAGATTCCCCATGATCTGCAGATATTATAATTACTGTTTCACGATCCGAATTTTCTTTCCAATAAGAAATAATAGAATCCAATACCTTCACTTCTTCCTGTAAAGCTACCTTATAACGAATGGATGGTGATTTCCATTCAGAATTAAGTCCATTTACTGCAACAAAATAAGGACTATGAGTTTGGCTTAGACCAATCAATACAAACAAAGGATCATTTGATTTTAGGTTTATTTTTTTTTGTGCAGCAAGTATCACGCGATCGTCCATACCCCAACTAAATGAGGAGTACAGAGAACCATACTCTTTTTCTAATGTAGTTTTATCCCATACTGTTTGAAAAATTTTCGGAAAGAACCTATCCATTCCTTCAAAGTAAATGGATTGTGTATAAATCATAAAGGTTTGGTAATTATATTTTTTTTGTAATTGTTTAGGAAGACTATCTTCCAGTAAAAAATTATCTAATTGCAATCTGGTTTGATAAAGTTGCGATTGTCCAGTCATCCACGTAAATAAACTTTTAGAAGTATGTGGCATGGGAATCCAAAAATGGGACCCTTCTAGGAGAGAAAAATCGATGTAATTTGATCTTTGTGTAGATAAATGTTTTCTAGAAACACCTTCCAATATAACAAAAACTATATTTGATTTCTCTGGTATGGATTCCAAAAACGTTTTCACTCTTTTAGTTTGCGTGATGGAGATTGAGGATTTATTACGAACATCCAAATCCTCCCTTTCCACATGAAAGGAAAGAAAAAACAAAATCACCACTGACAATAGAATAAAAATCTTTTTTCGAGTTTTATAAAGAATCCAATAAAATCCTAAAAACAAAACGATCCATTGCGACAACTTCCATTGGTATAAAAAACTGATTAAATCATTAAACAAAAGTTGTATATGTTTTAAAAAATAGATAAACAATTCATAATTCACCTGAGTCTGGTATACTTGTTGGTAACCAAGAATCATTACATATAATATCCAAGAAATTAAACGTAAAATTAAACTATATTGATTTCCTTGATCCTGTTTATATCTTAAATAGAATTCTAAAAATAAAACAACAACGGTAAATGTATTCAGAAAAAAACTATGTAAATATATCCAAACATCGATGGACCCTGAAGTAATTCCCTGAAAACAATATAAGGACAAATAAATATAGAACATAGGTGTACTTTTCCAGATGGAAAAAATAACATCGAACGTAACCTTATTTAACTTCAAAATCAACAGTTGCCTTTTGTACATCCCCATCATATAAAACCAAGGATTGTTTGCCACGAAAAATTGGTATTCGCAATTCACCGTTAGGTGAAGGTATTAGTTCCTTTTCTCCATTCCAAACTAGTTTAGGTTCTTTTAGAGTTTTAATTTCACGAATTCGAACGGGGATACTTTGTGTCTCTTTCTCATAGGAAGGATGGTATAAATAAATTTGACCCTTTGAAGGGTAAATAAACCCAACTCCGAGTATTGATTGTTTTGTCTTTTCTGTGTGTTCCTCACAGAACTCATCTGGAATTACTTTTTTTCTAATGCGAAGTGCGATGACAGGACATTTTTCCATAGCAAGTTTTCCTGTGAGGCGACAAAAACTTTTAGTCTCAGTGAATTTTGGAGTAAATTCTTGTTTTGGTTTATCTTTCATCAAGTTTCGGAATATGTTTTGCACTATACGTCCTGCACCAAACGAACCTGATACATCCATCGTACGTTCACCAGAAAAATTACCAACCCAGGCACCTACCACATATCTCTCGTTAAATGCAACTGTCCAAGAATTTCGATAATCTTTTGATGTGCCAGTTTTAATTGATACTGGAAAAGGAAAATCCAAATAACTTCTTCTGCCAAAAGCTCTCTGTCGTAATTTTGGATCTTTTAGAACAAATTTAATTTCTTCTGCAGTTTCTGGTGAAAACAAACGCTGTGTTGAACCATAATATAATGGTTTTTTATCAATGGTTCCAAGACGAATTTTTGGTAGTAAGCCATTCATTACATATGAACCATAAGCGCGCGTTAGTTGCAAAAGACTAGTCCCTCCTGCACCCAATGCCAAACCTGGACCGTAAAACTGCGGAGATTCCTTTAAGTGTGAAAAACCAGCCGATTGTAAAAATCGAAAAAACGTTGGAACTCCAATTTGATTAATAACCGTGACTGCAGGAATATTACGAGAATTACCGAGAGCTTCTGCTAAAGTTAAATCTCCCCAATACCTTAAGTCAGCATTTCTCGGCAGATAATTCCCTCCTTGCCCAAGTGAAAACGAATATTTTTCATCCGAGAAAATAGAATTCACAGTATAATAACCTTTATCGATAGCAATAGCATATAACAACGGTTTCAATGTACTTCCCGCATCTCTATATGCTAAACTACCATTCACCATTCCGTTCCCATCTTCAAAAAAATTTTTAGATCCAATCATGGCCCGTAGTTCCAACTCATCCACTTTGTCTGGCACTCGTTCTAATACGATTGCAGACGCATTCGATACGTTCCATTTAGTAAGACCTTCCAATTCGGAATTTACAATCGAATGTAATTCTGAGTTTAGTTCAGAGGATAATGAAGAAACAAATTCTTCTGAAGGAATAGAGATTAACTTACGAATCCAATTCAGGAAATGTTGATTTTCTCCTTTCCAATCTTCGGTTAATTCGGACTTACTTTTAGATTGAAAATTTAAAGTCAGTTCGTTTGGATCTTTTAATTTCGGAAACTCATAGGGAATTCGCTCGATTAGATTGTTATAACGAACTGATAATTCTTCTAAACCAGGTTTGTTCTTTCGAATTAAAACCGTTAAATATACTGCCTCTTCAACCGACAAAAAACGAATGTGTTTCCCAAATAATGTTAGTGAGGCGGAAGGAAATCCAACAAGATTTGAATGAATGGATACAGAATTTAGATAAGCTTCTAAAATTTCAGATTTTGAAAGCCAAATTTCGTATCGTATCGCTTCAAAGATCTCAAAAGATTTTCTCAAAAAAAATGGATACGAACGAATCTCAGGATTTTGAATCCGAACCAATTGCATGGTAATCGTAGATGCACCACCTCTTTTTCCTTTTGAAAAAAGATAGGAGCGGATTGAATTAAAGCCAGCTAATAAGTCAACACCATGATGGGAGTCAAATCGTTTGTCCTCCGCGATTTTAATGATTTCCAAAACGAAGTTTGGATATTCGCGAATTTGTTCCCAATCTTGTTTCGTTTGATTTGAGTTTTTCCCTCTACCAATGAGCGTTCCTTCTTCTGTAACAATACGGACCGTAGAATGATTTCGTAATGACTCAAAATAAATGGGTCTTAATAAAAAAGCTGCTAAGGTGAAAAGAATCCCTCCACCTAACAGAATAATTATAATATTTACTTTTTTAGAAATCACTCCACTTTCACTCGAATTGTATTGGTATTGCCGTAAAACTGAGGATGATACATCAAAAATGTTTTTGCTGCTGGCAATATCGAATTACCTTTAGCAACTGGTCTTAGTATATAATTAAACTCTGTTTCTCCCTTAGCAAGTCTATCTTCAGAAAAGATAACACGATCATCTCTATATTCTTTATATCCTCCATAATAACTTTCAGTAACATCAGCTTCCTCTCCATCTGATTGTTTTTCTGTCAAAAAGGATGTGTTCACAATCTCCGTATTACTAGGAATCGGATCAACTATCATAGCAAATGCATGATCTGTGTTACTTAAAATTTTTACTTTCACAAGATAAGTAGATCCTCGTTGGAGATTAGTCACTTCTTTTAAGATTGGATTACCATTGGAATCTCTTCCATCAATTCTAAATAAAATTTTACGAATTTCCAAACCATTAAACTTCTGTGTGGTGGTATCTTTAACCGGCACATACATTAACCTAGATTGAAAATAAAGTCTTCCTTCGGAACTTGTACGTTTAAAAAGTAAAGGTCTTCCCGAAGGGTCTTTGGAATCAAACAAACGATCAAACGTAATTTCTTCTTTATAGATAGAATCAGATGAAGGGGAAAACGATTCATTAATCAAAGTTTTTTCGCCAAAAATAGCTTGGCCTTCGGTGTCTAACGATGTTGACTCAAAACGGTTTCGATATTCAGCTAACGCAAGTGCAATGGTTCCAACACTGTGGCTGTCAGACCAAAAATGATTTTGTCGATCCATCATTATGGATTTTACTAAATCAACAATCCGGGGATTTTTAGAATCCACTCTTAACAACAATCTCAAATAATTTCCAAGAACCGTTGAAGAGTTATAATAGGAGTAATAGTATTGTTCTTCCGCGTTGTCTTTTAATGGTTTTAATGTGAAAACTTCCTTTTCATAGGATATGTATTTTGTATATTCTGAAAATAATTTTTTAAATACAGAATCAGATTCGTAAGATTCAAGTTTATGTGTTTCTGCATAAGAGGTAAGAAAAATACCACGCGACTTCAAATTCAGTTCTTCAAAGTGATCGATAAGAGTTTTTTCTAAAGAACGAACCTCTTTTTTGTCTTTGGAAAGCACCGAATAAATCAAACTAAGAGTTTGATAAGAGTTAACTGAAGTTTCTGTTGGATTTTTTACATAATTTTGTAAATATTGAATAGCAGATTGATAAGCTAGTGAATTTGATCTTTTTCCTTTTTCTTTTCCAATCTGCATTACAGAAACAACATAAGCAGTCAAATAAGGATAACCGGTTCGACCAGAATCTTTCCATACTTTAAAACTTCCATCAGACGCTTGGAATTCAGACATCTCATCTAAAAACAATTTTTCAATTTGTGTAAAATCATAAGAATCTTTTGAAGGTGCTTTATATTGAAATTCTTTCAATAACTCACCTGCACTTAAAGAAAGTAGATAAGCAGAGGTTCTCTGTTCCATACAAAAATAAGGATTGGATTCATAAAAATCAAAAGCGGATTTTAATGCAGTCAAAGCAGTTCCAGACATCCGGATGTCTAAAGAACCTTTATTCAGCAATATAGATTCTTTTTTAGGAACGTTGATGATAGTTTTAAATTCGGAATCAGTATAACCAGAAAACTGAATAGCTGTTACCGGATCAAATTCCTTAATGGGAACTTTCACCGCCAAAGAATCCGATAAATCTGATTTTTTTAAATCGACAAAGTCCGAAATATTCTCAGGTTCTACTGACATTTGATAAGACAATTGAATTTCATCCTTAGGATGATCCAATTTTAGTTTGATGTATTGTGATTCGGAAATTTGGAAGGTTCGAAGAACTTCTTTGGTTTGGCCTGCCGCTAATTCAATAGAAGACCAACCTTTGTTCTCAGGTAAAAAACTAGAATCTATCTTATATTTAAATTTTCCCTTTTTCTTAGTATTATTAGTAATACTTCCACCTAACTCTAAACTATCGCCCACACGTATGAACCGCGCCACCGTCTTCTGTAAAACTAAATTCTTTTTAACGGTAAACTCAGCATTGGATGCACCAAATTTTCCATTCGCAGAAGATGCCACCATCACTCGAAATGTGGTAAGGTTATCTGGTAACGTAAAACTTAAATCTGCATTACCATTACTGTCAGCAATTACAACCGGATTCCAATAAGCAGTGTATCGAAAGTCTTTTCTTGCACCCGATTCTGATTCCGCTGAAAAACCACCTCCTGAATCTTCGCCATAATCTCCTCCTGGACTATCTCCTTTGTTTTCATATATATAATGTTTGATGATCATACTACGAAGTTCAAAAGTTTTAACCATATTATACCAATATTGATAAAACATTTGTACTGGACTTTGGAAGGAATAACCAACCAAATCTAGAACACCTCGATCTGCTACCGACACTGTAAGTTCTGCACCGGGAGCTGACTGAATAGATAACTTCACTTGTTCTCTAGGTTGGTATTCTTTTTTGTCAGTTTTTATTACAACAGGAGCAGTTCTGGATGCTAAGTTTACTTTTAAAGTGACAGAACCAGTTTTTGCTTTCGGAGCACCTAAGTCTTGTTCATTGAACTCTTTTATATCCTCAGCGGAAAGCCCTTCAGGAACAGGTAATCTTCCTGACAACATCACAACATTGACGTCAACGTTTGGTAAATAGGATTCTTCGATAGGAATTTCTAAAGGGGCACTGTTTCCTTTCATCAAAAATGATTTTTTATAATAAACAGAATCTCTTTCGACGGTTACAATAACTCGCGCATTCTGCAAAGGAGATTTAATTAATATTTTTGCTTTATCTCCAATTTTATATTCTTGTTTGTCGGTACGTAACTCAATCGAATCATCCCCACGAAAGTCCCAAGTGTAATATGATTCTTTTTCATAAGCATAAAAATCCACTCGAGAAAAAACTTTATCGCGATTTAAAACCAAAACTGTATAACTTCCAGGATCTTTCGCACGATAATCGAAAGAAACTCCTTCGGCTTTAGAAATCAGCTTCTTAGTTTCTACAACTTTTTTAGTTAGTTGGTTACTTCGAAAAAAGAACTTTCCTAATCCTTTTGATAATACAGAAGTCCAATCGTTATAAATAATATAAGCCTTTAACTCAGCACCGGCAACGGCTTTGCCTTGTAAATTGACGGCGACAGCTCCAAACTGAAATGGTTTGTCTAAAGTTTGGTATCTATCATTACATTTTAAACCAACATAAGTTTCTGAAGGATTGTAGGGTATACTGGAAGATTTTGTAACTGACTTTCCATCCACATCATATACAGATGATTCCACAACCAAATTGAATGGATCTGCGATTTCAATATCTTCACCATCGGTAACAAATTTGCGTGTCAACTCTTTGACCGGAATATCCAAACTAAAAAGCCCTCTGCTATCCAAAACTCCTTCAGAACCGGTTACATAATCTGAATTACCTCCAGAATATTCATCTTCATAATCATACCAAGTATCAGAAAAATCATAATTAGAAAATGAATCAAAATCTATAAATCTTTTCCGTTTTAATACCGAATAACTTACTTTAGCTCCTCCCATAGGAGCTCCAAACATATATTTACCTTCTACTGTACCTTTGACGTTTTGATCTTTGTTTACCGCATTCGCCAAATTTACGTTTACCATAAAGTTCACGGGCCGAAATTCTTCCACCTGGAATGTATCATAAGTGATAGAACCGTCCTTACCGGGAATATAAACAGAAACAGAATAATGTCCGAGCGATGCATCCGAAGAGATGAGATAACTTGTGTTTATACCTCCCTGAGAAGTGGAACTTAGATTGGTATTTGCCACATCCTTTCCACGTGAATCTCTAATTTGTAGGTTGAGTGATTTAGAAGAATAAGGTATCAATATTCCATTTTTTCTTTCTGCAATTACGGCTTTAATTTCAACACGATCACCAGGTCGGTATAACTTTCGATCAAAGTAAATCTTTCCTTTTACGTTGTTTTCTGAATAATAATCGCTATAACCTTCGATATGCGTTTCATTAAAATGAAGGAAGGCTTTATCCCCCAATGAATCTTCAGCAATTAACACTGATTTATCGAAAGACTTTGTATCACTCAAGGATGGAAGACTACAATATCCATCTTTATCGGTTTTGCACGTCCCACGCAAATTTCCTTTTTCATACAAACTTATATTTGTATTTATAACCGGTTCTGCTTTCGATAAACTATGCACCCAAACATGGAGAGTATTAGGATCTAGTTTTGTTGTGATTCCTAAGTTTGTGGACTGTAAAAAAATGGATTCTCTCTTAAACTCCTCTTTGTTGTTTTCACCGATAACATTCGCACCTAATTGTAATGCAATCCATGCCTTTGTATTAGGTTTTGATCCAAAGTAATTATCAATATCCATCCCTTGGTTGCCAAACGAGTTTATTTTGAGTCCAGATTTCCAGATGGAGTTTTTCCAATTCAATTGACTTTCATATTCATAATACCGATTCCCTAATGTCGCCACTGCGTTCACAAGTGTAGGTATATTTAATTCTGCTGATCGAATTTGGAATTCAGGAACATTCGAAATAGATATAGGAAGTACTTTGTTTAAACTAGATTCAAAAATATTTTCACGAGATAGATAAAAGGAAGGTTTATTGGTCATTACTGGAAGTTTAAAACTAACAGGTGTTTCTAAAAAACAGTCATTCTCAGCGTAAAACTTTCCGATTTTAATTTCGTATTCAACTCCTGAATCAAAGTTCCAAGAATCGAGAGAAAACTCGCGACTTATGTAATCGGAAAATTCCGTTCTCGGGTTAGATGGTTTTGGTAAAATTTGGATTGCAGAGGCTAATTCTTGTAAGTTGGTATCTTCCGTAACGGTAATGCGATAATCCCAAAGATCTTCTAAGTATTTGAGATCTGTTGTGTCCAGTTTGACTTCGATGCGGCAACTACTCGGAAAAATTGTGCGTTTGATCGACCGGAAAATCCCGCTAATAGAATTACAAGAACTTAAAAAAAATAGAAACCCTAAGGCCAATACTAACTTACGCATGAGAACTCCGAAATTCGAATGTTCCCTGTTCTACGAAGGGCAGCACCTCTTGCCAACTCTTTCCTGAATGAAAATAGAAATCTTTCTATATTTTTTTATCTGGATCAGAATTTTCGCTATGCTTTTAAATTTTTGGAATTTGATTGATGACGATGTCCCTATCTCAAATCAAAAAACAATTTTTCGACTTAAAAGCACCAGGATCTTTTCCTGCTGGAAATTACAAAGCAGAATGGTTAGGACCCAAATGGTTTCAGGTCGGTGCTAGTTTCAGCCTAAATTTTATGTCTTTTCGCCATTGGTGGGGGAAATCATTTGATGGCTCAGACACTGCCTACAATTTATTTTTGCCTCCAAAAACTACGGAATTTCAAATGCGTCACCCCATGAAATTATCTTTGAGGAATTCACCTCTCGACGGAAATCCTAGTCTGATCTTAGAATATACGAAAGATGCCCCCTTCCCCTGGCCCTACTTTATTGATGAATTCCGGGTTTTAAACGATACCGACCTGCTGGGAATGAGCTACAACAAATTTACACCTTCGCTGGCACTTCCCTTTCTTATTAGAAAATCCTAATCTAGTTTGTTAAATCCCTAAAAAAGATTCGTCCAATGGTAGGTATGCGTCCTCCTCCACCTTCACTGGAAAAACAAATTCTCTCCGCCATGGAGGAGGTAATATTTTCGGCGACCTATCCCGAATTAGAAATCATTTATATTAGTCCATCAGCAGAAACACTTACCGGATACCCGATAGATTATTTTACAGAAAAACATGAAAACTGGAAAAACTTAATCCACCCAGATGATAGATCCATTGTCGAAACCGCTTTAATTTCACTGAATGCTGATGATAAAATTCGCATTCGTTATCGAATCCAGACAAAAAACAACAAAATTAAATTTGTTCAATGCCAAGGTAGATTGATTCGAGACGAAAATGGAAAAATCTTACGGTTCGACGGAATCATTGCAGACATTTCTGAATTACTTTCCCTACAAGATATTATCAAAAATGAAACAGGCGAAATTAAACAGTTGTTACTTGAAAACAATATTCTGTTTAATGGAAGCCAAGATTCAATGTTCCTAATTGAGGTTATGGATGATGACAAATTTGTAATTAGGCGTATCAATGCTGCTTACGAAAAATCTACTGGCATAAACCAATCATCAATACAAGGAAAAACACCAATAGATCTGTTAGGTGAAGAATTAGGCAGACCAGTTATTAAAAACTACCAAAATGTTTTAAAAGCGAAAACCACAATTACCTACGAAGAAAGCATTCCTATGCCAGCGGGAACAAAAATCTGGACCACTGCCCTTACTCCGATTGAAGTAGACGGAAAATTCAAATTCATTGTGGGAGCAAGTAAGGATATTACCGAACAGAAACGAGCCGAAAATGCTCTCAAGGAATCTAACGAACGATATGCTTTGATTCTAGAAGTAAGCTCCGATGGTTGGTTTGATTGGGATTTTGTTACCAACTCAGTCATCTACTCGAGAAGATGGTGGTTAGAATTTGGTAATGATGAAAAATCAGAAAATGTCCCCATTGATTATTGGAAAAGTTTGATTCATCCTGATGATTATGATTGGGTTACTGAATTTTTAGATAACATCATGCTCTCACAGAGGGAAACTTTTGAGTTTAGTTTCCAAATGAAAAAAAGAAAAGGGAATTATGCCCATGTTCTCTCAAGATGTTATATCCAAAGAGATTCTTCTGGAAATAAAATTAGAATGGTTGGTTCCAATTCTGACCTAACTGAAACCAAAAAAATAGAATATACACTTAGAAAAGCAAAAGAAATGGCAGAAGCTGCCAATATGGCAAAAGGAAACTTTTTAGCCAACATGAGTCACGAAATAAGGACCCCACTCAATGGAATTATTGGCTTCACAGAACTTTTGTTACACTCCAATCTTACCGAAGAACAAAAGGAATCATTACAGAATATCCGCCTTTCAGGAAAAAGTTTATTATCATTAGTGAATCAAATTCTTGATTTTTCTAAAATCGACTCCGGCAAAATGGAACTGGAATTGATAAGCACGGATTTAACTGATTTGGTACAATCAACTGTTGATCTCTTTAAAATTTCAGCTGCATCCAAGGCCATTCATTTAAAACTAAATTTAGATTCTCACTTACCAAAATTTGTTTCTTTAGACCCATTGCGGGTCAGACAAGTGCTTTCCAATTTAATTGGTAATGCTATTAAATTTACTCACGAAGGAGAAGTCATTGTTTCTGTAAAACCAATTAAACAAATTGAAGAATTCATAGACATTGAATTTTCAATATTGGACACAGGAATTGGAATTGATCTAAACTCAAAAACAAAGTTATTCGATTCCTTTTCCCAAGCGGATACATCCATCACTCGTAAATATGGTGGAACTGGACTTGGCCTAACAATCACAAGTGAACTGATTCAAAAAATGAATTCTCAACTTCATATCGAAAGTGAGCTTGGGAAAGGAAGTAAATTCAGTTTTATATTATCATTGCAAGTTAATGCAACGGGTTCAGTATCTTCCAACTTATTCGAAGAAAAAAACACTACCACAGATGAATCGGTAATCGTGGAAAACGATCAATTACAAAGCGATATTTTAATTGTAGAAGATAATGATTTAAACAAAAAACTATTATCAAAAATGTTATTAAAAAGATATCCATGTATTCACTTGCGATTTGCTACTGATGGAGCCGATGCAGTAAGACAATTCCAATTAAAAATCCCAGATTTAATATTTATGGATTTACAAATGCCAATTATGGATGGTTATACGGCAACCATCGAAATTAGAAAACTAGAAAAAGATACTCACAAAAAAACACCTATCGTTGCACTTACGGCAGGAGCATTTTTTTCAGTAAAAGATACAGCGATAGAATCGGGTATGAATGATTTTCTCACCAAACCGATATCTACCGCAGATCTTTATTCTACCATTGAAAAATGGCTGTTATCAGGCCGCATGTAAAAGATATTCGAAAGCGCTGATCGCAGCCTTTGCTCCCTCACCCATTGCGATGATAATTTGTTTATAAGGAGTGTTTGTCACATCCCCGCAAGCAAAGATTCCATCCGCACTGGTTTTACATTTTTCATCTATTAAAATTTCGCCAAAACGATTTGTTTCCACCAAATCTTTCACAAAACTACTGTTTGGTGCAAGTCCAATTTGTACAAACACCCCATCCAGTGGAATGGTTTCCGTCTTTTCTGAACTTCTATCCTTGTAGGTAAGCCCTGTTACTTTTTCAGCATTTGTTTGAATTTCAGTCGTCTGTGCTTTGACTAAAGTTTTGATATTGGGAGACTCGGCCACTTTATCCAACAATACTTTGTCAGCATTTAGTTTGTCACCAAATTCAATTAGAGTCACTGACTTTACGATTCCACTTAGATCTAATGCCGCTTCAACTCCTGAGTTTCCTCCTCCCACCACAGCAACATCCTTATCTTTAAAAAAAGGACCATCGCAATGGGGACAATAGGCCACGCCTTTTCCAACAAATTCTTTTTCACCTGGAACGTTTAGTTCTCTCCACTTTGCCCCGGTTGACAAGATCACAGTTTTGGTAACAATACGTTCGCCTGTATTCAAATGAATGGTTTTTAATTTTCCAGGTTCAATTTTTAACACACGGACGTTTTCTTTCTTTTTGATTTGGTTTTTATTTAGTTGTTCTGATAAAACATTTGTGAGCTCAGGGCCAGTTGTGTAAGGTAAGGAAATTATATTCTCAATACCTAAAGTATCTTTCACTTGACCACCTAACCTATCTGCAATGACAAGAGTTTTTAATCCTTTCCTTGCAGAATATACTGCCGCTGTCACTCCCGAAGGACCACCACCAATTACTGTTACATCATAAATTTCACTTGGTTTAAAAAGATCAGTTGTATTTTCGGTTGTTTCGGGTAAAGAATATAACTCTAAAAGTTTATCAAAAATAATTGAAGCTTCGGCTTTTCCGGAAAGAAAACGTTTCCCGTTTAGAAAAACCGCTGGAACTCCTTGGATATTTTTCTCTTTTACTAACTCTGGATACATAGCCCCATCAATCATGTTATGTGAAATAGAAGGATTCACAAGAGCAAAACTATTGAGAGTTTGAACGACTTCAGGACAGTTATGACAATCAAGCGAAATGAATGTTTCAAAGTGTAAATTTTCTTTGAGTTTAGAAACTGTGGAAAGAATTCCCTCTTCCAATTTGATTGGGTTTCCACCCGATTGAAGAATTGCCAAAATCAACGAAGTAAATTCATGTCCCATGGGAATTCCAGAAAATTCAATCCCTGTTGGTTTTCCTTCGGAAAGAATGGTAAATCGAAGTCCATCATTGATAGCCGCAGAAATTTCCAAAGAAAGATTAGAACTTAAAGAAACAATATCATTTAGAAATTCAATCAATTCTTCACGTTTTTCATGGTCTCCAGAATACAATTGTATCTGCACTGGATTTTTGATTCTTTCAAAGTATTGTTTTACTTGTTCTTTTGTTGATTCATCTAACATAATAACCTCCCGATTTAGGCGGGCACTAACCCGCCTAATGTCATTTAGATTTTTCCAACCAAATCAAGACCTGGCTTCAATGTTGTGTTACCTGGTTTCCATTTTGCAGGACAAACTTCGCCGTCGTTGTTTGCAACATATTGTGCTGCTTGCACTTTACGAACGAGTTCTTCCGCGGAACGCCCGATTCCAAGATCATGGATCTCAGCAGTTTTAATCACACCTTCAGGATTCACTACAAATGTTCCTCTAAGTGCTTGACCATCATCTTCAATCATCACTCCAAAGCCTCTAGTGATCTTTCCAGAAGCATCACCTAACATAGGGAATTTGATTTTTTTAATGGTGTCACTTGCTTCATGCCAAGCTTTGTGAACAAAATGTGTATCAGTAGAAACCGAATAAACTTCGACTCCCATTTTTTGGAGTTCTTCGTAATGATCTGCTACATCGCCAAGTTCTGTTGGGCAAACAAATGTAAAATCCGCTGGGTAAAAAACAAAAACGGACCATTTTCCAAGAACGTCTTTTTTGCTTATTTTTTTAAAAGCACCGTTATGAAAAGCTTCCGTAGTAAAATCTGGAATTTGAGTGTTGATATTGGACATTGAATATCCTCCTTTGTTGTTAAGAAGAATATACTCCCAATTAGATCATTTGTAAAATAAATACTATAAATGACAAGATTTACAAAAACTATCGACCAAGTTTTGCTTAATTTTTAATCTTGGTTTAATGATACACCAATAATTTTAAACTTTTCTTTAGTATGGTATTCATCAGGAATTACACTTAAAATCAAACTTGTGAGTTTTTTCAAAATTCTAGTTTTATAAAATCCTTTTTTATAAACCAAACTAATCTCTCTTGCAGGTTCCGGTGAACTAAATGGAACCACACGCTCTGAAGTTGCAATTACAGATAATTTAGGCAAAAGTGTCACACCAATTCCCATATCCACCATTCGTTTGAGTGTTTCAACACTTCCACTTTCAATTTTGGCAAGTGAGTTTCTATTGCATATTTTTAATGATTGGTGACGAAAACAATGTTCCTCTCCTAATACAAGAAGAGGATATTTCTCTATATGTTTCATAGAAACCGATCTGGACTTTTCTTTGGCATCTTTTGGATAATAAACAACAAAAGGTTCATAATATAGCGGTTGTTCCACGATATTTGGAATTTTTAATGGAGTGGCAAGAATCCCTAAATCAATTTCCTCCGATTCTAATTTTTCAAGAATGGTTAAAGTGGGTAATTCAGAAATCCGAAAATTAACTTTTGCAAATTCTGTCTGTAAACTCTGATAAATGGAAGGAATTAAATAATTACTGACAGTGGGAATGATTCCAATAGAGATACTACCTGCAGGTTCATCCTTCCATTGCCCTGCGATTTCAAAAAGTTTGTCGGCTTCTTTTAAGGTATTTTTTGCCTGATCTACCACCGCTTTTCCCAATTTGGTGGTAATGACTGGATTTTTTTTCCTATCAAATAATTCAAAACCAAGTTCCTGCTCTACCTTTTGAATTTGTAAACTCAAAGTCGGCTGAGCAACTAAACAATGTTCGGCGGCTTTTGCAAAACTTTTAAACTGGTCCAAAGCTACAATATACCGAAGTTGAGTGATTGTCATTTAGATTTGCTCCAAAAAATTAACTAAACCATATAAGAAATTGAAAATCAACTTGCTTTCTTGATGTACAGAACTTACCTTATCCGGTAGTGATGAGATTCCTCTCATTTATTTTCCCTATTTTACTTACCTCAGTTTTTTCGCTCTCCTCGGAACCACTAAAAGTAAGTCCGAAGTACCTGACGACACTTTCAGAGGGTTGGACATTTACGTCCCAAGGGAAAACAATTCCCATCCAAGTAGGAAAAGGTCTCGCCTTACAAGGAATGAACCCACCGGTCCACGGCTCCTATAAAACCTCCTTCTATTATGAACCAAACAACAAACCACTTGGTATTTACTTAGACCGAATTCAAGAGGTCGACAAACTTTTTGTGAATGGGGTATTGTTAGGAGAAACAGGTTCTGTCTCTAGTGATGGATTTTATTCCCCAAACTGGTATTACAAACGTCTTTATTTTATCCCAAGTTCGGTTCTTAAAGTCAACGAACCCAATGATCTAGAATTGGAAATTCATTTTAGAAACAAAACATTCCAAGGTGGATTGTTTAGAAAAATTCCAGTCATGGGGAATTATGAACAATTACAAGAATTCATCATCAAAGAAGATGGACGTGACTTTTGTTTTATCATGTTGTTTTTTGGAATTGGTGCTTACCAAATTTTTTCCATTATACTCAAAAGACAGGCTAAATCTAATTTTTATCTCCTCTTATCTACACTTATATTTGTTATGTGGAGATTACCACTTTTAAACATTAGTTATACTTACACAGATTTTTCTTTTTTCTTTTGGTTAAAAGTATTTTTCACTGCACAAACTTTACTCCCTATATCTATCTTTTTATTTAGTTATTCTTTATTTCAAACCAAACTCCAACTCAAAGAAAGATTATTAATTTTTTTCCTTCTTTGCCTTGCATTTTTCCAGACTTGGAATTTAGAAATCCCAACAAGAATTTTATTACTTCGAATTTGGGAATTCTCATTGATCCTTGTGGTATTTTTTATCATCCGAGGAGTCATTCGAGCTGCTAAAGCAAAAAAAGCTGAAGCCTACTTTTTAACCGCCGGTTTCATTTGTATCTGCATCGGAACAACCATTGATATCATTATCGATGTGACCTCCGGAAAAAATATATACCTAACACAGTATGGTTTTTTAGTATTAATGATTCTTTCGGGAGTGGCAATCTCCTATAGACATGCAAAAAATGAAAAAGAACTCTCTATACTAACAAAGGATTTAGAGATTAGAGTTCGAGAAAGAACTTTAGAACTCCGTGAAAAAAATCAGGATTTAGAACAGGACCTATTTTTTGCCTCACAGCTTCAAAGTTATCTACTACCTAAAGAACATCCAAACACGATTGGAATTCGAATCCATAGCACGTATCTACCGATGAAACAAGTGGGTGGGGATTTGTATGATTGGGTTGAATTGGATGAAAACCGTCTGCTTTTGTTAATTGCTGATGTTGCTGGACATGGGGTTCCTGCCGCTTTTGTCTCTTCTATGGTAAAGGTACAATTCAGAGAATCAACTAAAAACATCAAGTCACCAAAGGATGTTTTAGAACATATGAACCAAGCACTTACTTCACTTGTCAGTAGATATTTTATCACCGCATGTTGTGCATTGATAGATACAAATGTAAAAACAATTACCTTTTCAACTGCTGGCCATCCAAACCCTCTTATTTATAATCGTGACAAAAGTAAATTTGAATTTATGAATATCAAAGGTCCGATTATAGGATGGAGGGAATCTTTTACTTACGATGAATGGACTCACAATATAGAAACTGGTGATCGTTACTTTTTTTTCACTGATGGTGTTACAGAAGCTCGCGCCGAAAATAAATTGTTTGGTGAAAGCAAAATACTTGATTTACTGGAGAGAGGAAAAGACAAAGATATCAAAACGTTATCTCAAGAAATTATCGTACAAATTTCAAAGTTTTCCGAAGAGGAACTTAAAGACGATGTCACTTTTTTATTTATTGATATAACTTAAATTAAATTCATGGAATCATCCTCCTATTCTGTATTAATCATCGAAGACGAATACCCAGCAAGGATGCTAATGATGGATTACGTCATGAACTGTCCCGAGCTAAAATTAGCAGGCATTGCAGAAAGTGGGGACAAGGCATTAAACCTCCTTCATGAAAAACATTTTGATTTAGTGTTTATGGATATCAACCTTCCTGCAGTGAATGGGATGGATATTTTAAGGAAAGAACATAGTAGATCGACTTTTTTTATCATCACAACTGCATATAGTGAACACGCAGTCGAAGCATTTGATTTAGACGCCACTGATTATTTGCTAAAACCATTTTCGTTTGAAAGATTTAGAAAGTCCGTAGACAAAGCTTTACGTTTTTTGCAAGAAACAAAACAAAACAAACAACCGCCCCAAGGAAAATTAACGAATCTCAAGATACAATCAGATTCTGCTGTATTTTTACTTTCCTTTGATGATATACAGTTTATTTCAGCAAATAACAAAAGTTGTGTGATCCATACCTCCCAAAAAGACTACGAAACTTCAAAATTACTTAAGGAAATTGAAGAAAAACTGCCTTCAGAACAATTCATTCGTATACATAAAGGATTTTTAGTTAATTTGAATTATGTGGCAAGCCTTCGTTATGACAAGGGCGGTTCTTATACGATCCAACTAAAAAACGAGGATGAAACTACCCTCCCCGTAGGCCGTTCCTTTGCTCAAAACCTAAAAGAAGCACTTAAATTGTAGTCCCAACAGATTTCACTCCGGAATATGTAGCGTTCATTCCTGGATGAGTAGTTAATCATCGTTAGTATAATTATTCCGTTGACCCAACCAGTAAAAATGAGATTTGGATGCAGACGGAGTCTTTTTATGAAACATTATTTTACAGTCGCTAGTTTCTTCTTTTTATCTTTAGGATTAATGAATTGTGCCTCTTCTTCCGTTGGAATTGCCACAAGCAACAAACCAATTCCCAACGCTCCTTACGAAACAGTAAAAACTGTAGAGAAAACCTTTACGTGGTATGCACTTGATTTAATCCTTTTTGGTTTGCCGTTCACAGAGCCACCCATCACTGATTTGTATGAAAAAGTTATGGAAGAAGATTCTGGAGATGCTCTCGTGAATATTCGTTATTGGAACGACAAATCTATATTTGGACCATTAACTAGATATCGATTTACTATCAAAGGGGACTTGGTCCGTTTCTCCGCACAAACAACTCCTAAAAGCAAAAAATAGAATCACGAATGAAAACCTCATTTCATAAAATTTTTATAAGTTTTCTATCTGCTTTGGTTATGCTTACGGGTTGTATAGGTTCCCACGTACCTAAAGAAATTACTCTATTTGATTCAGCCACAGTAGTTAGATCCACAGATTACAAAATTCTCGGCAAAGGGAAAGGACAGGACTCTGCTTTCTATTTATTAGGTATGTTTCCAGTAACAAAAGCACCTAACGTAGAACTGGCGATGAGTCAAATTTTGGAAAAATACCCTAACGGGAAAACCTTAATCAATATCAAAGTCCAAAGAGAAGATAAAGCCTATTTTCCATTAGGTCTGGTAACTGTTGTGAATGTAACTGCAGATGTTGTTGGTCAACCTGAAGATACTGAAAAACCAGGGTTAAAAGGTACCAAATGAGATTCCATACGTTTGTTCTTTTATTTCTGATTTTATTTGTGATTAACTGCGGTCCAGGAATTGATCGTGTAGATACAAATGATGCCCAAAGCCAAATTTACTCTGCAGCAAAATTTGCCGCAGACAAATGTGGCAACCCAATTCCAAATCCACCTTTACTCGTATTAAATAAACCAATCCAAAGAAATTTAGATTTATGTACAATTGCGATTACTCGTACAGAATGTCCATTTCTTGGTTATCCCTTACCATGTACGCTTATTTATCTCGAACAAGAAACGGGAGAGATCCCTTGGTATTTAAACTTCAATGAAATCAGCAAAACTCAAATTAAATAAATTATTATTAGGGATTTTTGTTTTTTGTATTGGATCCCCAATATTTGCGGTAAGTATCCGTGCAAAACTCATTAATCCCAAAAAGGAAATTGCAGAGAAGAACCTATCAGTTCTTATTTTTGAAACCAAAAAATTCGCACAAACGGATGCAGAAGGAAATGTCACATTAGAGTTTCCATCTCCCGGCGACTACACCTTGCGCTTGTTACGTGATACAGGAATCCAAGAAATAAAGATATCTGTTGGATCTGAAGACGAATCAAGGACTATTTATACAGAAAAAAAAGCAAGTGCTCCAAGAACCGGGATTGTTGTGGAAGGAGAACGAGAAAAGACCGTAGCTTCCCGAACCAAAGTTCGTTATGAAGAAATCAAAAGGATGCCAGGAACTTTTGGAGAAGCACTTCGTGCGTTGGAAACACTTCCTGGAGTCATTCCTAATATTGGATTTGGTGGAGGAGCCAATGGGATCATTGTTCGTGGTGCGAACCCAAATGCAAACACATACCTATACGATGATCTTCCAATATTATATCCCTTCCACTTAGATGGTTTAACTTCAGTTATCCATAATGATTTAATTAAGTCAATTGACCTATATTCAGGTGCATACCCAGCAAACTTTAATAATGCAACTGGTGGTATCATTGAAATTGAAACTGTCGATGCAGTTCAAAAAACAAAAGGGGCATTTCAAGTTTCCTTATGGAATACAACTGCTTACGCTGCCACACCCACTTCAGGTGGAAAAGGATATTTGGCAATTGCAGGTAAACTTGGATATCTAGATAAATCATTAGGAGCAACAGGATTATTACCTGAGGGAATTCGTCTTCCTCGTTACAATGATTCTCAAATTAAGTACGTCCATAACTTCACACCTGAACACCAAATCGCTTTTTATAACTTAACAGCACAAGATAACTTTGCAATAAACGTTCCGAATAAACCTGTTAATGATCCAACAAGTTCTGCCTTTGCACTACTCAGTGGTGCAAAAGCTAGTTTTGGTCAAAGTTTTAGGACAACTGCCTTGCGATACACTTGGATTCCAGGTGATAAATTTCAAAACCGTATCACATTAATTAACTTTGATCCAATAGGTGAATACAATGTTGGTTTTGGTTCAATCCAAGGAAAACAATACCAAAGAGGAAGTTATGTTGGTGTTCGTCAAGATGCCTATTGGACAGCTACAAAGTTTCTAAAAGTTGATTTTGGAACAGAAGTTAGAAAATTCTCTTTTAGAGATTACGGAACAGAAGTAGCTTTACGCGATCCAACCAATCCATCACCTAACCCATACAATTCGTCCAATCCAGACTTCGTCGGAAGACCTATTAGCATTCGAGGTGTATCTCCGTATTACAATGCATACACGACTCTTCATTTTAAGTTCGGAAACTTTCTATTTGAACCGGGAGCGCGTTACGATTATATTCAAGTTACAGGAAATGGTGCGTTAACACCAAGGGCAACTGCCTCCTATACCTTTCCTGAAATTGGGAAAGGAATGACTGTATACGGAAGTGGTGGTGATGTTTCCAGATTCCCTTTAACAACAAACTTTAATGCAGAAACAGGAAACCCTGATTTAAGATTTGAACGAGCAAGAAAAGTCAGTGCAGGAATTGACCAA
The DNA here is from genome assembly GCF_004770905.1 of Leptospira bandrabouensis. Lineage (NCBI taxonomy): Bacteria > Pseudomonadati > Spirochaetota > Leptospiria > Leptospirales > Leptospiraceae > Leptospira > Leptospira bandrabouensis. The sequence continues at coordinate 1,336,754 of NZ_RQHT01000014.1, read as the reverse complement.
AAAATTGATCAAGTATGGCAAGTAAAAGTGGAAATGTTTAAAAACCAATTCACTGATACCATCATTGATGATCCTTATGCATCTACTCCTGTTGGTTTAAATCCTGATAAAGGCCAATGGTTAACACAACCTATCGTCGCCAATCGGCCATTAAACTATTCAAACCGGGCTACAGGTTGGTCACATGGTTATGAACTTTTGATACGTAAAAATGCACGTCCAGGAACAAGAGACTGGTTTGGTTGGATTTCCTATACTTGGTCACAATCATTTCAAAATACAAATTTATACCAAATTTATGAAGGTGATAATTCGCAAATTGGTGGAATCGAAAGAAAAATCCTCGCCGCATATTTTCCAAACTCAAAAGAACAATTAGCACCTTGGGATAGGACTCACGTTGCGAACTTAATTTACGGTTGGAGAATGAATGAAGGTTTTCAAATTGGTGGAAGGTGGAGTTATTTAACATCGATTCCTTCTAGACCAGTTGTTGGAGATGATGGCGGTAAGTTTTCAAATCCACTGAATGGCCTAACTTATTGGAACCCACAATACTCTAACAACCCTTACACATCCGAATACGGTAATGTAAAACGAGGAACAGATTTCCATAGACTAGATATTCGATTTGATATTTTTGAAAATTATTCATGGGGATACCTAAACTGGTATTTGGAAATCGTAAACGTTTATATGAGAAAAAATAAAAACGGATTTGATTTTGACAATTCTCGTCCTTTTTCCGCAACCAATCCCAAGGAGAACGATACCTTCGGAACCTTACAGCTGCCAGGTGGAACAGTAATTCCATTCTTTAACGTTGGTATGGAGGTACATTTCTAATGAAATTCTGGTTTTCCATTTTAGCTATTTCATTTGTCTTCTCATGTTCGGAACCAAAAAAATTTGAAGACTCCTATAAAGAAACAGTGTTGTTACAATATCTTACAACTTTGAATGCCCCACAAGAAACATGTGAATCAATGATTACGAACAAAGATTTATGTTTTAAAGCTTATGCGGATTCGATAGGAGCAACTTTTACAAATACCACAGCTGCAGTAAAAACCCAGACTTGCCAAGGTTTGCTAACAAATCCCCTCTACAAAGATATGTCGGGAATTGCACAAACTTGTGCTTTTGAATGTCAAGTAACAGACTGGAAAACAAAAACTAATTCTGGAATTTGTGCACAATCTACAATTCCTGCTCTCATTGAATCGAGTCTAACTTCTAGTTCAGCAATCTCTTGTTTAAGATCATGTTTTGCATCAACAAACAATCAAATTAGTAACGATAAGATTCCATTATATTTATTATTTAATAACATTCAACACGGAGAATAGTATGCAAGAGTATGTAGAAATTGGCGAAGAATTAATCTTTATAGCAATGGCATTTGCAAGTGTGGTAGCTTTGGCTGTATTTGCTGAAAGATTAATTTATTACAGAAAAAGTTTAGGTAAAAAAAACGAGGACTATTTAACGGAAGTTAGAACTTCATTACAGGAAGAACCAGAAATTCATTGGAAAACTGATGCCGGTGAAGAATCTATATATACTAGATTTTTACAATTTGCTCTCAAACAATTAAAATTGGGACGTAAGGGGTTGGATGAAAGTTTGGATGGTCAAATTCTTTCAGAAAAATTAGAATTGGAAAAACGTTTACCAATCTTAAATACTTTGGGAAACAATGCTCCCTTTATTGGATTACTTGGAACCGTTCTTGGTGTCATCAAAGCGTTTTATGGTTTGGGTACTTTGGGAAGTTCCGGTGCAGAAGTTGTCATGCGTTCGATTTCAACGGCCCTACTTGCGACGGCAGCTGGTCTTGCAGTGGCGATTCCTGTGGTTATGGCAAACAATTATTTTTCTAGAAAATCTAAAGTCATTCTACAGAATTTGGAAATACTGAAAAAAGAACTACTCTCTTATCAAATGAATAAGACAAAGGTATAATTATGGCTGGAGCATCAGGTTCTCAAGACGAAGAAATTGGAAGTATCAACATCACACCCATGGTGGATGTGATTTTAGTACTTCTTGTTATTTTTATGGTAACAGCAAACTTTTTAAAAAAAGAAAGTTTGAACATCAATTTGCCTAAAGTGCAAGCGGCGGACCCGAACGTGGCGGAATCGGTCCAAGTAGCACTAACAAAAACAGGCGCAATACTTTTGGAAGGAAAAGACACTGACATCTCAGGTTTGGTTCGCAATCTGGAAAGAGAAGCAAAAATTAGACCTAACATGCGTTTAACTCTTTCTGCAGATGAAAGCTTGCCTTATGGAAAAATTACGGAGCTGATGGGAATCATCCGAAAAGCGGGTGTCACGAAAATTGCCCTCAGTGTAAAAAAATGAATCGTTTCGCGGATTTATTGGGTTCATTCAAACATTCCATCAAACAAAATAGAGAACGTATTTTCCATCTATGTTTGATTGGAAGTTTGTTTATCCATACCGCAACTTACGCTGGTTATAAGATAAGCCAATTACGTGGCGATGAAGTAGTTGAAGAATCAACTTTCGAAGATGTGGATGTAAGTTTTGAGGAAATTCCTCCTGAACTTATTGGTGGCACTTCTTCCCCTGCACCAGTAGAAAAACAAGAATGGGTAGAAGGAAGTAACAAAGACAAAGCCGATGAACCTGACAACTCAGACCTAAATCCAAACCAACTTTCTGGAAATGGAACTGACAAAGATGGGTACCTTTTCTCCTTTAACGGCGACAAGATGCCAACAGCGATCATTGATTTTGATTTAAAGGAATATTTTCCACCTCAAGCTAAAGCTGCCAATATCGTCGAGAAACAAGTTGTGTTACTTGTGCAAGTAAATGAAGACGGAAGCCTTCAATCAGCAAAAATTGTTTCTGGTCGGGCTGGATACGGATTTGAAGAAGCCGCTATGAAACTCATCAAACGTGTGCGTTTTAGCCCAGGTTATGTGCAAGGACAACCTAAAAAAATGGCGCACAGATTACCTATTTTATTCTCTCTAGAAGACTAACATTAGTTCTATGGAGCAATATTGGAGCAGATTTTTAGAAAAACCAACTCTATCTATCTGCCTCCTCTCTCTTGTCATCACAGTATCTTTAACATCTTATGTTTATTCCGTATTAAAACCTGCCGATGGCTCCTTGGCAGAGTATTACCTTGCAGAAAATACTGAATATTTTGTTGGAGATATACCAACAGACGATGACGGAAAAATCGATTTTCAAAAAATGCATAAAGTGTATTGGGAATCCATTTTTGGTTGGATCAATGATTCAGAACTCCAACGAATCACTGATTCAGAATTTATTTGGCTACGTTCTAAAGCATTTCCCAACCACCAAGAGAAAAAGGAACTATATTTATTATTAGAACATGGTGGATTGAACATAGAAATCTTTAATGAATATGGAGATTCTATTTTTAAGTTTGGAAATTTTTCAATCCAAGAAAGACTTCCTAATATTTTCCAATCAAAATTTGATTGGGTTAAAGTTCCAAATGATGATTCAAAGTATTATTATTTAAGATTGTACCATAAAAAAGGAATTCTCTTTCTCATATCGATTGTTGAAAATTTGGTTGGAAAACAAACGGCGCTCTACAGAGAAATCGCATTAAAAAATTTAACACCTATTTTCTTTCATTCCTTCTTTTTGATGATTGGAATCATCTGTGCCATAGTATATTCTATTGAATTCAAAAAACAATATAACATACTACTTGATTTTGCAGCCTTTTCCTTGTGTTTCGGGTTACTTGGACTTACATCAAACGTACTAATTCGATATCTTTTTACCAATTCAGAAACCTTATTCATCCTTACGACTATTTCTTCCAATTTTGTTTTTATTCCAATGTTATCGGGAGTACGACGCCTCTTTGGAAGTGGCAGTTTTCGCATTCTAGATATACTAATTTATATAGATGTATTCATTTGTACATTGACCACTATTTTAGTTTTTTCCCTTCCGTTTTTTGATTTATCACATACATTACTGATTAGTAGCAGGACATTTTTTATCTTATTCAATCTTTTGAATATTCTAGGACCAATTTTCATTACCTTTGAATCTTGGAAAAAAGGGAACCAGGAAGCCTTTGGACATTTTATAGGTTTTAGTGTTACACTTTTCCTTGTTATCTTAGAACTATTTTTAGCCATCAAATCCAATGACAACTCTACAAACAAAGTTGTTCTTTGGGGTGTTCTTTTTGGTGTGATCTCTCAAGGATTTGCCTTAGAACGTACGATTTTTGCTAATAGACAAAAAGCGCAAGTTTACAAAGAAGATTTGTTAAAAGCAGAAAAATCACTCAAGGAAAGCCAACTCAAAACTCTACAAACAAAAATGAGTCCTCATTATTTATTCAATTCTTTGAATACAATCCATGCTCTACATAAAATAAAACCAGAGTTAATTGGTGATGCAATTTTAAGCCTTGCTAATAATTATCGATTTATTTCCGACAGAACCGATAGAGACTGGATTCCTTTTGAAGAAGAATGGAATTTTTTAGAAGACTACTTACATCTTCAAAAATTAAGATTCTATGATACAGTACAAATTGAATTTAAAAAATCGGGTGATTTTTCTTCGGTAGTTCTTCCTCCCCTATTACTCCAACCTATCATTGAAAATTCTTTTAAACATGGATTCAGAGGGTCGGCGGAGGAACAGTTCCAACTTTTTATACATGCAAAAATGCTAAGAGATTCTGTTTTTAGTTTTGTAGTTTATGACAATGGAATTGGAATTCCTGAAGATTTACTTGCTGATAAAACAAAACTCTTGGCTAGGTCTCTCGGAAATATTAAGGAACGTTTAAGAAATCTTTATACAGAATTTAGTTTTGAAGTTACAAAAAATTTCCCAGAAGGTGCAAGAACTGAAATTGAAATTATCATTAATTCTCGTGTTCAACAAGCTCTCTAAGTTTGGTAGCAAGAGCATTGGCTGAGACTCCACCCGGAAAATTGGCAAGAGTATTCAAATCTTCATCTAACACATAAATAAAATTGGAATGATCAATTCGGTAATTTTTTCCATCACCAACTTTTTCACGAACAATCCCAAATAAATCGGTAAGTTTAGTTAATGATTCCGCATTGGGTGAAAGTGCCGTCAAATTTTTTCCAGGAAAATTTTGAATGTAATTTTTGAGAGTTGTTGGAGAATCCCTTTCTGGATCAAGAGTAACAAAAATAAAACGAAAACGATTGGATTTTTCACCTAATATCAGCGAGGTCCTTCCGAAGTTTGTTAAAGCCAAAGGACACATATCTGGGCAATGAGAAAACCCAAAATATAGAACTGATTTTTTTTCTGACCAAAACTTTGGTTCCAATAAACTCCCATCAGGTTTAACAAAAGATAAGTGTTTCCATTCTTCTTTGATATGATCTTCTTTCGATTTACAGAAAAAACTAAAGGTGAGAATAAATATAATAAATACTAATTTTAAACTGCGACGATCCAACCCATTCCTCCATTTTCCGCCATATGTGTTTGGTGTGGATGAAACATATATCTACCTTTTTTCTTAAGAACAAATTCAATTACTACGCGTTCTGTTTGTCCCAAGGACACCACATCAGAATGACCATCAGGAATCGTACTTCCTAAACTTCGAATGATATCAAATGTTTGTGCGTGTAAATGGAATGTGATGATAGGCTCTCTTTCCATCATATTTTGAATGTAAAAACGTACTCGTTCACCTACAGGAACTTTCATAGGATATCTATCATAAATTCCCGCAATTCCATTCCATGTATAATAATCGTTTCTACCTTTTCCTTTGGTATCCCAACCAGAGAATGTTAATACAAATTCGTGTGCGGGTTTACGTTTGACAGGTGGATCAACAAGCAAAGCACCATACAAACCTTTGGCGGTATGCAGCATCAGTGGGGGAACATGGCAATGATATGGATGAAGACCAACAGGACCTGCTTCTATTTGATATGTCCTTTCACCAAATGCAGGGATCGGCTCCCAACCGTCTTCTAAGGGATCATGTGTCCCATGAAAATGTAACGAATGAGGATCAGGACTTGAATTTTTTACATGGATCCGAAGTGTATCACCTAAATTTGCTCTAAGGACTGGACCTGGAACTAGTCCATCAAAGGTCCAAGCTGGATAATTGACATTATGTGCTATATTCATACTCAAAGGAAAAAGATTTAAATTAAAATCTTTCACCTTATTTTTCGTATTGGAATAGTTAGGTGGATAGTAAAATCGCTCCGTATACTCTTCTTTAATAAAAAAAGGTGGGTGCGCCATACTTCCATAGGTATTTGTGGCACGCAAACTACCGCCAGCTCCTATCGAGTTTTGATAGTTATCGCTAACGGTAGGTGTGGTCACAATTCCAAAGTTTGCTGCAGAGGATGAATTACCAGGATCAGAAGGTCCACAGATTTCCTCAGAATTTCGAATGTTACCTCTCATGGAACCAAACAATGATCCCACAAAACCCATCACTCCAAATCCTATCGTTGTTAAAAAACTCTTCCGATCCATAGACATACTCTCTTTTTCTTTTGTCTTAAATGTGAGAAATTAAACTAAGTACCCACACAAGAACAAAAACTCCAAACCCTCCACCAACAGCGATTTGTTTGAATTTTTTTTCGTATTCCTTATCAACAAACAAAAGATAGATTGCTGGCCCAAGGACTGGAATTACCAAGATCACAAGCGACCAAATGATTTGTTTTGTTGTATCCATATCTTTTTGTTTGGAAAGTCCAAACAAAGCCAAAGGAGCCCATACCATCGTTAAAACGAAAGGAAGGTAATACGCGTAAGAGCCGATAAAATAAGTCCAAAAACCTGGGTTTGCAAAAGTTGTTTCCATAAATAATCTCCTAAATGATTATACAGACGGTTCCGTTACCGCTGTCATCGCATAACCGGCATAAGCCAGAATTGTAAAGAAAAGCAAAATACCACCAAAGACAACGGTATTTCGAACGACTCGTGAAACTTTAGATTCTTTAGAATATAAATAAATCAAAGAACCAATAAATGGTACGAGTAAAATTAACCAAAAGTAAGAATCTACTTTTGCACCTTTTGCAGAGAATCGATCTAAAATAGAAAGCCCTGTCCAAGCAGCAAAAATGGCGAATGGAAGTAGATAACCCATCAAATGGAAATACCAAGTTTTTAAAGTACCTGGAAAATGAACTCTCCAACCAGAAGTGTACATCTTATTTGTGGCAACTTCAAATTCCGCTTTGCTGAGTTTTGGTAACTCCGCAGTTTCAATTAAACCTTTGTTTGTTTCAAATACATCATGCGCGGGAATGACATTCGCCAAACTTTCTTTAGGCATGTTCATTTGTGCTCCAGGGATTGGTTGGTTTTTATAGGAACCTAAGACAAATTCACGAAGGTTTGCTTGCACGAACAAAGCGAGTAAACCAATACTAGAAGACATATCTCCTGTATGTGGGTATCGAAGTCCTGAACATGATTGTAAGGATTCCAAAAATGGCGGACTTGATACTCCGTAGGAGTTTCCTTCAAAACAGTTTCCAACATTAACTGGACCACTTAGAGCAATGTCTCCACGACCCGAATGATACACTTGATTGTTACGAATGACGTTGTTATTGGAGATCCAAATATTTTCGTCAATATTCATGGTTACTAAAATTCCATAGTTGTTATGGTTAAAAACCAAATTGTCTTCCACTAAGTTTTCTAGTGCACCAAGGAGTGCGATTCCATTTCCAATGGACGGATATTCCAACTTTTTGGAAGGAGCATTAGTATTGTTATTGTCATAAACAATGTTTTTCTTCACCACAATTTGTTTTTGAGGGGGAAGTAATTCACGATCCAAAGTGTTAGGACCAATTCCTAATTGGTTTTTTCTCCAAATGGAAGACAAAAGATATAAGTTTCCACTCGAATTGGTTCCAGAATATCCAAGCGCATTGTTTTCTGAAATTACACCATTAATAATCGCATTACATGGATTACATTGTCCAATATAAAATCCTGAATCAGGAGATCCGGATGCATAGGAATGTTCCATAAGTCCATCTTCTGAATCAAAAGCATAAATTCCATAATCACCGTTGTTGTAAGCAGTTAGATAAGAACCGCGATATCCTTTTACACCAGTCCAATACACACCATTGAGTGTCGCATTACGAGTGGTTAGGTTTTCAACAGCAACACCGTCGGCACCAACAACCATAATTCCGTTTCCGCGTAAGAACTCTCCATCAATGATGGTTTCATTGCGATCTTCACCGCGAATCACAATGGAAGGAGTGGTGACAGTTACTTCTTCTTTATAGATACCTTTTGCAACAAGAACCAAGTCACCTGGGGAAGCAGCATCCACAGCATTCTGAATGGTTTTGTATTGGGAAGGAACTTTGCGAGTTACACCTGTCCATTTTTTAGATATCTTCGACTTTGCAATATTAGTCTGTGGGTTGTAAGTGGCATCACCAATGACAGCAACGCCAGTCATTCCAATTTTGCCATCAGGAGAGGCATGGAAAGAGCAGAAATAAGGGAACACACCTTCTTCTGGAAAAAATACATCGGTATGTGCACCACGAAACATCGCCAAATTCCCAAAGGTCTTTTCCGTAGACCAATCTTTGGTAATGGAGATCGCATTGTGAGGGTTGTTTCCTTCGTTCACAAATCGAATTTTACCGCCTTTGAATGTCCGAATGACTGGCGGGTGGAAGGCGTTGTCCATCATCGTAACATGGACGAAGGCCGAATTAGCAGGATCTTCCGAACTACAATGATTCATACCGAACGTTATGAATACTGCAATGAAGATTCCCAATAAATATTTTTTGGTCTGTTTCATAGCTCTTTCCCGGAACATGAGGATTCCCTCACATTTGGAGAATTTTACATCTGTGTTAAAACTTTGTCAATGTTAAATCAAAGGAAGGAGGAAAAATATACAAATAAGAGATTTTGTAGTTCCGAAAGGACTGCCTTTTTTTCAGCCGGTTTTCCCTTTCTTTGGGCAATTTTGACTACAGAGTCTACGGTTTCCACGATCATTAACGAACTATAATAAGCTCTTTTTTTATCTACTTTGGGAAACAAATAAAGTATTACTTTCTCCGCTAACGACTTTGCAAAACGTTCATTACTTTCAATATCTAACTTCAAAAGAGCTTGGTTTGTATAAAGAATCGAGTTGATCAAACGATATCCTTTTACTTCATTTAACGCCCGTTCAAAGGAATGTAAGGTAAAATCAATAAAATCTGGCGTAAATTTTTTTCTTTTTTTGAGTTCCTCATCCAGAAGTTTGAAAAAAAAATCATGGAGAATGATATAACAAGATTCCGCATGGGAATATATAATGGATTCTTTGTTTGGAAAAAATTGATAAATAGATCCGACCGGGATTCCACTTTTCTCCGCAATCAAATCCGTGGTTAAATCGTCATACCCAACTTCACCTAACAATTCTATGGTTGTATCTATGATTTTTTGATACCTTTCCTTGGAACGTTTTTGTTGGGGAATTTTCCTTGGATTTAATTTTATATTCATTCTGATCTTAATGCGACTATGGGACTCAATTTTGCAGCGTATTCGGAAGGCCACCAACCAAAAAGAATTCCAATCGATATGGAAAATAGAAAAGCAAATCCAATAGAAGGAAAGGATAAAACAATACTCCAACCAAAGTATTCTTGCAAAAACAAGACGGATAAAATTCCAAAAACAAGTCCAACAATTCCTCCCGTCAAACTGGTTAAAGTGGATTCAATTAAAAATTGAATCCGGATATCAGATTCTCTAGCTCCGAGTGCTTTCCGTAAACCAATTTCTTTAGTTCTTTCTTTCACAGAGACTAACATAATGTTCATAATTCCAATCCCACCGACAACAAGAGAAACAGTTGCTAACGCGATGAGTAATGTTGTCATTGTTTGATTTGTTTCAGACACTGCGGATTGGATGTCAGCCATATTCATAACTTGGTAAATATTACCCATCGATTCATTGGTTCCATGTCTCTCGTGTAAAAAACGTCTTAGGGAAGTAGTAAATTCTTCGGAAGATTCCGTTTTTTCTAATTCCATTTCTAAACTGTCGACAGCATCTTTGTTTAACAACCTTCGCATCGCGGTATTTATAGGAATCAGAATCACGTCGTCTTGGTCACGAAAACCCGCACTTCCTTTTTCTGGAAGGAGACCAACCACACGAAATAGAATTCGATTTACTTTTAAATAAGTTCCAACAGGATTTTTTCCTTCATACAATTCTCTCACAACCGTGTTTCCCACAAGACAAACGAGAGCTCTTTTTTGATTTTCCTCTTCTGTAAAAAATCTACCTTCTACAGGTTCCAAATTTCGGAGTGATTCGTAATTAGGACTGGCACCAGTGATATAACTATTCCAGTTTCTATTTCCAAAAACAAGTTGTCCTCTTCCATTTACAACAGCGGAGATTTGTTTCACTTCTGGAAATTTTTTGGATACAGCTCCTACATCAAAAACATCCAGGCGATTGACAGTACCTGCTTCCAGCGAAACTCCCCCGCTACGCATTCCACCAGTTCTTACAATGACTAAATTAGCGCCTAACGAAGAAAATTGTTCCTCTACTGATTTTTTTGCTCCCTCGCCTAGTGCCATCACTGAGATCACACAAACCACACCAAAGAGAATTCCAAGAGCCGATAAAAAAGTTCGCAATCGATTTGATGATAAAGAAAACAAGGATTGAAAAAAAATTCCTTGGAATAGAGGCCAACCCGTTTTCCGTTTTAAACTTGTTTTGGGAAAGGAATCTATGTCTTTTTTTTTCTTTTTTCCTTCATCCGATACAATCTTCCCATCACTCACATGGATGATTCGATCACAATACTCAGCCATTTCTGGTTCATGTGTTACCATCACAATGGTTTTCCCTTCTTTATGAAGCCTTTGTAATTCCAACATGATTTCAATTTTACTTTTTGAATCTAAATTTCCCGTGGGTTCATCAGCAAAAATAATGGGTGGATCGACAAGCAGTGCACGTGCTATGGCAACCCTTTGTTGTTGGCCACCGGAGAGTTCATTGGGGGTATGAAACATCCTACTTTCCAAACCCACTTTTCGAAGTTGTTCTTCAGCTCTTTTTTCGGTTTGATCCACATTTGTATACAATGACGGTAAACTTACGTTTTGCGATGCATTCGATTTTGCTAACAAATGGAATTGTTGAAATACAAATCCAATCATACTGCCTCGCACATCTGACAATACATCAGAAGATTCACCGCTGACCGTTCGACCAAACAAACGATAGGTGCCAGAATCCACATGGTCGAGTAATCCCATCACTTGTAAGAGTGTGGATTTACCGGATCCAGAAGGACCCATAATTGCCACAAATTCACCTTGGGAAATTTCTAAATTAATTCCAGAAAGTACAGGAAACTTTGAATTCCCGAATTTATATGATTTGTTTAAATTTTGAATTTCAATTGCTAACAAAAGTTATCTCTTCGGCATTTTAGGTGAAGAAAATGGACCGCTGCTACCGGACTTTTTTTCTTCCTGAATTTTTTTCTTTCGATATACCAATTCGTTTTCTTCAAGTCCAGAAAGAATGGCCGTATTTTGTTCATCCGAGTTTCCGATGTTTACTGAAGTTTCTACAAGTTCACCGTCTATTTTTTTTAAAACTTTTCCTTTTCCGGAATTTCCTTTTACAAATTCATTGGCAACAAGCAAAACATCTTTTTCTTCAGAAATGATAAAATCAATTGTTATTGACATCCCACTTCTTAAATATTCGGGAATGGTTTTTAATTCTAAGTCTACATTATACATCGTCACATTATTTTCTGTGACTGCCTCATATCCTATATGAGTTACTTTTGCTTGGATGGAGACATCTGAATAAGAATCAACAGTAACATTTGCTATCTGACCAATTTTTATTTTAGAAAGATCTGTTTCGTCAACTTTTGCCTGGATCATCAAATTATCCGAAAGAACATAAAGAATGTCCTGTTGGGTCACCGTTTGTCCTGGACTGATATTGGATGCAATCACCAAACCACGTAAAGGTGAAATGACTGGTGTTGGTTTATAAAAATCTTCCCATTTTTTAAGTTCTTCTTCCCCTTTGGCCCGAGCAGCATCTAACAAAGCCGCTCTTTCTGTAGAACTCATCCAAGCAATGATTTTGCCCCTTGCTACGTGGTTTCCTTCATTGACTAAAATGGATTCCACACGTCCCGCAATTGGTGGTTTGATTTCCAATCGATTTTTTGGTATGGCAGTGCCCGTTGCTCTCACAGTAACAATCAAATCACCACGAAACACTTTAGAAGATTCTACTTTTGTATTTGGTTTTGATTTTCCAAATCCAAAAAAATATAGGGAGAAGGAAAGGATCACGAATACAACGGCTATCAAAACAAATTTAATCTTCATCAAAACACTTTCCTAAATTTCTCAAATATGTAGCCTCTGCCAAACCCAAATCTCGTTTTCCTATCAATAGATTTTTTTCCCTATTGATCAAATCGTTTTCAATGATATCCCAATTTTCAAAACTGATCAGTCCGTTCGAATATTGTGACCTTGCAATCATGGCACGAATTTCTGAGGCTTTATAAAATTCTGTTAATACAACCATTTGTTCCGAGGCATTTTTAAAATTGAGATGTGACTGCTCCAAAGAAAACAAGAGAGAGTTTTTTTTGGCATCTCTTGTATGAATCGATTTTTCATACTCAGTTTTCGCAATTTTTACATTATAATAATCTCTTCCACCATTGAACAATGGATAGGTTAAATTCAATCCAAAACTATAATTTCTTGGTTTTGGTAACCACACATCATCTTGCCTAGTGACAGTTGCACTTAAATTCAAATCTGGATAAAATCCTGCCTCCGCCACACCAATATTTGCTTGTGCTGCCCGAACTTTCGATTGTTCGGCCATAACAGAGGGATGTGACTCTAACAAGTTTTCCTTTTCTTTTTCCGAAAACTTTTTTTCTAATATGGGTTCATACACAAATTCTGAATTGATACTTACATCCAAACGATTTGATATCACTCTCTCCATTTCGTTTACATTACTTTCAAATAATCGAAAAGCAGAAGATACTTCAAATTCTGATTGTTTTACAAAAGATTCACTGAGTAAAAAACTTCCTTTATGTTCCCGACCCACTTCATAACGTAATTTGACTAAATCACGGTTCTTAGTGCGTCTTTCTTTAATTTTTTCTGAAAGTTGGTGAAGTTCTTTGGCATACAACATTTGTGCATAACCTGACTTTAATTCAAAACAAATCTTCAACCGAGAATCATTTAATGTCTGTTTTGCTGCCTGCAACAATGCCTCAGTTTTTTCTATTCCACTTTTATCTTTAAATCCAGCAAAAAGATTTTGATTTGTACTTAAACCTACCGAATAACGATTGATTGCTGTTGGCCTTGATTCCCCAGAACTTGTTTGTTGGTTTGTAGAAGTTCCTGTGCCCGAGGATCCATTGATCAAAGGATCATTCACAGTTCCCGATCCACTAAAATTAGCAGAAGATTGTCTTGCGGATGCCAGAACGTTTACGGTAGGTAAATAAGAAGCATAACTTTTTTCATTTTCAAAAAAGGCTTTGTCATAATCAGCCTTTGCCGATAAAAATTCAGGATTAGATTGTAATGCGGTTTGCCAAAGATCTTTGACTTGGACGGGTTTTGCCGATAAAGTAACCAATCCAAAAATCGCAAAAATAACAAATGTAAATCGAATCAACTTCACTATTTACTAAACCTAAGTAATGATAAAAAAGTTCCAAAGATTTGCTTTTTTTTGAAAAATTTTACCAACTCCCCGAACTCCCACCACCTCCAAAACTTCCGCCACCACCACTAAATCCACCGGAACGAAAACCACCTCCGCTGCCGCTCGACCAACCACCACCACTTCTGGAAGTACCACCAAAAACTCCCTTCTTCATTCGTTTTCGTCCATTCGGTGTCAACAAATGGTAGAGTTTATAAAGGCCAACCCCGATGGCATAGGTTAAAAATACAAAAGCACCTACATTGGCACCATGAATTGCTGTTGGAAATAAACTCCAAAAAGGGAATAAAAAGAAGTAGATGAACCAACCAATATAAGGAGCGTTAGCTGCCACATAAGTAAAAATTCCAAGAACAAACAATATAAAAAAAGAAGCAAATATTTTCACTCCCCAGGGAATTTCATCTTGTGCACCAGAAAGTTCTCCCAAAAAAGACAAAGGACCTAGATGAGAATAATCTTCAGGTGGAGGCGCTGTATAAGAACCTTCTATCGCACCAATGATAGCGTTGATACCATTTTGGATTCCAGATTGGATATCCCCTTTTTTAAAGTAAGGTTTGATTTCTTTTTCGATGATATGATGACAAAGAACGTCTGTTAAACTACCTTCCAATCCATACCCGACTTCTATCCTTAACTTTCGGTCGTTTAGAGCAATTAAAAGTAAAACACCGTTGTCCTTTTTCTTTTGCCCAAGTTTCCAATTTTCTACAACTTTCATTGAGTAATCTTCTAAAACTTCACCTTCTAAAGAAGGTATTACAAGAACTACAATTTGATTGCTTGTTTGATTTTCATGTTCTTTCAGTTGCCTCTCTAAGGCAGAAACAAAACCTGAATCCAAAGTCCAAGTTTCATCTACCACTCTACCTGTTAAGGTAGGAACATCTTTTGCTTGGATAAAAAAAGGAAAAAAGATAAGAAGTGAAAATACCAATATCCGTTGCATAAAAGGATATTGGTATCAAAACCAGAAGTTACAAGAATTTTTTATTACTTACTTATGGATTCGAGTGGCGCCATAATAAGTTGAGATTGGTTTTAAATCTTCAAAACCAATTAGGTTCACCTGACCACCTCTAAGTTCATAATCGCGTTTAAAACTTTGTAAAAACTCAATGGCCGAAAACCCAATCATTTTCACATTTTTATCAAACTTCAGATCCACTCTTTCACCAGGCACAATTTTTCTGAGTAATAGTTTTAATGAAATCATATTGGAAAATAACAAAGCATGTTTTACATCCAACACATGAATTTTGTTTTCAGATTTTACTGTGATGTCCGCTACAAAAATATAACGTAGAGGAACTCCAAAATAGATTTGAATTAAAATCGCAGTTACAATTCCACAAAACACACCAACTAACAGATCTTCGACGATTGTAATGATAACTGTGACGGTAAAAATAACAATTTGATCCCATCCTTTGTCGTAGGTTTCTTTAAAAACGTGAGGAGAGGCTAACCGAATTCCCACCATAATCAAAATACCAGCCAGTGATGCGAGAGGGATTCGATGAATAAGACCTGGCAAAAGCAAAATAAAAAATAACAAAAACAAACCATGAAAAAAATTGGACCAACGAGTTTTTGCACCATTTTCCATATTGGCAGATGACCTAACCACTTCTGCAATGATTGGCAATCCCCCAATCCAACCCAAAAAGAAGTTACCTGCTCCTTTGGCTACTAATTCACGATCCATATTGGATTTACGTCGATAAGGATCTGTATTATCAACTGCAGTAGCGGTTAACAAGGACTCAATACTTGCGATCAGTGCAATGGTAATCACCATCACCCAAAAGACTCCATCCTTCCATCTGGAAAAATCAGGAAACGTAATCCCATCATAAATATGATCCGGTAGATTTACTAATTTTTCAGGTCCAATTTTATATGTTTGATCGAGTAATGTATAAGAATGTTCATCTGCTAAGTCAAATACTATACCCAAAACAATTCCGACTAACACTGCAACTAGTGGCGCAGGCAATTTTTTAAACAATGGGTTTTTGACTTTCGCAAGGATAGCAATGATTAATATGGCAGAGATTCCAATGATGGCAACCTCTGGATTTACAAAAGAAAAACTTAAAGGTATTTCTAAAAGTAATCCTCCGATTGTTTTTGCTTTCGGGGTAATTCCAAGGGCAACATAAAATTGTTTAGAGATGATAATGATACCAATGGCTGCCATCATCCCATGCACTACGGAAATAGGAAAATAAACAGTTAAATTACCTGCTTTCACAAGACCCAAAACCACTTGGATAGCACCTGCGATCACAATGGCCGCAAGCGTCAGTTCAAATCCAAGTTTTGGATCTCCACCTCCAAGAACCATAATTGAATTCAAAACAACAGCAATCAGTCCCGCAGCGGGGCCATTGATTGTTAAATGAGATCCGCTCAGTAAGGAAGCAATGATACCACCTACGATACCTGAAAAAATTCCTGCCATTGGTGGAGCACCTGAAGCAAGTGAAATGCCCAAACATAGGGGTAAGGCAATTAAAAACACTATAAAACCGGACACAATGTCCGATTTCCAATTTTCCTTTAATCCAGGTAACCAATCTTTTGGTTTGTCTGCGTTGTTCATAGCGAACATCCTCTCTATCTAACTATCTTTATTTATATGGCCTTTTGTTTTGCGAAATTGGTTCGGATTCACACCGGATTGTTTTTTAAATTCTAAATAAAAAGCAGACCTTGATCCAAATCCAGATAGTCTACCAACTTCTGCAATATTGAGCTCTGGTTTTTCATTTAGCAAAATCATAGCTTCTTTGATACGATATTGATTTAACAGTGAAGGAAAATTGAAGTTATATTCTGAATTGATGAGTTCACTGAGTTGGTGGTATGAAAGACCCATTTTAGAAGCGATCAGTTCTTCGTTACAATCTGGATCCAAATATACTTTTTCTGCGCCTAACAATGATTCCAGCTTATTTCGAAATTCTGTTTTGTCTAATTTTAAAGTAAGTGATCGGTATCTTGTTTTTGATTTATCCTTTTTTTCATAATTCCTTAAAAACAAAAAAGAACCTGCTGTCAAAAAAGGAAGATAGAATACAGAAGCATAAATGAAAAAAGGCTGATAAGGATAAAAATCAAAATGGAACAATGTCTTTAAGAAGACGGCAAAAAGAAAAAAGAACCAACCGAATACATAAGCCCTATCTTCACTTTCTTGTTTTGATATAAGAATTTGATGAGTTTTATATAAATGGTAAGCAGCTGCACCAAAGATGGTAAGAACTAGAAAAATTCTAAAATCATATACTCTCGGGAAAAGCGGAACTAACAAATACAAAAATCCAGCAAACCCTGAAATCCAAAACCATAAGTTCTTGGAAAGACGATTACCTATAAACTGATCAAAAGATGCCAAATATACGAAGAATATAAAATGGTTAATGGATAAAAAAAGATAATAAGAATGCCTGATTAGATTGTTTGTATTACCTAATATCGACGCAAACTCCTTCCCATGAACGGAATATACAAGAAGGAAGAACATAAGAAAGTGAAGTAGGATGGAAAGATAAACCTTTTCTTTGGATTTCCAATATTCAGAAAGTGCCCAACCAAAGGAAACAATCCCCACCATTGAGAAAAACAAAAATGTCAAAAACCGAAACAAGACAATCGACCGATATCCTGATTGAGAAACTGTACGAATGGGAAAGTTTAGGTCCTCGTTAGTGATCAGATAAATATAGAAATAACGACTTTCTTTTGGACGAAGGGTTACATTAAAATGGGGGAAAGGAGAAAGGATTCCCAACCAATCTTCCCAAACATACCCGCTATAGGAATCGATCACAGTTCCTTCGGGCCCCTCCGAACAAAGTTCCACAAAAGGAATATTGATCCATTGGATCAAAACACTGAATTGGGAGTCCATTTCCAGATCATTGAATAACTGAAACCGTACCCACTGGCCACCCTCTTCCCTTTTTCCTCGCATCGCATCCGCACTACGATTGTCGATCCAAACCAAATTTCGCAAAGAATGGATGGATTCTTTGCTACAATGTTTCGGGATTTCTGTCTTTTGAGGTACCAAAAATTGGACATCACGGCTGATATTACGTCCATAGAAACTTTCCGGTTTCCACAGACACCCGCCCGTTCCGGCAAGAATTGCCAAAAGGAAAGGGACTAAAGCCATTTGTTTCATCTGAATCACCAGTTTTCGCGAAATCTATGCCTAAGAAAGCGATTTAGATGTTTATAGAATTTTGAAATGAATTATTTTTTGTCCAGTTTTATGATTTTGGACAAAATGCATGTCTAAAATGATGACATATAGAGGGAGGAAATTATGGATTTCCACGCAGCACTCACCAACATATTAAACCCACCGGTACTCTTTTTCTTTTTAGGAATGGGAGTCGTATTTTTTAAATCAGACTTAAGAATTACAGAAGGGGTATCCAAGTTCCTTTCTCTGTATCTTTTATTCTCCATCGGCTTCAAAGGAGGACATGAATTATTCAAATCTCCTTTCGCAGAAGAACATCTCCTTACACTCATCGCCTGTATGTTTATGGCATGTTTTGTACCGATATATTCTTACTTCATTTTTAGAGCGAAGTTAGATCATGCAAATTCAGCAGCACTTGCAGGTAGTTTCGGATCTATTAGTGCTGTTACCTTTGTGACCGCAGGTGCTTTTCTACATAGTTATGGTTATGAATACCAAGGTTTCATCGTGGCAGGGATGGCTCTTATGGAATCACCTGCCATCGTACTTGCTGTGATCCTTGACCGATTAGGAAAAAAGAAAAACCACGAAAACATAAACGAAAAAATTCATTGGAAACAATTACTTCACGAAGCTTTCTTTAGTTCCTCAGTTTATATTTTGATTGGAGCATTGATTGTTGGTTATCTATCTGGCGAATCTGGTTGGAACACAACAAAACCATTCACAGAAGATATATTCAAAGGACTTCTCACTTTTTTCCTTTTGGACAAAGGAATTGATGCCGCAAAACAAATGCGCGAATTAAAAAAAGTAGGATTCTTCCTTGTGGGATCGGCTCTACTCATTATGGTCATCAACGTAGTCATTGCCATTTTACTCACGAAAATCATTCAAATGCCGATTGGTGATGCATTGATGTTCGTTGTGCTCTGTGCTTCTGCCTCTTATATTGCAGTGCCAGCAGCGATGAAAGAATCTATTCCAGAAGCAAATCCAAGCATTTACTTAACTGTCGCATTATCGATTGTATTCCCAATCAATATTATTATTGGAATTCCTCTCTACTTTTACATCCTAAAAGTAATCACTGGAGCTAATTAATAAGCGGAACTTTCACAAAAAGAAAAGGAGAAATATCATGAATATTTCCAAAGGTTATTTCTATTTTCTATTGTTAGCGTTTTTTTTACCGCTAACAATGCCAAGGGCCGAACCAACAGAGAACCAAAATACGGAAGGAACAGCCCCAATCTCCAAATCCTACGTTTCTCCTATGAAAGAAAAGGGCATTGATCCTGAATACAATCGCCATATGTTTGTGGAACCTGAATTATCAAAACACTCTGCAAACTCGCAACAATTTTGGTTAAACGATGTATTACGATTTGGTTTGTATCTTAGACCAAGACAGGAATCCAGATACAATTTAGATTTCAATGCATCTGACAAAGGTTATATTGATAGAACCTTACAAACCTCATCCATTTATTTTATCTTTGATCCGAGCCCTTATGTGCAAGCAAAGGTGACACTCCAAGACGCTCGTGTTTGGGGTGGAGAATCTCCTGCTTCCTCTGGTGATATACGAGCCAATTTTTTTAATAACACAGCCGATCTTTATTCGAAAAATCAAACAAACGCAGTATCGTTAAACCAAACTGGGATCAGAGAAGCCTTTGTCACCATCAATCAACTCCCATTACATTCTAAATTACAAGTAGGAAGACAAATATGGGCTTATGGTGACCAAAGAATCATCGGTGGAGGGAACTGGACAGTCAATGGCCTTTCTTTTGATGGGGCAAGGCTTATGTTCAACTATGAGAATTTCAAAATTCACTTTCTTATGGCTAGACCTTACTGGACCCAAAGTGGAACCAACGGAGTTGTATCAGCAAACGATCCCAAACTCAACTCAGCTGCCACAGGAACAGACACAACACTTGTCGGAACTTATAATAGTTTTACAATCCCTGATTGGGTGACTTTAGATCTTTATAGTTTAGGAGTGGTTCGTAAATGGAAAAAAAATCCAATCAACCCAATCACAGGCCTACCTACATCTTCCAATGACGATCCTCTTGCCGCCAACAGAAGTAGACAAAACCAAAATTTGATTACTACAGGATTTCGCCTGACCAACAGAACCAAAGGCAATTACCTACCCGAAGGAAAGTCTTGGGATATTACATGGGAATCTGCCTTCCAAACAGGAACTAGCGGTAGAAGGATTCAAGATCCATATCTAAAAGAATACCTTCCCAACGAATATGACAATGTTAGAACGGAAAGAGAGAAGTATACTGGACAAATGCATGTTCTTCAAACTGGATATACTTTTTTCAAAAAACTTAGGTTAGGTGGCCAGATCCTATACGCTTCTGGTGATAAAAATAGAGCTGATGCATCTATATCTACATTTCAAACTTTAGCAAATCCAAGATTTGGTGTGATTCCCTATTTTAATAGTGTGGCCGGGATTTCAGAAAACATTAATGCACAAAATCTTTATTCAAAGTCAGTCAATATCAGTTATAAAACAGACTCCTTTGGAGAATTCCAAGTTACCTATTTCCAAAATGATAAAGCAGAAAAACAAGATGCTTGGTATGCTATCAGTGGTGCTGCCAATTCAGCAAGTTCCTTGGGAGAAAATAATCCAAACCCAGTATCCTCGGATAAAGGGAGTACAGAAAACTATTCGAATCGTTCCTACTCCTCACCTTATGCACTGGGGAAACGAATTTATACGGAAGTGGATTTAACTTGGCACGGACAAATTAACGACTTTGTATCTTTGTGGTTGGGATTTGGGTATTTGAATGCCGGAGATTCGGTCCGCAATTATCGAAATAGTAAAATCCAATACAATGCCAGCACACAGTCTTTCGATTGGAACCAAAACTACTTACAAGGTAAAAACCAACTGGCTCGTGACGCCTACATGGCCTATGCCCAAATCAACGCTGCTTTTTAAGAAAAACGTTCGATTTTTAGCTGGATTTGAATATCATGGAGGTCAGATCGATTCAAATCCATGTTGGAAGCCTCAAACAAACAAAGACGGATTCGAAATAGCCTTTCTCGCGAGGAAATAAGAAACGTATCTCTCCTGATTTTAAAAGAAGAAGGATTGGATGGACTTTCTATGCGAAAGATTGCCAACAGATTAGGATGCAGTGTGGCAAGCCCATACTCCTACTATGAAAGTCAAATTGACCTAGTCCAAGACTTAATCAGATCAGGTGAGGACGAACTCCTTTCCATGTTAAAAAAAGCAAGTGCAGAAGTAGATTCACATTCTGCCTTCCAACAATTGGCCGCCATTGCCCGTTCCTATTTTAACTTCGCAAGCAATAACCGTGAATTACATAAAGTGATGTTCGTTACCGATTACGGTGGTGTTCATAGAAAAGCTTTCCCACAATTACCTAAAAGTTATCGTTTCTTTTTAGAGACAGTGCGCATTGGATTTGAATCAGGTGAGATTCCCTATCCCAAAAACGAATACCCAGCCATTGCCAGAATGATGTGGAGTTGGATGTATGGAGTGATTGTTTTGGATATGACGGGAATGCTTCGAAAAAGACAAGGTTCAGGAAATCCCATTGAAGAAGGGATTTCCTATTTTCAAAAACTTTTGAGTAAAAAAGAAAGTTAACCTACGGGTGAAATTTCCATCCCATCATTTTCATCATCCAATATAGTTTCCTTGGCTTCTGAAACAGAAAGAGATGTTCCTTTGTCTTTCAAACGAATGAGTTCACTTCGAATATAATTGATTGTTTCTGGTGCATCTGTTACTTCCCAAATAGGATTTCCTACAGACAATCGAATGGGTTTATTCATATTGTAAGCATCCAAATACAAAGGAATGATTGGTAGATTGTATCGTTTACTTAGAACCACCATACCTGGATAGAGTTTACGACTTTTTCTAAAACCTCGATACCAAGAACCTTCAGGAAAAATACCAATCCCTAAATTGCCACGACTGATTCTACGTTTAAAATCTTTAATAGTAACTGGATCGGATTCACTTCGATTGAGTGGAATCAAATCAATTGATTTCACAATTCCTTTCACTATTTGTTCTTTTCTGTACAACCACTTTCTTTTTTTTCCTTTGTTAGATATTCCGGAATCGTAACTAGTGAGTGCCGTAGTGTATATTCCATATCTCTTAAGAACTCCGCGAATTACAAAAGCATCATAAGGCATTGTAATTACTTTCAAAAATTTGTTTCTTGGTTTGATATGATTTGAAATAAAGATAATAGATTTTCCGTTTAACTTACGCAAGATATGGTCATTTTGAATTTCGACTTTTTTGTTTCCATACTTCAATCGCATTGGTTTGACCACTATCCACATAAGTACAAATCCGATTGATCTACCCACATAATAAAACATAACTTTTCCTCTTAAATGGTATGTGCCCTAAATCCTCAATTGGTTGCAAAAGTTTACTTATGATTTTTGCTACAATTTCAAGTCATTTCTGTATCAAATTACAAATCCAAGTTTCCTAAATCCTGGCTTTAAAAATTTGACAATTCCCAGGTAAGCGAAACTCTGGAAAATACCTTCTGGGAGGAAACAGGTGCAATTCCTGTGCTGACCCGCAACTGTAATCCAAATCAAAGTTTGGTGAGCCAGATCTTCCCCATAAAGTTAACCTCGTGGTAAAGGTACTTTATACACTGATTCCGAATGTCAACCATTTGGATACCAGGGGCCCCGAAGGCATCGGGGCACCCGAAACAATCAAAAACAATAATTGTTTATTAGGATTTTTATCCAGAGAACCTAATGACTATTTGTTGAATATTGAATCGGAGTTCCTCTAAATTTAAAAACATTTAGGAGACTTCTATGAAACGAACCCTTGGAATCACAATCCTTTCCCTATTTTTACTCGGACAAATCATTGCTTGCCAAACGGAAAAACAAGTTTCGGAATCAGATGCGAATCAAAAATTATTATTGGGACTTGCTGTCGGCAGTGCCCTTTCTACTTCCTTTTTATTAGATTATAATGGACAGTGGAACGCGGGTTATACTTACAATTCCAGCGGACAATTGACAGGAACACCAACAGGTCGACTCATCATTGCGACAAACCCCGATGGATCAGGAAGTATCATTTCTGGATTTAATACCAACGCAAACTACTTTGGTGGTGGGGATACAACCTACAGAATCCTTTCTTTTGATAGAGCCACTCGCAGACTTTACTACCAAAATACTCCTGGAGGGAATAACTTTTCAAACTCTACTTTTGGAAGAATCGATTACACTCCGGTGACAACTTCAGGATGTGAACTCGGAGCTACAAAATGTTTTTATTTTTGCGAAGCTATTTCTGGAAAAGCAACATTGGCAGAAGTACAAGCAAGTACGGTAACCAGTAATCCATCAAATTATGCAACCAATGGTTGTGGTGGGTATACATTTAGTAGAGCACTTGCAAGAGCTGAAAACTCAACTTGGACTGGACTTTAGTAAATTTTTTATAAGACTGGGGGATGTGATGCAAGTATTTACAAGATTAAAAATTTCAAGTTATTTATTTCTTTGGGTTCTTGTATCTTTCTCCCATTGTAAAAACTCTTCTTCTTCTGGAGACAATCTCGCTGCCTTATTACCTTTACTGAATTTATCATCCGATTTCAATTTTTGTCCAAAATCTCCCCTACCTTCGGAAATCAATATTGCCACAACTGTAGTGAGTGCGAGTGCCAATATTTCTGGTTTTTCAGACAAAAATAAAGCAGTCAATGGCATCTGTGGTTCTGGGGAACTGGTTGGCTCTTTGGATGTTTATGCTTTGGACATCACGGGGGCTGGTGCTTCAATGATTCTAAGTTGGGGTGGTAAAACTGTAAAAAATGTAGCGGGTGATGACTTCATCGTGTATGACAACAGTTTTCGAGTTTCGGACGAGTCCAATACCTACGCAATGGATCCTTCTGTGATCCAAGTGTCGATTGATAATATAAACTATTGTGGATTTAATCCAAGTTATACGGGTGGAAGTGTCAACTTAATGAATAGTTGGACCCGTTTTGGAGGATTACGCCCTGTTTACTTTAACATGACCACTAAACCATTCACTAATGGAGAATTATTTACCAAAACCAATGGTTCTTTTTTGTTAGGTGGCGGCGACGGTTTTGATTTAGAAAACCTAGACGAAAATGATCCAAACGACATAGGTTGTAATGCCGCTCTCATTACCAATATCAAAACAAACGGTTTCAAATTTATCAAAATCACTTCAGCGGCCGATGTGAATAACCCCAACACAGGGAACAAATTCCCATGGCCTCCGGGCAGTTACAATGGAAGTGATATCGACGGTGTGGTGGCTCGCGAACTCCAATGACTTGACTCCCTGGCCATTATGTCAGATCCAATCTGAATCTAGAAGATCCACTGAAAAAAACATAAAAAAGAGACCTGTATTTCAGTTGACCGATCTAAAAAAAAGGTATCTTTTTTTAGAACCACTTCGAGCGCGTATTCACTTTGAGCGAAAACCTATACACACAAAAAATATCCATCCAGGATGAGATGCCAAGATTGTCTGCCCAGGCAAATCTCCTAAAACTCCTCCTTGATCCTTTTTTGGATTCCATTTCCTTTGATAAGGAATCTGGCTTAGCTTTGGATGCAGGCGCAGGCCCTGGTGTACTCACTAGTTTCCTCATGAAAAAAAATCCTAACCTCCATTGGTCCGCCTGTGATATTTCAGAAGAAATGGTTCAGTATTGTAAATTGGGTTATCCAAAAGTAGACTGGAAAGTCTCTGACGTCAGGGCTTTGGATTATCCAGACAATCATTTTGATTTTATTTTTAATTCTATGGTCCTCATCCATATCAAAGAACCGGAAAAAGCCTTAAAAGAATTCTACCGAGTTTTAAAACCGGGAGGAAAAGTTCTCATCCATTGCCCTAACGATAAATCCTTTACTGGTCCCAAAGTACTTTTGGATATGGTGGCCAAACATGCTACCATCCACCCTGCGGACAGGTTTGTTATGGAAAAAGTTCCAGGCATTATGGAACAACTAGGTTTTCATTTGGTCACAAGAACAGATTTTGTGGCTTCCAATGATGGTAACGATGACAAACCACTCGTGGATTACCCAAAAATTCATTTAGGGATGATGACAGGTTGGTCCATGATGTCTTTTATGGGACATCCGGAGGGAATGCAAGATCTGTATTCCAGACTCCAATCAGAGTATATGTCCAACCGAGTGAAATTCACTATCAATTTAGAAACGCATTTATACCAAAAATAAACGGAGGCAAAATTGAATCAAAAGTCACCCATCATTATCGGGGAATATCACATCATTCCAGAAAATTTGCCTGCTGACGGCCAACTTCGATTGATTTTCCAACCAATCGATATGACTACGTATTGGAGACGTTGCGGACTCACGGCTAACTTTGTTGCAGGATTTTATTCTTACTGCTATGAAGCGAGTGAAACGAAAGCGAACTCCCTCTCTACCATCATTAACGAACTTTTAGAAAATGCTTCTAAATTTTCGAAAGCCAGAGAAGGTAGAATCAACGTAGAATTAAAACAATACGGAAATCTTTTAAGAATTGATGTTTTAAATGTGGCGTCAAAAACCTTACGAGATAGTTTTGAGCTTTTTGTAAATAAACTCTTGTCGGAGAACGTGGAGGAGATGTATTTTTCTACACTCGAAACCAAAGAAGACGGTGATACCAAATCTGGTCTCGGGTTACTGATGATGTTAAAAGACTATCCAGTACGTTTTGGTTATAGTTTCAATGAGATCGATGCCGATACTCATGAAATCACGGTAAGAGCAATTATCAACGTAGAAGAGATATAATAGGCGAAGCTTCATGGAAATCAAAGACTTAGATTACAATATACAATACGACGAAGCCACTAAGACTGTCAAATTTGCAGGTTCCATCCGATTACAGAACTTACCCGCTTATGAACCCATAAAATTATTTTTAAGAGATGTTGCGAAACTATGCCAAGGTTCTTTATTAACAATGGACTTTAGAGATTTACAATTCGTGAACAGTTCCGGTATCACAACTCTCTCTATGTTCATTATTGATTCAAGGAAAAGCGCAGCTTACCAAATCAAAATCCAAGGATCTTTAAATATATCTTGGCAGTCAAAATCCCTTTCCAATTTCAAAAAACTTTGGGATCAGGTAGTTTTAGAAATCTCCTAAAATTTCTTATTTAACTTAAGGCCCCTTACCGCCCATCTCGTACAACCTTCTAAATTCGAGCATGCGGCGGGACATTTCATTAAACCTCTGTGCTAAGATGACAAATAAGTTGGTGAGAAGTTTGACAGCAAGAGTCGGACTTTGGATTTCCAATTTTTGAAATTCGTTTGGTGTTAAAATTAGTAATTTAGCATGATCTCGAACAATAATATCCGCATTACGGTTTGACTTTGCTACAAAACCTAATTCTCCAAAAATTTCCCCTTGGTTAAGAATCGATATAGTAGAACGAATTCCATCTTCTCGATTGACAACTACTTCCACACTTCCTTCTAAAACACAAAAGAGACCTTGGCTTTCTTGGTTCTGATGGAATACGATATCTCCATCTTCATAGTCAATGAGATCCAACATGGATAATAATTTTTTTGATTCCTCTTCCGTGAATCCTCTTAAAAAAGAAAGAAACTGGCTCGGAGGAAGCATCATATCATGAACAATATTTTGCCAAACCTCATCCCCATCCATAGAGAAGAGAGGGCGGATGTCCTTGTAATCAGTGAACTTTGTTTCAAATAAATGGGCAAGTTCGGTACCCGCAGGATAACGTTTCGCTAAACGAAGGAAAGGTGAATGAATTTGTTTTAGATATTCATTATCATCCAAAAGAAATACCATAGGTATCACAATTCCGTATTCAGGATGATGAATGTTCTTTTTGTACATTCGGTATCCCACTTGGTTGTACAAGCGGACCAAATGAGGGTTAGTATCAATAAAATCGATTACGATTCCATTTTCTCTGGCATGTTCATAAATTTTCATACAAAGCATACTGGCTGCGGCCGTATGTCTGTATTCGCTTTTAACCATGAGTTTGGTGGACATAGAAACTTTGTCAGGATAAAAGGGACGAAAAAGTTCCATTTCATATAAATCTTCGCATTCTAAACTTCCATCCTTTCGGAAGTTAATACGAACTGTTCCGATGCACTCCCCCTCTTCCGTTTCTGCGAGGAAAAGGTGGCCTGTATCGTCAAAAGGCTCCTTAATCATTTTAGCCTCATGGTCGGCGTAGACTTGGACCCTGTTCATTTCTTGAACATAAATATCGTATCTCAAACGGAAGATTTTGTTACGATCCTCTTCCGTTGTGGCCAAATGGACTTTGATCTGACTCATCCTAGTCGTCTCCCTCAAAAAAATGAAAAATCATTTGCAATTTATGCAAAATGTATGACGTTATAAGCTAATTTTCCGCATTCTCCTGAACGAAATATAAAGAAAGAAACCTTTACTCTATGCCGCAATCTCCTTCCAACGAAAATCGATTCGTCCTTTCGGACTATTACAAGAAACAGCTAAAAGAGATTGCTTACCAGGGAGAATTCCGGGCCGAAACCTTTGCGACAAAGTTCCGATTTTTCTTCCTGGGGTTTTTGGTTATCTTTGCAACTCTTGGTCTACTATCTGGACGGCCACCCGTTGAGTTCTATTACCAAATTTCCGCAATCTTAGTACTTCTATGTTATAATTTTGTTGTTCTATACTCTTTAAAGAAATCGGGAAAGTATCTCAACATCTTTAAATTTCTGTCTTCCTTTTTAGAAATCACCCTACTGACATTTGTTACAGGGTATACGGCATACTCCCAAAAAAACCCGAGCCTTGTGTATGCGGCTCCAATGATTTATGTTTTCTTCATTCTCATTGCCCTTGCTTCGATACGTAATAATACTAAGACTATCATTTTTGCCGTCATTGTCTTGTTAGTAGAGTATGCTTCCTTAACAATCTACTTCTACCCAGACATGAATGATTTGAACGCAAAGCTCATGGATTTGTCTCAGTATCTCAAACCAGACTTCTTAGAGACAAACAGCTCTTTCTTCTTAGTCAGTGCTGTTCCTATGGGAATTTTTCTCATCCTTCTGTATATGGTTGTTACAGGTGGTTTGATTTTATATGCTATCCTAAATACTTCAAGAACCACTCAAGAACAAGCAGACTTAATTTTTAATACAGAAAAACAAGCCATCCTAGAAGAGAATATGCGACTGGGAATGGAATTGGATGTTGCAAGACAAATCCAAGCGATGGTATTACCCCGTAATGAAGAATTAAAAGAAATCCAGGAACTTGAAATTTCTGCCCGAATGGATTCTGCCAATGAAGTGGGTGGAGATTATTACGATGTAGTACACCACGAAGATGGAACCGTTTATATCGGAATTGGTGACGTAACAGACCACGGTCTTGCATCCGGTGTTGTGATGTTAATGACACAGTCTGCCTTTATCACAACCTTACGCTCCAAAGTGATTTCTCTTCGCGAATCACTTCGTTCCATCAACTCCATTTTATTTTCGAATATTCATGTCAGAATGAACGATATTCGTAATCTTACTTTATCATTATTCTCGTATAAAAATGGAGTGTTTACTACTGCGGGGCAACACGAAACCATTATGGTATATCGACATGCTTCGAAAAAAACCGAAATTATTGATACAGTCGACAACGGTATGTTAGTTGGTTTAACAGAATCTATCGATGAATTCATACATGAAAAACCTATTCCACTCCAAGCTAAAGACATTATTCTTTTGTATACTGATGGTGCCACTGAAGCAGAAAACCCCAAAAGGGAACAGTTTGGTTCTAATCGGTTAATTGAGTCATTAGAACGTCATGCAGAACTCGGCTCCACTGATGCAATTTTAGATGCAATTTTTAAAGATATTTATGTTTTTATCGATGGTATGGATGTTTATGACGATATCACGATTATGATCATGAGAAAAAGAGGATAAAGGTATATCATGGACAATGAATCAATTTTGGAGGAAGAACGAGCCAAGTATGCAGAGTTGGAAGTACTTTACCAAAACATCATTGATCATTCGACAGAGATCGAAAACGAACTTTTAGAAAACAACAAAAAGATCCAAATGTATTTGGATCGCATGCGCCGTTATTTATCACCACAACTCTATGAAATGATTACTGGTTCTGAAGTGGAAACTTCCATTTCTCACCAAAGAAGAAAACTTACAATCTTCTTTTCAGACATTGTTGGATTCACAACCATCACCGACTCGATAGAGCCAGAAATTCTTTCGGACTGTTTGAATAAATATTTGGATGTGATGTCAAGTATTGCCATCAAATATGGTGGAACCATAGACAAATTTATCGGGGATGCCATTATGATTTTTTTTGGCGCCCCATCTTTTGACAACGACAAAGTCCATGCATTAAACTGCGTAAAAATGGCCATTGAAATGCGGGACAGTTTACCAGCATTAGCGGAATATTGGAGACAATCTGGAATTAACCATAACCTAACTTGCCGTATTGGAATTAATACTGGCTATGTGACTGTAGGAAATTTTGGAACCAATGAAAGGATGGACTACACCATCATCGGTGGTCCTGTCAATGTAGCATCACGGTTAGAAAATGCCTCAGATGCTGGGGAAATCCTTATTTCCAATGCCACCAAATCACTCATAGACGAGTTCATTGATACAAAAGCAAAAGGTGAAATCGTAGTGAAAGGGGTTCATACACCAATTGAAACCTTTCAAGTGATCGGTTTAAAAAACGATCAAGAAAAAAAAGAAAACCCATTTCTAAAATTCGATGCAGATGGTTTCCTTCTCAAACCATTACATTTTGATAAACTGAGCACTAACCCCGAAGAACGAAGATTAATGCAATATGCATTAGAAAAAGCGCTTGCGGCTTTGAGATAAATAGTCTAAATTCCTTAGTTGAACTACGACTATGCGAAAATACGGCAATTTTAAATCTGCAAATCTCATCAACGAAGAACCAGATTCCATAATTCAAATCCATTTAAAACCATTGGATTTAATGCGTTATTGGCGCCGAATCGGTATCCTATCTGATTTTATTGGCTACTTTTATGGTTTTTCTTTTTTACCTAATGTTCCAACCGAATCAATGGATATGAAGAATTCGGAAATAGTTAATTCCATCTCTACAGTGTTTAACGAACTTCTGGAAAATGCTGCAAAATATTCTTATGAAAAAAAAGCAGATATCGATATATCATTAATCCACCGCGGAAGTACATTCGAAATGTTGGTACGCAATAAAACAAATGATACAAATGTATTGGCTTATGAAGCCAGTTTAAAAGAAATTTTTTCGGCAAAAGACTTGGAAAGTTTGTATATCGATAAACTCGAATCCAACGAAAATGATTCTCATCATTCTGGTATTGGATTGATTATGGTTTTAAAAGATTACCCTGTTGAAATGGAAGTTTCTCTGGAATCGGAAGGAGAATATACAATGATTACCAGCAGGGTCATCTACTTTACAAACGGGTTCCCTCGATCATAATATCTAAAATCTGATTTACTTCCTTCCTAAATCGTTCTTCCTCGTCTTTGGATTTGATTTGTTTCCACTTTCTTTCATTTAGAACAGCAAAACCATGGACCCCACTCCAAAAACTCATCATTAAAGTATCCGTAGGAATAGAATTTTTTAACTTCAGTTGTTTTTGACCAAATTCCACAATTTCAAACATTCCCAAATAAGCGGCCTTTCCCCATTCACTCAACTCATCAGATATAGGATCTCCAGAAACATAAATTTCTCCACCAAACATAAGTTCTGTTCTTCTTGGATTTTTCAGTAAAAGAAAAATATATTCTATGCCGGCCATCTTTATTTTTTCCAACGGATCTTCTGAATATTCCCAGGCTCTTTTCATACCTTCACTTAGTTCTCGAAATCCTTCTGTCACAAGGGCTTGGAGCAAATCCATTTTTTTGGGAAAATGTCGGTAAGGGGCGGTATGACTCACACCTAGGTCGGTCGCAATGTCTCGAAGGCTTAGGGAAGAAACACCTTCCCGTTCCAAAACCTTTTTTGAATGTTCTAGAACCTCCTCCCGGAGATTACCGTGGTGATAAGCACTCGATTTGGAGGAACTGGAAGAAGTTGGCTTTGGCTGAGATTGTTTTTTTTTGGCTGGTTTCATATTAAAAAATGTTTACGGTGTATACTTTAATGTTGACAGAGTATACATTGATATTTACACTGTCTACATTATGAAATTTGATGACTACAGAAAACAACCACTTTTTTGGAACGGGATGGTTATGGCAGTACTCACAGTAACCATCCTTCCTCTCTTATTTCTAGACACAAGAACCCTTTTGGGGGCCAATGTCTGGATCAAACCCTTAAAATTTACTTTATCCGTGGGATTGTATTCAATGACTACCGTTTGGGTAATGGTAAAATTTCTGCAGGATTGGAAATTCAAATCTCGGATCCAAATCGCTTTAACCATCACATCTCTGATTGAAATTGTTCTTATCACCTTACAAGCAGGCCGCGGAGAGATGAGTCATTTCAATGTAACCAATACCTGGAACCAAATTATTTATTCTGTTATGGGAACCAGTATCTCTATTTTTTGGGCCTTTCATCTTTGGATGGGTTATTCCATCTTTCGAAAAGAATCTATCGTTAGGTCTGTTAAAGAAAGTCTGGTTTGGGGAATGGTCATCGCTGGATTTGGAATGATCATTGGATTTTTTATGACTTCACCACGTCCCGACCAACTTGAAGCCATGAAACAAGGTATCTTTGTTATGAGTGGTTCCCATCAATTTGGAAGTGGAGATCCTGGAGTTGGAATTTTATTCTTCGGCTGGAGTACTAAACTAGGAGATATGAGAGTTCCCCATTTTTTTGGAATGCACGTAATGCAGGTATTTGTTTTTTTAGCTGCCTATCTAATGAATCAACCAGATTCTATTTTAAACCAAACAATGGTTCGAATTTTGGGAGTTTTATTTTTCTTAATCAATCTATTTATGGTAATTCAAACCTTAAACGGAGAGTCTATTTTTCATTTCAATCCTTTTTATACAAGTGTTTACGGAATCTTATTCCTACTCATTGCGATTTGTCTGTTTAAACTCATTTCCTTACCAAAAGATTTTCGAAAAGAGGTAACTATATGAACCCTTCCTTAATATTTAAAATTGCCAATGCAATTACCGTATTTGCTTGGTTAGTATTAATTTTTTCACCCAATCAAGTTAGGGTGATTCGTCTGTTAAGAGTATTTGTTTCAGGTCTTTTACTCGGTGGGGTGTATGTAATTTCCATTATCATTGGAAATGGTCAGACTGAAGGAAACTTCTCTAGTTTAGAATCGGTGAGATTATTATTTGCCAATGATTACTTTTTACTCGCAGGTTGGATCCATTACTTAGCGTTTGACATGTTTATAGGAACTTGGGAAACAGAAGATGCCATCAAAGAAAAAATCAACCGGTGGATCTTAGTTCCCATTTTGGCCTTAACATTTTACTTTGGCCCTGCAGGTTGGCTCTTGTATTTGATTTTAAGATTTATGAATCGCAAGTTGGCTAAAAAGGGAAACACCACCTAACCACCATAAACATCAAGAAGAGAAAGAACTCGTTTACATCGGTTCTTTTTCTCTTCATCACCTTCTAGTTCTGAAATTTCC
The DNA here is from genome assembly GCF_004770905.1 of Leptospira bandrabouensis. Taxonomy (NCBI): domain Bacteria; kingdom Pseudomonadati; phylum Spirochaetota; class Leptospiria; order Leptospirales; family Leptospiraceae; genus Leptospira; species Leptospira bandrabouensis. The sequence continues at coordinate 1,303,908 of NZ_RQHT01000014.1, read as the reverse complement.
AAATTTTCAAAGGCAAGGTCTCTGCCGGTTTTCTCATCTAATGTTTTGCCATTCGATTTAGCACCCGATTCCAAAAGTAATGCAAGGACTGCTGAATTTCCAAACTTACAAGCTTCATGTAGTGCTGTACTACCATGATTATCTGCTGTATGAATATCGATTCCAGCCTGGATTAATCTTTTAGCCATACTAGGTTCCCCAAAAACAGAACACCAATGAAGTGGAGTCATTCCATTCACCGATTGAAGATTAACTTTAGCACCCCTACGGATGAGTTCATCCATTAAAGTTGTTTTTTGTTGCAAAGGAAGTGTACTATCTTGGCAGAGTTTAAATATCGCAGTTTCTCCATTTGCATCGAGTTGGTTTGGATCTGCACCTCGTTCCAAAAGTCTCATACAAGATTTATATTTTGCTCGAACAAAACATTCTTGTAAAAGAGAAAACCCTAGTGGATTTCGAATTGGATCATTGACAACATAATCGAGAGATCCAACTGTGCGAACAAAGGAATCCAAAAGATAAACATCATCCGCTTCCAACCAATCTAAAGTTTTGTCCTCGTTGGTAGATTCTAGATTATCACCTAAATGGGTTTTATATTGATCAGGAAATTTATGTTTTAGTAGGGGAATAAATAAAGGCTCCGAATCAGTATGACAGACAACTTCATGGAAAAGTTGCCAGTGTTTTTGGTTAGGGACTACCTGATTAGAGAAAAGGAAAATCAACGTTTCATTTAATTTTTTTTGTGTCAGTTGAAACACAACCAAGAGATTCCCCTCTTTGAAATGTATTTCTGAAATAGTAGATTGGTCCTCAGGCCAATGGTACATAACAAGCGTTAAAAGTTCATCTTTTATTTTTTGATCTAAGAGTAAAAAAACTTCCTGTAACGCTAATATATTGCCCGACAAAGCATATATTTTTGCAGATAATTCGTTTGGAATAAATTCGGGAAGTTTTTTGTCAGAATCTCCATGTTCGTCAAATTTAATTTGATAAATGCGTGTAGCTGTAAAACTTCCATGTAATAATGTGTTCCACTCATCAGCAATGGCCAAATACAATTTTCCAAATACATTACGATCATCTAATATATCAACCGTGACCGAAAGTCGAACTGGTGAAACGTTTACATTTTGATTGATGATGATTTTTAAATTTTTTGAAGGAGACTCGGTAGTTACATCAAAGAGAAAATTTTTTAATTTAACAATTTCTGGCAAACCTGTGATAGAAATACGTAAATCGTTTTCCGTACCATCTTCATCTTTTAAAAATACAAGCTCTTCATTGGACCAATCGGAGATAAAATCTGTAGTATAATGTCCGAAAATTTGTCCTTGGAGTTTGTGTTCAGGGATTTGGTCTTCAAAATGAAGATCAAATAACACAAGTGAGTCGGAAGAAGTTTGTTCAGTTTTTTTTCGATAATCAAAATGGTTCCAGGAACCACATTTTTTACAGCGATACTTTCCCTTTTTTCCTTCCACCTTGAAAGTAGAAATAGAGTGACCACTAAAACAATTAGAGCAGGATAAAATCGTTTTCATATTTCGCTTGTTCCGATAAATAAAACAGGAGAGTTTTGACGGATCAATCGAAAATTAAAATTCTTCTAACGATTCAGGTAGGATTTCATGAAACAAAGTCAATATTTGGTCATCGGTGGATCTGGGGAAGCTGGACAAAGTGCCATTACCTGCCTAAAAGCGAAGGATCCTTCTGCCTATATCATAACAACAACTACAACAAACGAACCCGTGTCGAATGCAGATCTTACACTTTTCGGTAAAATAGCTACATCCAGCCTTTCCAAAAAAATTCAAGAGGACCTTCAAAATCATAACATTTCGCCCAATTTTAAAGCCATCATTTATACACCAGCACTCGGGGAAGTTGGATTTCCTATCATTGAAAGTTCTCCCAAACAAATTGAAGAAACTTTAGGAATCTGTTTATATCCCCTTCTCGATTTAGAAGAGTCGATAAAACCGGAGCTTACCATCGCCTATTCAGCGTTTTATTGGCTAAGTCATACTTTGTCTTTTTATGGGTCTATGGGTATTGCTAAGTACAAAGCAGATCTTTGGGCCTTGGAAAATCCCAAAAAAAGAAAGATCATCAGAGCAGGAACATTTTTCTCCAAGAGTGTTCGAGGGATATCGATAGTCCTCCAACGTACAATGAAAAAAACAAATAATCCTGAACTTCTAACATTAAAAAGTCGTTATGAAATTTCTGATCAAAAGTTTATGGATTTTTTCCTTTCTTATGCTTGGGAACATGAAAAGGAGGCTTTTCAATCACAATTCGAAACACCATACCGTCCAACAAATCGAGAAGATTTAGGTCGCGGCTTAGGACTCGCCTTGGATTCTATAGAGCCCATTGTGACGGTTCTCGGAGATTGGACTTGGAAAGAATCCGAACTACCACAGATACCCAATTGGTTCCAACAATTCTAGTTGTAGGATTTAAAGGAACCTTATAAAATAGACCAATCGGTATACGGGAGGTATTTAATGCAACGCTTGGTGTTTCGCAAAAAAGGAATTTTAGAGTGGGAGGAAATAGAACCACTTACCATCACAGGAGAAAACCAAACCATAGTGGAACCTATCTCCATCGCAAGATGTGATTTGGATTTGCCCATCCTTCGGGGAGAAACTCTCTTTCGCGCTCCATTCCCAATTGGTCACGAGTTTGTTGGTAAAATCAAATCGGTCTCGGAAGACTTAGCAAATGTATTCTCTGTTGGAACGACAGTCGCAGTTCCATTCCAAATTTCCTGCGGATCTTGCCCGTCTTGCTTAAACCATCATACTAATTCTTGCGAATCAGTTCCTTATACATCAGGTTATGGAATGCCACCAGGGGTCCATTCTTTTGGTGGTGCAATCTCCGATGAAATCAAAATTCCATTCGCCAAACAAATGCTATTCGAGATAGACAAAAAAATAGATCCAGTAGGAATTGCAAGTTTCAGTGATAATATTGCGGAAGTCTGGAAACTTGCCGGAAGATTTTTAAATCAAAAAATTGATCCAAAGGTTTTGGTCGTGGGCGGGAATGCGGGAAGTATTGGACTTTATACAGCTTTATTTCTCCACCAAACAAAAAAAGCCGAAGTATTGTATGTTGATACTGATATTACAAAAATTGATTTAGCTTCGTCGTTAGGAATCCCTGTGGAACATTTTTCACAATTCCCTAAACCTACAAAAAAATATGATTTAGTTTGTGATGCTTCGGCTAACAAACAAGGTTGGGATTTTGCCGTTCGTTCTCTGGGTCGAAACGCTATTTTTAGTTCCGCTTCTATCTTTTGGACCAACCAATGGGAAATACCTTATTTAGAAATGTACAACCAAGGTGTTGAAATTCATTTGGGGCGTGTGGAATCTAAAGATTCGATGGAGGCACTTTATCCTTACATTCTATCTGGGACATTTACGCCAGAAAAGATAGTCACAAAGACTGCTTCTTTCCATGATGCCAAAGAAGCTTGGTTAGAAGAATCCATTAAACTAGTGATTACAAAATAAAGAAGTCCATTCAATATGAAATTTTTCTCCCTTATCTTTAATCAATATCAAATTACGAATTGTAGATTGATAGTCTGGATTGTTTTATTTTCTATTTTTTTTGTGTTCCAAAACCTATTTGCCGAATCAATCCAAGAACGTTTTCCACCTCCCAATGAATTCAAAAGAGAAACTTATGTTAATAATAGTTTTGCGGCATACTTACAAAACTTTCCATTAAAACCAAAAGGAAGTGTTGTCTCTCTCTACAATGGAAAATTGAAAACGAACCAAGTCCATGTTGCCGTTTTGGATTTTCCACTCCTAAAAGTCGACCTGATCCAATGTGCTGATGCAATTATAAAACTAAGAGCTGAATATTTCTATTCGCTAAAACAATATAATAAGATCCATTTTAAAATCAGCAATGGTATGAATGTAAAATTCTCTAGATTTATCAAAGGCGAAAGAGTGCAAGTGAATGGAAACCAAACCCATTGGAAAAAAGGAAAGTTTACACAAGGCAAAGGCCGTGATGTATTCGAAGAATATTTAAAATTTATTTACATATATGCCGGAACTATTTCCTTAAAATCCGAATTAAAGAAAAAATCAATTGGCGAATTAAAACCAGGTGATATTTGGATCGAAGCAGGTTCCCCAGGCCACGCAGTTTTAGTGGTGGATAAAGTAACAGGAAAAGGCGGGCAGACACTTTTTCTTTTAGCACAAAGTTATATGCCTTCTCAAGAAATGCACATTCTAAAATCAGAAAGCAAATACTCTCCTTGGTTTGAAGTTCCTAAAGACGAAACCTTCCCCACTCCCGAATGGGAATTTCCAACAAAAGAAATATATGAATTTACAAATTGAAGAATCAATTTCTTTTGATAACCAAATTACGAAATGATTCAAATTAAAAACATTGCAGTCTACTGCGGTTCCGCACCCGGATTTGATCCCAACTTTATGACCGCCGCATACGAATTAGGCGAATCTCTAGCGTCAGAACAAATTGGTTTGGTGTATGGAGGAGCCAGTGTGGGTTTAATGGGAGCAGTGGCAAACGGTTGTTTATCAAAAAACGGTTCAGTTACAGGTGTACTTCCTACATTCTTAAAGAAAAAAGAAATTGAACATAGTGGGCTCGGCAAACTAATCCTTGTCGAAACCATGCATGAAAGAAAAAGAGTTATGTTCGACTTATCTGATGCATTCATTGTGTTACCGGGTGGATTTGGAACTATGGAAGAGTTTTTTGAAATCATCACCTGGTCTCAGTTAGGTTTACATTATAAACCCGTTGTTTTATTGAATTGGAATGGATTTTACAATCCACTGGTCCAAATGTTCCGAACCATGGTGGAATCTGGTTTTTTAAAAAAGGAAAATGCGGCCCTAGTGCAAGTCCTTGAAAATTCCAAAGACCTTCTTCCCACTCTTCAAAACTATTCACCGTCTAAGACGGAGAAATGGTTGTCCAAAGATACAATCTAAGATTCTATTACCAATAGGAAATGCAATATGCGTAATCTGTTAAATGGTTTTCTAATTCTTATCCTAATTTCATCGATTTTTAACAACTTGGGTATTTTAGCAAATCCAAGTAACGATCGACAAGGATACCAGGAAACTCGTCTTAATCCACTACGCCAATTGACTCCCGAGGCCAACCGAATTCTAAATGCTCCACCAGAAGTTCACCACCAAGTTACAACTTTTGAAAGTCACGTAACTGACCGCACTGCCTATCCATACATCAAAACTACAATCAACTTTGTCAAAGGCCATCATTCCTTTAAGGCATTTTTATCTGATGGTCAAGAAATTTCCTACTCTACACGCGGTGAACAAATTTGGCACTCCCAATGTTATGGAGACCTTTGTATATTAGTCACACAAAAAAATTTGTTAGGTGTTAGTAACTCAAGCACTGAATGGGAAAAAGGACATCATTTTGGTGAAGAACGATACCAGATCGCTATGGGTCACAAAGCAGCATTAGTTATGAGCGATCGAAAATTATATTTATATAATAGTTATACCAACCATTGGGAAACCATCAGCCTTGAACAGGAAATCATTCGTTCGTTTGCCAATCTTTATGACAAAGTGGCCATTACCACAACACGTCGCATGATTGTAATTGATTTACCATCAGAAACTCAATTTGAAGAAAACTTATTACTTCGAGGCATCGGCCAATTCGAAATGCGAGATAGTTTTATTAATTTTTATTCAGGGGATAAACTTTGGATGTTTCGCCACCAAACAGAAGCATTCGAAGAAGTTGATCTAACAGATTAAATTATCTTTCCAAATCGAACAAGAAATTTGGGCGCCTCACATAAGTTTGGTGTTTCTCTGTTTTTTCTGAAAGTGACCGCGCTTTCCGCTCCAATCGCTGGCGCGGGGGTATATTCTGTATAGGGCAAAGGTAATCGAAACCAGGTTAAAGGTTTTTTAACTTTAATGCAAAAATGAGGCAAACACAATATCATCTGTATCCATTAGCCTCCTTTAACACCTGTAAAATATCGACCTTCTCTTCTTTGGATTGGATCACAAAAGAAGAAATTCCATTTTGCGACAACGTTTTTTGGATTTTGACTTTGATCCCGTTCGAATCAAAAACACAATTGTCTATCTCATGTTTAAAACCCAAACTTAAAAAACCATTTCTCGTTTCTTCTGGGTTTGCCGTCTCTAAAACAAACGATTCCATTTCCCACAGCGATGTTTTAGATAGTTCTTCGAATTTTTTTCGTAAATCATCAGTTTTATATTCAATAAAGAAAGTTTGGAAATCTCCCAAAAAACGATCCAACATTACAATTTCCGAGATCACTACCTCTTCGCTCTTTGCATTAAAAACTTTTTGCTCCATAACATTAGAAACAGTGAATTCTAAATTTTCTAACTCTCGTTTGGTTTTAGTTAAATCTAAATCGGATTGTAATGCAAAACCTACAAATTGATTGATGGGAAAATTCGTTTTCTCTTCGTTAGATTTGTTTTCATACCAAAGAATTTCTAAAATTCCATTTTGGAAGACAAACATCCCACTCTGGAAGGGTCCAAAATTTGTTAGGGGTATCAGAATGTTTAATTGAAATCGGTTTTTTAAAAACTGAAATGTTTTTTCTGGTTCCGAAGCATAGAGAAGGAAATGATCGAAATTGGAAATCATGACGACCTTCAAGTTTTATTTATCACTATGAAACAACGATTCTAGTTTTGGTTCCATGCAATTACTTTTACACCGGGAGAATAATGGTATAAAGAAGGATGATTGAAGTCTAGGTATTCATTAAACTTCTGATACTTTATTTCCAAATTTTTTAACTCGCAATGATATAAATCCCAGGGTTTATGATGAACCTCTAAGGGAATTTGATTTTTAGAATTATCTTTATATAAACAATATCTTTCCGTTAACCATAAATCGATCCCTTTCAAATTTTCATTTTTATTACCAACAGTAAAATCAATTTTGATTTGACTTCGTTTGCCATTCATATAGTAAAAGTTAGGTGACCTAACTATATTAGAATGTTCATAAGGCAACCCAGATAATAGTTTTGCCATAACTGTCGGAATCAATTTTTCCGCTTCAATACTTAAAAAATAGACACCTGGTTTGTTTTTATTTTTTACATAAGTTCGCAAATTCACTTCATGAAAATTGGAAAAATACCCAATAGGAAACGTATTTCTAATATGAATTTGATTCATTGTAAAAGCCACAACGGATACAAAGTAAGATCCTTCAAAAGAATCCAATTCTAAAAAATCGGGAACCAATTTCCTCAAATCCTTCTCTTGTATTTGGTAATGTAAAAATAAAACATCATTCCATTCCTGGTACCAAAACCAATGCCTATTTGGCATTTCCCAAGGCCTATGTTTTTTGTAGGATATAATATCTTGGATTTCTTTTTTCATTTTCTTGCCTTCGGTTTATCCATTAATCAACAATGAATATTTTCTTAACTTGTTGTGGTAAATAAATCTGAAACTTTTGTTCCGCACAACCTTCTTTATTCTTATATAAAAGGGCGACCCTATAGTAATAAGTGCCGGAATTGTTTATCGCGCTTGTAACTTTTTTTTCTATTCCGTTAGAATGTATTTCCATTTCAATCGGAGAAAATACTTCGTTATTTGCAATTTGAACTATATAATTCTGGAATTTTCCTGTGACAAATCTCTTTAATTCACCCAGGTCTTGTGTAATACCGCAGTCGATTTCATTATCGTAAACTGATGGTTCAGTAACGCCATAATAGTTTTTATAAATCCATTCAAAGTTTATCATCTCGGATTTTTGATAGGTATCACCGTCTTTTGGAGTTGTAGAAATTATTTGGTCATCCATATCGGCAAGTAACCAAAAAAGGGAAATCCTACTATAGTCTGATTCTAAATTTCCAACAGCTGAAGTATTAATAAAAGCTAAACTTACTAAAACTGGAGTTAAATATTTTAATAAGTTTAAATTTTTTCCTGACTGTTTCTTTTTGAGATTATAGAATAACAAGAGTAATGGAATGTAAACGATTAAGCAGAATATATCCGTTTGGTCAGCAATTCCTTTTGAAGGAATCAAAAACCATAGAATTTTAGTTAGGAAATCATTCGTTTTTTGGTTTAAGTTCAATAGAATAAAAATAAGACCTACAAAAAACATACTAACGAATAAAATTTTTGATTCTTCTAACTTAAATTTTTTGTAATTACAAAAAATTAAAACTATTACAGACAGAAGTAAGGGAGTTAAAAACAAACCAATGATATCGCTTATTTTTCCTGTTATTTCATTATGAAATATAGATTTGAAATATGAATCGTTCAAAATCCAAAAGAAAGCAGCAAAGAATGAATACTTTGTTGAAAGAATTTTTACAGAGATATGATTCGAAATTCTCATTAGATTTCTTCCTTAAATGTTTCAAATATTTTCCAATTTTCAATTAGGCGAAAATTACAGGATTGGTAACGTGTGAAGATAAGAGTGTTTACATATTCACGATCACCATCATTCGTTTTTATATCTTTGGTAGGACAAGGCATTACCGACAAAGATCTCAAACAATGGTTTAATGCCTTTTTATCATAAAAAACTCTACTTGCATTCGAACCACCACCGATCTGCACCCAAGGATACGGTTCCTCTTCTTCATTACCTAATTCAGAAATTGCATAGGCTCGTCCGGCATTATAACCACAACTAATTGTTTTTAATAAAATAATTTTTGCGATTTCTCTTTCAGCTTCACTTTTTCGGATAGTATCCTGTCCCTTCAGAATCACGAGGCAATTTATAAAATATAAGAAAATTAAGAGATAGATTCTTTGCATATAGAACAATGGAAAGATTTAAAATCCCCATCTAACACCATGTTACCTGACCACATTCCCAAAGAGAAAGCACAAAAACTCAAACCAAATCTGTCTAACAACAAATGTTGCCAGAAAAACCAGTTTGGATATGGAAGGGCGATCCCCAATTCGCCTTGTTAGAACTTGTCCTTCTGGTTCTTTTCTTTTATCTTAGCTTTCGGTTCAGTGCCTATCTCACATATAGGTTTGAACTTGTACGTATGCACAGCAAACGACTTGACCGGTTGGCGTTTCGTGCGGGCTGTACTAGAGAAGAAAGAGACCTTCTTCAGTCTTTCTACTCGCAACTAAACCGACGCCACCGTGTGTTACTCGCACACAACCACGCAAAAGAATACCTGCGCCAACACTTGCTCCATTATATATCTTCTCTGGAAACAAAAGATTTCCCCAGTTTCCTTTCCTTGGTCTCAAAATTTTTGGGAACGGCAAACGACCCGAGGCCCATTTTGGGAATTCGAGAATTTGCCATTGTGCAAGCGGGGACAAAAACTTATTTCGCACAAGTTGTTGATCCAGGATTCGGGGAAGTCCGACTGAAATTGGGATGGAATGGAAGTCGCCCTCCCACGCCGGGAAATGTCCGGGTCACCGTTTTCCGAAACCCGAAAGGACTCCAGACCATTCGAGGCGAGGCCCGGTGGGAGGCACCGGCCTCACTGTACTTCCTACCAGAGTCCCTGTAGTGAAAAATTGGCCAAAATTGATTCTCGCTTGAAAGATTCTTTCCGATAAAATTAATGTGACATAAGTCCATGAAGTGGAATCGCATCAATCAAAATGACGAATTGTTTTCCCTACTCTTCGTATTCCTGTTTTCCTTTACTTCCCTAATTTGGAACGGCAACTTCATGGTAAGAGGGATTGCCAGCTTTCAGGGTGTAGGCGACTTTTTTTCTGGGTCCTTTGATTCCTTCGGATCCCTTATCAAAAGTAGCTATAACAAACTCGAATCTTTCGAACGAGTCAGAGAAGAACGCGATTCTTGTTTGAACGTCATGGAAGAATACCGCCAACTTTCCAAAGATGTCGAAAGATTGAAGGCAGAAAATGCCATCCTCAGACAAGAGTTAAACTTTCCCTTACATTTAGATTATCCGTCTGTAAGGGCGGAAGTATTGAGTGTACGTTTGAATGCAATTTATAGAACCATCATCATCAACAAAGGTTCTGAAGTAGGAATCAAACCTTATATGCCTGTTGTGGCTCGCGCATTGGATGAAAAAGGGAAATTTACAGAAGCATTAGTTGGTAAAATTATTGCCGTATCCAAAGGATCAGCAGTCATCCAACCCATCATCAACTCCAACTTTTCCATGGGAGTTTCGATACCAGGAACCAATCTTTGGGCCTCACTCAATGGAAACAGTGGTCGAGGTACTGACGTTTTGTTAGATTATATTGATGCCGGGATTGTCATTGATCCAAAAGCCATTGGTAATTTTCCCATGGGACCGAATCCTCCACCTACATCAGCTAACACTATGTTTACGGAAGGGTTTAGTAAAATTGGAAAAGCTGTATTTAGTTCCGGTGGATCCGGAGTCTTCCCACAAGGAATTCCTGTAGGAACGATTATTGAAGAAGGCCCAAGGAATGGATCTTTTAAAACTGCCATCTTACGCCCGTTTGTTGAATTTGATAAACTATTACACGTGATTGTTTTAAAGAAACAACCTGAAAAATGGAGAGAAGAGTGGCCAGCTGAAAAAACAATCCAAATTGATGGCCCTTATTTTGGTGAAATTGATTTTCCTAAAGAAAAAGATTATAACAAAAAAGGAAAAGAACCTGAAAAAAGACAAGGTAACTTTCCTTCTACTTTTGGAAATCCTCAATATACAAAACCTTCTGTGAATACAAATACACCTGATTCGACACCCACAACCCCAGCCGCTCCTTCCACACAAGAAGGCCCTAAGGAGGTAACACCATGATTTTAGACAAACTATTTATCGTCATAGGCTTGTTACTCTCCCATTTTCTAAATGGATCCAACCTATTTGAATTAGGAAATGCCATTCGACCTGACTTTATGGTGATCTTTGTTGTCTTTTTTGCATTAAGAAAAGGACCACTTTATGGATTATGGCTTGGGTTTTTCGGTGGGTTACTCACAGACACTGCATTAGGTGGTGAGATTGGTGGAGACAATATTGTTTACTACAAAATTGGACTTCATTCTTTTTCCTATGCCATCATTGGATATTTTGTAGGAAAAGTGATGCGAAGTTCTTACACTGAGAACTATATTTCCATTACGATTTATATTCTAGGATTTACATTTTTATCCCGACTCATTACTTATCTTTTATTTTTGATGTTTTTTCATTCGAACCAAAGTTATTCCTTTTTATATGTATCATTGTACAATGCCTTCATTGGTCCTGCATTGTTCTTTTTATTCTCTTGGGCTTTCCGTTTGGATGCAGACGAGGTTAGACAATGAGCCAGTCGGCATCTGAGTTTCGTTTAGAAGCAAGTTTCCGTAAACGATTGTATTTCTTTACGGGGATGATTGTATTTACACTCACTGCCTACATTCTCCAGTTGTTTAATTTACAAATTGTTCAAGGAAGTGAGAATTCATTAAAGGCAGAACGTTTTGTTCGCAGAAGTGAATCCATTCCAGCTGACAGGGGCAATATTTTTGATAGGAATTTTCTCACACCAGAAACAAGCCAACCTTTAGTATCCAATTCGGCTTCCCTAGATGTAATTCTTAACACAAGTTTATTAAAGAACGATCCGAGAAAGGTAAAAGATTTTATCTATAAATTTTGCGAAGCTCTTTCTATCCCCATCGTTTATTATGAAAAAGAACTTCAAGACTCTCGGTTGATAAAAAAAATCCGTTCCCGTGAACCTTTTGTACTTTTAGAAGGAATATCACGAGAACAACAAGAAAGAATCCTCGTTCTAGATAATATCAATCGGTATGTGTATTTGGTTTCTTCACCAGCAAGAGTGTATCACATGGGCCCTGCTCTTTCGCATGTGACTGGTTATGTGGGAAAACCAACCACTAGTGATTTACAAGAAAAAGAAATTAAAACCTACCAACTCATTGGGAAAGGTGGAATCGAATCTCTCTATGATACTACCCTTCGTGGGCAGGACGGATTTCGCATCCAAAAAAGAAATACAGAAGGAAATATTGAAGAAGAACGTGTCATCGAACATTCTGTTCCCGGTAATAATTTAATTTTAACCATCGACCGCGATATGCAAATCGCAGCCTATCGTGCGTTAAAAGGGGTGAGAGGAACGGTTCTTGCTATCAAAGCCACTACGGGGGAAGTTTTGGCGATGGCATCAAATCCAGCCTATGACCCAAATATTTTGTCTGGCAAAAATAAACTAGATCGCTCTAACCACTTTACACGCGTTACGAACAATGGTGGATTTTTGAATTTAGCAATCCAATCTAGGTTCCCTCCTGCATCTACCTTTAAAACGCTCGTTGGCCTTGCCGCAATGGAAAGTGAACATAAAATCAATTTTGATCCAAAACAAACTTTTTCCTGCCCTGCAAGTTTTACTCTTAAATCAACCTTTAAAGGTGTTCCGGACCAAGTATTTTATAACTGGGATAAAAAGAATCATGGAGAGTTGAATCTAGCACAAGCACTAGAAAAATCCAATTCTGTTTATTTTTATCAATTAGGTTATAAATTGGGTGCTGAACCAATTCTCGCCTACTCACGGTTATTTGGTTTAGACAAAAAAACCGGCATTGACCTTCCAGGCGAAGCCACTGGGTTTATTCCCAGTTCCGATTGGAAAAAAAGAACTTATGGTAACAAGTGGTTTGATGGAGATACAGTAAACCTTTCTATCGGACAAGGTTTTATATCTGTGACACCCATTGAAATGGCACTTTTTTATATGGCAGTTGTCAACAATGGAAAAATATACAAACCATATATTGTATCTGAAATTAGAAGTCCTCTAGATAACTCTCTCATTCAAAAAACAGAACCTACAATATTAAGAGACATTCCTTTGAAACGTTCTACAGTGGAAGCACTCAAAGAAGGATTGTACTTAGTAGGATATTCAGGAACTGCATCTGGTGTTCTCAACTCACCAACACTTCCAGAAATTGCAGGTAAAACAGGAACGGCACAAACAAGAAGGAGAGGTGCTTCCTCTTCGAACCACGCTTGGTTCATTGGCTATGCACCCGTAAATGCACCTCCCGAAAAACAAATATTAGTTGCTGCGTTCGTAGAATACGGAGTAGGTGGTGCTGCATCTGCGGCTCCGGCAGCACGTGAAGTCTTCAAAGCAGCTTTCCCTCCAGGGTCTTTCCCAAGAACAGATAGGTCACGTGCTAAAACAATGGAAGAAGAAGCACCAGTAGAACAAGAGGCATTTTAATGGCTGATCGCAATACAGAAAAACTCGATTTTTTTCTAATTTTTTCCGTTGTCCTAGTGGCAATGGCAGGAGTCCTAACTTTATACACACAAGAAGCAAACACCGCCGATGGACTCGGACGATGGTATAAACAGTTTACGTTTGTTTTCGTAGGACTGATCTCCATGTGGTTTATGTCAAGAATCAACTATCAGCTGATAGGTTCGTATGCCCTTTTCATTTATCTCTTTTCGATTGTTTTACTGATTCTAACACTGATCCCTGGAATTGGATACCTTCCTTCCGGTCGTGGTGCTCGTTCTTGGTTAAAACTTGGGCCCATCACCCTCCAAGCATCCGAATTTTCTAAACTAGCAACCGTAATTCTTCTTGGGCAGTATTTAGTTTTAAAAGAAAAGGAAATGCACAAGATAACAGTACTCATTGTTCCATTTATTATTTGTTTGGTGCCAATGTTATTCATCATTCTGCAACCAGACTTTGGAACTGCTGTATCTTTTTTACCAATGTTATTCACCATGTTATACTTAGGTGGAGCTGATATTTTACATGTGGGATCCCTACTTACCTTCGGAGGAATTTCCCTCATGGTTCCCATGTATCTTGCTTACTCTCAATTAACCCTCATCCAACCACTCATTGATTTACTTCGCAAAGATAACAAAGTAGAACTTGTATCGATCGTAAACCAACTCCAAGGTAAAATTTGGTTAATTTTAGATGGGAAAAAAGTATCTGGCCTAACTCTACCTGGAATTGAAAATCCCAAAAACCTACAAATGATTCGGGAAGCATCAGAAATTGTGAAAGATGAATACGCTAGTCTCGGATATAAAATTTTATCTAACGAAGCGTTTATGTTTGGTCTCGGTGGAACACTTGCCCTCATTAGTTTGGTAATGATTTTTATTCGAATTGCCCGAGGTTCCAAACACTTAAGAAACTACTACATCACCATTGGAATTTTGGGACTCTCCATCTTATCTGCCATTGCGGTTCACAAATCCATTCCCTTTCGTGAAAACCAAGTCATTCGTCTTACTGCATTTCTCAATCCTGACCAATTCAAACAAGGTGCAGGTTACCAACTCCGAGCATCCAAACCTGCAGTAGGTTCAGGAAAGGTATTTGGAAAAGGGCTCTTTCACGGAGAGATGACGGAAGGTCGTGTCCCTCATGTTCCCGAATCGGGAACAGATTTTATTTTTGCTTCCTGGGCCGAACAAACAGGATTTTTTGGAAGTGTTCTATTATTATTTTTCCTTATGTCCATCCCACTCCGTGGACTCCAAATTAGTTTTGAAAGTAAAGACAGGTTTGGATCTCTTCTTGCCGCAGGTATTGTTGCTATGATCTTTTTTCATATTGCCATTAACGTCGGAATTGTAATTGGACTTCTCCCCGTAACAGGTGTTCCACTAACGTTTATGAGTTATGGTGGATCGCATTTAGTGATGGCAATGACTGCTGTTGGAATTATTTTATCTATTAAAAAACGTAAGTTTGCAAACTAAGATCCAAGATGAAACCGACCAAAAAAATATTGGGGGCAGAAGAATTCTTTCAAACCAAAATCGAATTAGAAAATGAATTGATTCGTTTGGAAGAACTCGAAAGGGAATCAAAAATTCATATCTCCTCAATGATTGAGTTGTCAGAAAAATTGATTCAACTTTCTGAAACAAACGAATCACCTTACTTTTTACAAAGAAGCAAACGTTTAAACGCAGAAATTTTAAAGTTCAAAATCAAAAACGAATACAAACAAAAAGAATTTGATACACTTTTCCATATCTTAGAAAAAATTAAATCTGAAGATAAAATTGAGTTTTTGGATTCCGCTTTAAAAAATAGAATTAATCGCATTGCAAATCGCCTTTCTGAAAAAAAACAAATTCGAACTTCATCACAAGATCTTAAAGGTAAGTTAATTTTTATTTGTTATGTGTTAGAAGGTGTAAACTTTTTAATCCCTAAAAAAAATTATCGTATTCTCCGTGACATTCCTGCTTTTAAAAAACAATTACGTATCAAAGAAAAATTCGTACCTTTATTTCCAGGACCTGGGTTTGTACTTATGGAAGAAGGCGAAAAAAAACAAAAAAATGTACTTTTAATGAAAGACTCATCAAAAAAGGAACATGGATTTTATTTTGATGAGCTAAAAGAAGATTGGGCCGTATCCAAAACATCTTTAGAAGGATTGATAGAAAAGGATTCAACAAACGGACAAATTTTAGGGAAAATCAAACGAAAAGGAAAATTATACCACTTAGTTAAAATTTAAGATACGGACACTCTCTTCTTTATCGTTTGTTAGTTGGTTTTTCAGTTCTTCCAAACCACTAAATTTTTTCTCATCTCTGATTTTACTAACAATTTCTAATTCTACATCTTTTCCGTACAAATTACCATCAAAATCAAAAACATTGACTTCCACATGTAATCCGATTCCATCAAAGGTGGGATTGTGACCAATGTTGACCATTCCTTTGTGGTCACGGCCATCAAACTTCGCAAAACAAGCATAAACACCGATAGATGGCAAAAGTTTGTCTTCAGGAACTTTGATATTGGCTGTGGGAAACCCAATGGTCCTACCTCGTTTGGCACCTTCAAACACAACACCCGTTATATGATAATTTCTTCCAAGAAGAATTTTTGCTTCTTCCATCTCCCCTTTTTCCAAAAATCCTCGGATGAGGGAAGAGGAAATTTTACTTTCCTTTTTTAGAACTGCTTCTTTTAATTCTACCGCATAACCATATTTAGTTTTATTTGCATCGAGTAATGTAAAATCACCACGACGTTCTGCTCCAAAAAAATGATTATAACCAATGACGATATGTTTTGCATTCAAAGTTTGGATCATAATCTTTTCTAAAAAATCTTCCGCAGACATTTTTGAAAGTTCTAAGGTAAAATCCAAAACAACCAAGTAGTCGATCCCAAACCCACGGATGAGTTCCTCTTTTTCTGTTTCCGAAGATAAGTATTTGAAATTAGGTTTTTTTCCAAGAACTACAGATGGATTGGGAAAGTAAGTGACAACGACGGAGGGAAGTCCTAAATCCTTAGCTTTCTCCACAGTCCGTAAGAGTAAGGTCTGGTGACCCACGTGGATTCCATCAAAGTTGCCGAGTGTCAAAGAGGAGCCTTTTTGAAACTCGTTTTGGATCAATTCTAAAGAGCGAATAATTTTCAAAGGGGGACTTGTCTCGTTTTCCGATACTTGTACTAGGTGCTTCCATTGAAACTACGAATCCTTCTCCTTACGGCAATCTTTTTATCAAACTTTGCTTCGATGTTCGCATCCGACTCCCTTATCCCCAAACAAGAATTTGGAATCGAAGAAGGTCAATTGCCAGAAGACGTGGCCACCTTTCCCGAATTAAAAACATGGGCCCTCTACCAATCCTATGAGTTAGAACCAGATGCACCTCACTTAGGACTCCAAGATTATATTTGCCGAATGGTACCTGAAACTGGACTCCCATTCTTATTAGAAAAACAGGTGGTCTCTAAATCGACAGTTTACCTGTATTTGGATCTCACTCGGTATCGTCCCCTAAAGGGTTCCAAATTCAAACCAAGGAAACTAAACATTGTTGTGAATGGAAGGCCCAAAATTTCTGTATATGTGGATCGAAACCAGAGTTTCACCAATCCTGTAGAAATTCCTTTAGAACCTTCCGAATACCCAAATGGAAAGATTTACGTTGATTTAGTGCCTAGTCACAACTCACTTGGGAGGTTTTGGGGGATTTGGGATGCTTTTATCTTAGAAAATCGACTAGAAACGCGAGACTAAAACGAAATACTAAACTGCGTATTTTTCGCGGTATTCGTCTTCGCCAATGGTTTGGAAGTAACTGGTAAGTCCTGCCACTTTAAAAACCTTTTCAATCGCTGGTTTCATATTGGCGATGGAGAACTTTCCCTTGAGTTCCTGGACATAATTCAGCTGCTTGATGAGCATGCCAATTCCAGAGGAATCAATATAATTGAGTTTCTCTAAATTGATGATGACGTGCAGATTTTCAGTGGGTTGGCTCGGAACATTGGTTTCCAGGAAGTTTTTAAAATCCAGGGAAGTATAAATGTCCAAACTTCCAGAAATGCTGATCACATAAGCGTCGGCATTTTTTTTCAGATTGATTTCCATAGAAGACCTACCGCTAGGCTCGGGTTTTTGCGTTTTTTATCAACCTTATTTTTAACAAATTAATGATTTCATTTCAAAAGTCGAAAATATATATAGAGTCTACTACTTGGGAGTTCGTATGCGTATCTCGTTTGTCCTAATTTTATCCTTCCTACTCACCGTTGGCCTTTTTGCCGCGGATGAAAAAAATGAACCTGTTAGCCAAGCAGATTCTAAAAAGTTAAATCCAGATGGAAGTATCGCTCTCATCCCGTACAATGCGAAACAACAACAAAAGATCGAAAGAATTGGTAAAGAAGTGGATGATTACCACGCTGTGATCAATGAAAAGGTTAAGTTCCTTAGTTTCGAAAAAAAAATCAAAGACAGTCGTTATGGTCAAGTGACCAATGCAAGGGAAATCCACCTTCCATTTGAACCACGTTATGTATTACATAGCCGTTTTGTGATGAAGTTGAAAGGTGGCGGTGGAGCAGAAGGTGGTGGATTCTCTTTAGATGAAATTTCTTTTTGGTCCAGAAAATCGCTAAGTGAAAAAGGAAAAGATCCTGTCACTACTTACCGTGAATTAAAAAATAATACAAGCGGTGGAGTCAAAGGACTTACACTTTCGGTTCGTACTGTTACTAATGCTGACGACAATACCTTAAATTTTGAGTTAGAAAAAATCCAAAGTCCTTGGGAACGTCTACGATTAGCAACCGCTTACCGCGACAGACTCCGCGAAGTAGCAAGAACCATCGACAGATACATCCAAGCAAAAGGGAGTTTAGAAACTAGAATGGTTTCTGAATCGATATTGGAAGTTTCAGTCAGCGGAGATTTCCAAGAACCATAAACCAATGAGGGTGGAATGAGTTTATCCATACCACCAGAACCTACCAACCTTTACGAAGTCCTAGAGATTCCTTTTGGTGCCACGACGGAAGAGATTAAATCCTCTTTCCGTCATTTGGTCAAACAATTCCATCCGGACAATCCGCACACAGGATCTTATTCAAAATTCCAAAACCTCTATTTTGCTTACCAAACCTTAACGGGTGAAGGACGAAAACGTTACGATGAAGAATTTAGGAAAAACTATGCTCGTGAATTTTTAAAACGCAAATTAGAAGAACATCCCTTTGTACTTCCAGTCTCTCGTGTTCGATTCACTACCGGAATTTTAGAGCTCGCCAAACGGGGATTAATGAGGAAAGGTTTTCGTAACAAAGATAGACGTAAAGTTACAGGAATCGATTACGATTTGATCATTGATTTAAAAGAATCAGAAATCATACGACCAGTGATTGCTGTCATCCCCTTAACGGTAAGAATAGTCTGTCGGGATTGTATGGGTGGTGACCCGCATTGTCCTGCTTGCAATGGACGAGGCAGTTACAAAGGTTACAGGAATCTAAAGGTCGAATTTCCCAAATCGGCCCTAGTCCAGGGAAAGGTTTTTGAATTTGATCTTTCCAAATTCCGCCCCGATTCTTTTACCCATTTTAAGAAAAAATACCTCCGCGTGAAACTCTTAATACACAAAAATATCCCTTTACGAGCAAAGAGTACTGTCTAAAAAGGAAATCGATGGAGAAGATTCCTCAAGTTCTATTTGTAAACCCCCTCTATAAGGAAAAAATCTGGGGAGGAAGAAAACTCGAAACTTCTCTTGGTCGTAAAATTCCAGAAGGATCCATTGGGGAATCCTGGGAAGTTTCAGTTTACGGATCGGACATTTCTCCTATCAAAAATAAAGAGTTTGAGAATACCCCACTAACAGAACTTATCCGAAAAGCACCAGATCAAGTTCTCGGAAAACCATTTGCCAAATCTGGATTACCATTACTCGTAAAAGTCATAGACGCCAAAGAAAAACTTTCCGTCCAAGTCCATCCCGATGACGATTATGCACTCAAATATGATCCCAAATCGAATGGAAAAAAGGAATGTTGGTACGTTTTAAGCGCTGATCCCGGAGCAGAACTTGTAGTTGGTTTTGATACCCACACAAACCGAGAAGAATACGAAACTTTAGTAAAACAAAATTTAGGAGAGACTGTACTACGTAAATGGAAAGTCAAACCAGGTGATGTATTCCTTCTAAACCCAGGAACCATTCATGCGATAGGTGGTGGTGTTTTACTATTGGAAGTACAACAGTCCTCAGATTCCACGTACAGAGTGTACGATTATGGACGATTGGGGGATGATGGAAATCCAAGAGAACTACATTTAGAAAAAGCTCTCGCTGTTTTAAATTTTCAAAAATCAGATGGTTCCGAAAAACAAATAAAACAACTCATCACATACCATCCTTTTCCAAGATATCTTTTTACTTCCAATGATAAATTTCGATTGGAATCTTGGGAGTTCAACCAGGCGCAGAATTTCACCTTTTCAAAATTAGGTGACCCTGTGACTTTCGGAATTTTTTATACCATTTCTGGTTCTATTTACTTTCCTGAATTCCAAAAACTCGTGGGACCGAATGAAACATTTATGGTAACCGCATCTGGGTTTTTGGAAACTATCTCAGCCTATGCAGAAACCGGTACAAAGTTAGCTTTTATGTCTGCTGGTTCTGATACTGTAAAATATCAATCACTGCCCTATTGACATTTTAATAGAATCGGTATAATAGATGCCAGAGAGGAATCTATGAAAAAAATTATTTCCCTATTACTCGTGTTAGCATCTACATCCGTATTTGCTTTATCTGACTTGGAAAATTTGATGATTAAAGAAGCAAATTCTCCAGAAAGTAAACAAGCTGCACGTTCTTATCTCAATGCGATGGCAAAAGAGAAAGAAGCAAGTGCCAAAAGACACGAAAAAATGGCGGGTAACAAAGGTGGAAAAGCAATCAGCGAAGCAAAGTTTAAAGAACATTGCCTAACACTTGCAAAAGAATTTCGTGCAGAAGCGGAAGAATACAAAAAAGCAGCCGACGATATTAAATAAAACCTAAACTTTCACTTTTAAGTGGGCAAAGGAATTCGATCTGTTTCCCCTGGAACTTTCGGAAATTCATCTTTTGCCCATCTTTCCTTTGCTCTTTCTATGTTTTCTTGTTTTGTCGAAACAAAGTTCCAAAATATATTTCTTTTTTCCGTAAGTGGTTCCCCACCGAGTAAAATCAAACGACTGTTTTGTTTGGCTTTAAAAGATACAGAAGTTCCCTTTTCAAATAATACCATAGAACCTACTGCATAAGATTCACCGTTGGATTCGATCGCACCACGAGACACATAAAGTCCCGCTTCTTCTTTATCAGTTAGATCCCAATGGACAAGATCTGCACTTTGTTTGATTTCTATGTCAGCATAAAATAAGGGTGAATGCACAGTCGCAGGAGAACGTAATCCAAGGTAACTTCCACCTAACAAACGAAAGACCAAACCATCTTTCGTTAAAACCGGAATTTCCTGTTCCGAAAAATGTTCAAAACTTGGTTCTATCTCTTCTTTATCTGCAGGCAAAGCAATCCAGGTTTGGATGCCTTCCAATATTTCATATTTTGGATCAAATTTAGAGCGTTCACTGTGTACGATTCCTGAACCTGCTACCATCCAATTGGTTTCATTTGGGCGAATGTCCATTTCCACTTTTAAACTATCTCTGTGAGTGATGACCCCATCATATAAAAAAGTGATGGTAGCAAGACCTATATGCGGATGCGCACGAACTACTAGTTCTTCACCAGTCACGACAGGTACAGGACCAAAGTGGTCAAAAAAAACAAAGGGGCCTACCGAACGTTTCTCCATCGCAGGAAGAACACGACGGATGATAAAATTGGCACCTAAGTCTTTTGAGTGTCCAACAAGAGATTTTGTCATTTGCGATTAGACTTCTTTACCTTTGGTTTTGGTTTGGATATTTTCTTTTTAGTCGTTGGTTTTTGTTTGGTGACTGGTTTGGTAGATTTCGTTCCAGAAGTTTTGGATTCTTCCACCTTACCCACAAAAAGACCAATGGCTTCTTTGCCTTGGGTCCAATGGGCTTTGTTTCGTGCATTAAAATAAAGGATAAAGATTTTTTCGGTTTCCGAATACTTCACATCGCAAGCATATACATGGCTTGCTTTCCATCCTCTTCCAGTAGGGCCAAGGATGGGAGTATGGTTGATGCGATCAAAATTGATCCCATCCTCACTTTGTAAAAAGAGAATGGCCGAACAGGATTCCTTTCTCACAGGATTCCAAAAAATTCCATTTTGAAATCCAAGGTATCTACCTTTCCATTCAATCACTTTGATGGAACCTGCCCCCAAGTTACAAAATGGATCCATCTCATTTGGTGAAATTATGGGATCAGAAAAATAGGAAAACGGTCCCAGTGGCGAGTCTGCTTCAGCAACCGTGATATGTTTTGGTTCACAAAATCCACAGTCAGGGATAAAAACTAGAGACGAAGAAAAGTACATTCTGTACTTTTTCCCAAACTTCACCAAACAAGGATTACTCACCGATTCTCCATATTTTGAATCTTTATGAAAGGAAAATTTTGGTATAATGACTGTTTTTGGTGAGGACCAAGATTTTAAATCTTTACTGGTTCTGACTTCGATATGTGACTTCCATTTCCGAAAAGGAAACCAAGACATAAGGACATGAAGGAATTTGTATTTTTCGTAATATAAATAATAAGTTCCCGCATCCAAAAAGATAAAAGGACGCATGGCATTCCATACTACGGTTTTTCTTTTTTTCCAATGGATACCATCTTCAGAATGGAACTCTTGTACTCCAAAGATATTGTGAGCAAAGAGATGCCAAAGGCCATCAGGACAATTTTCAGGAAATAAAAAACTCGGATCCGCCAAAATGGGAGATGGGAATCCGGGTTTTAAAATGGGATCGTCTTGGTAAAGTTGCCAATAGATATTTTGTTTGTTCAATCGAAATGAGTTTCCTTACTTTTCTAAAACAACTTTTAGGTTGGACAGTCCCTCTTCAAAGTCTTTTCCGATCATTTCTTCAAAATTCATAAAAAGTAACATCAAATTAGATGGATAAGGTATGGATCCATCAAAACCCCAGATCACTTTGGATTTTTTTTGGTCCAAAGATGAAACTTTCATATAACTGCGTTCTGTTCCTTCAAAAGGTTCAAAAAATCTGAGTTCTGTTTCCATCTCTAAGGCATCCGCATTGATCATTTTAATCTCTTGTTCCCCAGTTCCCACATCTTTTTCCAAACTTTCCCAACGTGAAATAAAACCTACAGTACCATCTTGGCCTTTATAAATCTTTTTCATATTAGGATCTTTTTTGGCCCATACACTGTATTGGTCTTGGTTTTTCAACATTCGAATGTACGAAAATACATCTTGGGCTGATTTGTTTATGTCGATGGAACGCTCTACCTGGTATCCTGTTGGTAGGAAGATAGCCACAACTAACGGGATCGCGATGATCCCGATGATTCCTATGGAAATTTTTTTGCCGAGTGTCATAAGTTCAGTATCTTATCTATTTTTTTGATTTAGTCAATTTATTTACCCACGTGGACGTAAATTCCAACTGAAAACAAGCAAGAAGATGGCAATCAATGTGGATCCAAGAATCGCATATAATGCTACATCCCACGAGTAGTTTGTAGCAAGAACGGCAAGACCTTTACCTTGTGCGGTTCTTCCCAATGAGCCAAATAGGCCGATAAAACCTGCAGCTGTTCCCACTGCTTTTTTAGATGTAAAATCCATACCTGCCACACCTAACAACATCACAGGTGGATAGATAAAAAGTCCGATGAGTCCAAACAAAATATAGTCGATAAAAATATTACCAGGGGGATTCCATAAAATTCCGAGAAATGCAAAGAAAATAGGGATAATACATAGTAAACTTACCATTCCCCTTCTACCGTCAAATTTATCAGATACCCAACCCATAAGAATGGTAGAACCAATCCCACCAAATTCTAAAATGAGTGTAGAATATCCACCACCCAAAAGATCCGCTCCTTTGGTTTCTTTAAGGTAAGTAGGTCCCCAATCAATCAAACTATAACGAATGATATAAACAAAAAAATTGATAATTGCAAATAACCAAATGTATTTGTTCATAAGAACTTGCTCAACAATCAATTGTTTAGTGGTAAGTTCAGCTTCGTGGTCTTCTTTTTCTTCTGGTGGATAGTCATTTCTATAAACTTCAATGGGAGGAAGTCCTTCGGATTGGGGAGTGTCTACAAGTCGAATGTATAAATACACGGATCCAACAAGGGCAATGATCCCTGGAACAAAGAAAGCGTATTGCCATCCGAACTGCGCTGCCGAATGAGAAGCAACAACTCCAACAATACCTCCTCCAATATTATGTGCAATATTCCAAAATGCAAACGTAGTACCTCGTTCTCTTACCGAATACCAATGTCCAAGGGAACGTCCGCAAGGTGGCCAACCCATTCCTTGTACAAGACCGTTAGCACCCCATAAAAAAAGATGAATCCAATAATGATTCGCAAATCCAAATGAAAAATTCAAAATGGCTGTAAGAAACAAACCAACAGCCATAAACTTTCTTGGATTGGACCTATCGGAGAGTGCTCCCATTAAAAATTTTCCAATCCCATAAGTGATGGCAGTAACTGCGAGGATGTCACCTATCTCTGTTTTCGAATAAGATAACGCTTCTCCAATTTCTTTAGAAACTGGTGAGAAGTTATTTCGAGTTAAGTAGTAGGTCGTATAACCAAGAAAAGTCGATTCCAAAACTCGAAACCGAAATTTCGGATATAGAGTTTGGATTTCTTTTTCAGATTTTTGGGGTATGGGCGTAGCAGGAGCGAACCATAGGCGAATGGTTTGTAACATAGACTAGGAAGATGTAAGTCTAAGGGGAAGGAGTCAAGTCGATTCTCATGAATACAAATATACGAAACGGTTTTATTGATACTGTGGGGAACACCCCACTCATTCGCATTCACTCCCTAAGCGAAGAAACAGGTTGTGAAATTTTAGGCAAAGCTGAGTTTTTAAATCCAGGTGGGTCTGTCAAAGATAGAGCTGCCTTATACATCATCGAAGACGCCGAAAAAAAAGGATTCCTAAAACCTGGTGGCACGGTTGTCGAAGGGACTGCGGGTAATACCGGAATTGGACTCACCCATATCTGTAATGCAAAAGGTTACAAATCTGTCATCGTCATCCCAGAAACACAGTCGAAAGAAAAAATTGAAATGCTACGCACGTTAGGTGCCGATGTGACTCTAGTCCCTGCGGTTCCTTATTCCGATCCAGGAAATTATGTACGAGTGTCAGAACGGATTGCCAATGAGACTCCCAATTCCGTTTGGGCCAACCAATTTGATAATTTAGCCAATCGGAACGCCCACTTCGAAACTACAGGTCCCGAAATTTGGGAACAAACCCAAGGAAAAATTGATGTTTGGACCACCTCCCTAGGTACCGGCGGAACCTATGCAGGAACGGGACTTTTTTTCAAATCCAAAAATCCGAATATCAAATGCATTGTGGCTGACCCTTATGGTTCCGGAATTTATTCTTTTGTCAAAACTGGACAGATCAGCATCGAAGGATCTTCCATCACAGAAGGGATTGGGCAAGGTCGGATCACCAAAAATATGGAAGGGATGCCTGCCGATGATGCGGTTCGTATCCATGACAAAGAAGCCCTAAGAATTTTGAATTTGGTTTTAAAAAAAGATGGTTTGTTTATGGGCGGAAGTGTGGGGATCAACTTGGCTGCAGCTTACCAAATTGCCAAAGATCTAGGCCCAGGACATACCATCGTGACCGTGTTATGTGACAGTGGAGCCAAATACCAGTCCAAAATTTACAATGAAGAGTTTTTGGCTTCAAAAGGTCTCCTTTAAACCAAACAGGAGTTTGTTATTAGAAGGATTTTAAATGAAACTCCTTCTCAATAGTACTTTCTAGGGATCTCGGTATGTACTAGTTTGAGAAAATTTAATCTCGTAATAGAAACATAAAGAAAGAAATTATCTGGACTTTATGGATTGTTGATTTTTACTTTTCGAAAATGAAAAGAGGTAAGAATATTCGGAAATTCTTATCCTGATCATCTTTATTTTATGAGACATATACAAAAAACCATTCTCTATTTGATCCTATTGCCGCTGTTTGGTTGTCAATTTCCAAAAATCAGCAGATCATTTTTAGAAACCCTTTCTACCATTCGTTTTTTACAAGCAAACAATCTTTCTTACACTGTCTCTTTTCGTGTTTCTGGTCTTTTGGGATCAGGACTTCAAATCGAAAATAATGGAGATATTGTCAATGTCACCGCCAACCAAACATATACATTTTCAAAAAAAATTCCTTCTGGTTCCCCTTACAACGTAACTGTTAAAACTTCCCCATCTTCTCCTACCCAAAAATGTATAGTTTCTTCCGGATCAGGAATCGTTCAGAATGGAAATATTGAAGGCATTCAAATTGTTTGTGGGGATGCACTTTATCTCATTCAAGGAACAGTCACGGGTCTATTAGGCAATGGATTACAAATTCAAAATGTGACTGGCTCTGGCACAGATGTGATCAATGTCAACTCTACCAATTTTTCGTTACCACCCATTCCATCTGGTGAAACTTATAATTTCAATATCATAAACCAACCTACAAGTCCAAGTCAAACTTGTTCGATTACTTCTCCCGGCGTTACATCGGGAACGATGGCTGCATCCAATTTACCAGCAACGATTAATTGTATCACCAATTCCTTTGTTGTGAATGCGCAAGTGACAGGTATCCTTGGAACACTAGGTGCCGGAAACGAACTGAAACTTACGTTAGATAGTTCGAATACGATTAACGTAACTGGTGATGGTACCTTCCCTTTTCCTGGCACTTATTTAAGCGGAGGAACATTTTCCATTTCCGTTGACAATCCAGGGGGAATCATTACAACCGGGGTATGTACTTTAAGTTCAGGAACGATTACAGTAGCCAATAGTAATTATACCATCCCAGTAAATTGTAGTAATGCATTTCTCATCAGTGGAACCGTTTCCAGTCCTGGGGGAACGACAACGAGTATCATCAGTGGTTCCGTCACATTGGATTTGATCAATACTGGTGGAACACCATTTGTAACACAACAAACCGTTGTTAATGCAGGAACCACCAATTTTTCGTTCCCTTCAACCATACCTGGAGGTTCGGACTATCAGATTGTCGTTTCAAGTTCAGCGCCTAATCAAATATGTACGATGACAGCAGGAGCCACTCACACAGGCACAACATCAGACCAAGGTTCTGCGATTGTAAATTGTAGTTTACCAACACCTAGTTTTTCTCCCGTCACTGGGACTGTATTTAATGATGATGGAACGGTCACACTTTCCACTCTGATTCCTGGATCAGAATACCGTTATACGTTAGGCAATGGAGGACAAGTCGATCCCACTTGTGCCACTGGAACCATAACAACAAACACTGCCACCATCGCCGATACCAACCAAGCGGTCATTAAGGCCATCCATTGTAAAGTAGGATGGACTGAGTCTACTGTTCAAACTTCAACATACACCTTGAAGGTAGCAACACCAACTCCAAGTTTGGCGACAGGTTCACAAATGAATTCAGGGGATTCGGTTAGTTTTTCTACAACTACTACAGGTTCCACATGGGTTTGTAAAGATAGCGCTGCCGGAACTCCTGCGGATCCTGTTTGTGGGGCTACAGCAAGCACTTGTTCATCGGGGACAGCTGGTAATTATGTATTTCCAACCCCTGGTTCTTCTCAAAATGTCAAAGTCAGAATGTGCAAGGAAAACTATATAGGAAGCGACATTTTAAGTTTAAATTACCAACCAAATGTGTATACGGTTGGTGGAACGATTAATTTATTAACTATACCTTTTGGTCTGAATACTTTTGTTTTACAAAACAATGCTTCCGATGATTTAATCATTGCCGGAAATGGGACTTTTACCTTCAACACTGCCCTACCCACTGGCACGAACTATGCAGTGACAGTCCTTTCTGGTCCTCAAAATCCTTGGCAAACTTGTAGTGTCACAGGCGGAAATGGAACTGTTTCCACAACAGCAATCACCAATATAGACATTAGCTGTTCGGTTAACAACTATTCCATGAGTGGAAATATCACAAGCACAGTGGCACTGCCAGCTGGACTCACCGTTACCAATGGAATTGATTCCATCAATGTTCCGGGTGGGGCCACAACCACTCCCATTTCCTTTTCCACACCTATTGCCAGTGGTACAAATTATGATATTTCTATCACTGCAGAGCCTCAAGGATATGTTTGTGCCATCCAATCCAATTATTCAGGAACCGTACTCGGAACTAACATTACGAATGTTGCGGTCAACTGTGTCGCTGGGTATAGATATGCAAATACGATTACAGCTAAAAAACCGGCTCCATTACAGATCCATTATTATCGTGGTTTAGTGGGCACTGCCGCTGGGCAAGCAGGTGCTGGTTCGGCAGATGCCATTGGAACTTCTGCATCCTTCTCAAACATTCGTGGTGTCACCTTTGATGGAACGAAAGGTTACATTGCTGATTATGGAAATCATAAAATTCGAATTTTTAATCCAACGACCAGTGCCGTCAGTACACTTGTCGGAGATGGTACTATTGGAAATACTGCCGGGTCTGGTTCTGTCAGCGCACTCAATGGTCCAAGAGGAATCACTACAGACGGAACCTATCTCTATGTCGCCGAAATAGACGGAAATAGAATCAAAAGAACACTCATTAGCACAGGTTATACGGAAACTTTCGCAGGAGACAACTCAACTGTGACTCCATCGAATGGAAATGTGGATTCGACAGATCCTCTACTTGCAAGATTTGGAAATCCTGCGGGAATTGTGTTCGATGATGAGAAATTATATATTACAGAAAGGGGAAATTCTGCCATTCGAGTCATTAAACTGAGAACTAGGGAAGTTTCCACACTTAGCATCGGTGGTGATTTAAACCAACCTGAAGGTCTCACTGTTGTAGGCGATTACATTTACGCAGTGAACATTGGTACTCATAATATCACCAAAACACATAAAGTAACAGGGGTCACCACAGTCTTTGCCGGAAGTTCAACAGTAGGTTTTGTTGATGGAGTGGGGACAAATGCCAGTTTTAATATGCCCCATGGAATTACCCATGATGGAACATTTTTATATGTAGCAGATTATGGCAACCATCGCATAAGACGTGTTCATATAGAGACTGGTGAAGTCATCACAATCGCAGGCTCTGGCGGCACTGGCCTCACAAATGGAGAAGGAGTCAATGCTTCTCTAAATGCTCCAATGTACATAGCCAATATTGGTAACATTCTCGTTGTGGGAACCGCTCATGCACTAAGGACCATTAACTCCTCTGGGCTTACCACATACTTTCCGTTAAATGGTTCGTCATCTAATTTACTAAATAACCAAACCTTAACTGCCGTAGGAAGTCCAGGATTTGGATTGGGTCGATATGGAGAGACAAATGGTTCTGCCGCACTTTCTACGGGCAATGCAGCCACTGCCCCATCTCCATCTGCAGCCCCAAACAAAATCACAATGTCAGCTTGGATTCTCTGGGATGGAACCAATCCAAGTCTTGCCAAAGTCATAGCCTATAATGGATTACCAGGTTCGGATGGGTATGGACTCTTTATTTCATCAGAAAGCCAACTAGGAATCCTAAGAGGAGGGTATCTCCCCGATCCCGTCCATATCAATATCATTCCAGACAAATGGACTCATGTCGCGATGACAATCGATGACAATAATGTTTATCGTATCTATATGAACGGTAACCTCGTATTTCAAAAACCTTTGGCGACTAACTCACCTACAGGCGATTTATCCATTGGAGTGGCCGCTTCAGCCAATTATTTTCCTGGTAGGATTGCTGATTTTCGTTTTTATTCAAGAATCTTAAATGAAGCAGAAATCAATGACCTTGCTCACAGTGCCGATGCAAGTCTTGTGGGAAATTCTTATGCCTCACGTCCGATCCAACTCCTAATGCAATATGAGATGAATGGGAATTTAGACCCAAGAGGTCCGCTAGGCATTACCTTAACGCAGTATGGAGGTATGACTAGTTTTGCTCCAGGTAGAGACAAAAGTGCAAACTCAAGTATCCGATTCGTATCAGGTAACTTCGGTTTTGCGAATGGACCAGAAACTGGTTTGCCTATGGGAAAACAACCTCGAAGCGTTTGCGCTTGGGTTCATCCAGAACGATATCCAATCAATACAAATGAGAACTCCCCTATTTTTTCTTACGGAGCAGCCGGAGCAAGTACGGAATTTATTCTTTCCTTATTTAAAAATGCGGGTGGCTCTAACGTCATTCGATTTGGCGGTTTGGGAGCGGGGGAAGTATCTTCCCTATATTCAGTCCCTTTAAACCAGTGGTCTCATATTTGCGGAACCTTTGATGGTTCCGTCGGAATCGTTTATCACAATGGATCGGTCATTGCTGGTCCATTGACCATAGGAAGTTCTGTCACAACCACACCAGGCAGTGGAATCTATGTTGGAAAAATGGTTTCTGATAATTCTTATTTTGCCGGTAAAATAGCAGACGTCCGAATTTATTCCAAAGCACTCGATCCAAAGGAGATTCGATACATCTCTGCGCAAATCCCCGTTGGTCTTGTGGCTCGTTTTGATTTTAGTAATGGCTTCCAAGATGTAAGTGGAATGGGAAACCAAGTCACCAATATGGGTGTTGGTCTCACTACCGATCGTTTCGGGAATGGTGCAAGTGCCATTAGTACTAACGGAACGAATTATTTATCAGTGTCCACTACTGATACACAATTACCAAGTGCTAATAAACCAAGAACCGTTTGTGTTCACTACAAATCACCACTGACCAATCCAGGAACCATTGTTAGTTACGGAATGTCCAGTTTAAATCGTTTAACTTCTTTGGGATCGGGAGCCGCAGGAAGTAAATATTTATTTGCTGGATATGGAAATGATGTAGAAGGTCTATATTACAATCATGAAAACACATGGCACCAACTTTGTGGGGTTTTTCATGGACCAGCTAATAGTAACTATGCGACGTTATATGACAATGGAGTTTTACTTCAATCAGAGGTCAAAAATACTTGGGATAATCTTCCCATTGCATTTACCATTGGAACAAGGACAGATTTGGCTGCAGGATTCACAGGTTCTATTGATGAGGTTTTAATCTATAACCGAGCTTTAAGCACAAATGAAATCCAAGCACTTTCTGGCTATGATCCAAGACAAGTGGCAACCTGGTCTGCAACTTTCCCACTAAGTACTTTGGTTCTTCACCTAAGTGCCGATAGTTTGTCCAACCAAGGAAACTGGACAGATGTTACAACATGGAATGACCGAAGTGGAAATGCTGCATCATTTTTTAATGGAACAGCCGCACCCACATTTAACAATGTCGGTCTCAATGGAAAACCTTCTGTATTTTTTAATGGCGCAAGTTCGCAGTATCTTTACAGAGGTCCTGCCACAGACATTCCGTCCAACGAATCTAGCCTTTTTGTGGCCTTTAGTCGAACCAACACGGCCGACGGCCCATTACTGGAATCAGCATCTGGAGGAGTTTCTTACAACTTCCAAAGCAATCGATTTCATATGACAAAACCAAGTTTTGGAGATGTTGGATATTCCAATCCAATTTTTTCGGGAACTCTCATTCCTTACCTGGCTAATTTCAACCATGTGAGTGGTTTTTCCTTCTTATTTAATTCCAATGTACTCCTTGGTGGAATTACAGTCGATGTTTCACATAGCTTTTCACAAGATAGCATCTATTTGGGAACCAATGAATCTACCTCCAGTTTTTTCTCAGGCCATATCGGTGAAGTTCTTTATTACAAAAAGTTTTTATCACCTGCAGAAAGGACCACTGTCTTTTGTTATTTATCACAAAAGTATAATGTGGATTTGGTGGGAATGGGAACCTATTGTGATTGATTGCGCTTAATTCTAATGAATCTACATGATAAAACAAAAAATTTCTGTTTGCAATCGATATAAAATGAAGATTCGTTTACCACTGGTATTTTTAATTGTTCTTTCTTTTTTACCAAGTTGTTCATCTGAAAACGAAACTCCGAAAATAGAACCGCCTCCACCACCGGCAGTCTCTGTTCCTTTTCCGGAAGCCATGTATGTCCAAAATGGATGTGCTTCCTGTCATGGAATGGGGGGCAATGGACGAGGAACGAGAACTCAGCTGTTATCGAATTCTCGTATTCCTAATTTCCAAGATAAATCCACTTATCTATATGGATCTTCTAAGGAAGCCATTGCCAAAAGCATCAAAAATGGGATTCCGGGAACCTATATGAAAGCATATTCGCATATGCGAAAAACAGAGATTGAGGCTGTGGCTGAATACATCCAAAAAATGCAGAAATAACCTAGTATTTGTTATCTACCTAAGTTCATAAACAAAGTAAACATCTCACAAGCAGATGCAGAACCCAATTCACAGGAATCACTCAATTCTTCCAAAGCCATTGTTATTTCTTCCGATTTTTTTGTTTTTAACCGGTCGAGAGCACTAAGTTCCAATTCTTTTGCTTTAGAAATTTGTTCTTCAAGTAGTTGCCACTTCCAAGGCATAAGTCTTGTACTCCAGGACAAACTGTCCAGAAATTGAGCAATGTCTTTTTCTATTTGCGGATAAACGGACTCATAACAAGTGATTAAAATAGTAAATCCAAATTGATCCTCGGTTGCTGTGATATAGTGTTGCACAACTGTATCTTCTTTATCTTTAAAACTCCCGAACATTCCTAAAAATTTATACACATTTTCAGAATTAGGAATTTTCTGTAAGGTGAAATTTTTACGAATATTGGTAATCATACTAAATCGTCTAGACTCAGCATGAAAGAGAATCGGATGGAGTGGCATTTTATTTTCTGATTCTTTAAAAAGGATCACAAGCGCGGGAATGATTTCTCGACCCGATTCTTCTTTTAATGGCAAAGTTTTGAAATGATCAAACTTTGTTGTGATTCCATTGGATCTACGTTCAGTAAGAAACCACTTCGAAGGAAGATCAAATGAAATACAATTGGTTTGAAAACAGGAGCTCCAACGAGTTGGATTGGTTTCTGCGAAAAGATTTGTTGTCATCAACAAAACAATCGCTATAAACCCAAAAGTCCTAAGACTTGGATTCATACTTGTAACTCTTTTCTGTCTTTAAAGAATTCCAGTGAATTTGGATTGGCAAGTGCGTTTTTGTTTTTCACCTCAAGCCCAGCTACGGTTTGTTTGACGGCAATTTCTACTTTTTTCCCATTCACAGTATAAGGGATTTCTGGAACTGAAAGTATTAAAGCTGGAACATGTCTCGGAGAAGTTTCCAATTTGATACGATCTTTAATTTTTTTAATTAAAGATTCGTCTAGAGTGACTCCCGGCGCCGTAACCACAAACAAAACCACACGCACATCGTCCTTATACTCTTGGCCAATGATCACACTGTCCTTCACTTCAGGAATGGTAGAAACTACAGAGTAAATATCAGCAGTCCCAATCCGCACACCACCTGGGTTTAAAGTGGCATCCGACCTACCATAAATCACCAAACCATTTTCTGCTGTGATCGAGGCAAAATCTCCATGACACCAAATATTATCATAGGTTTCAAAATAAGCGGATTTGTATTTTGCACCCGATTCATCATTCCAAAAGAAAAGAGGCATAGAAGGAAAAGGGGTTGGACAAACTAATTCCCCTTTTTGGTTCATAACGGACTTACCCATGTCATCAAATACTTGCACATCCATTCCAAGGCCTTTACATTGAATTTGACCTTCAAACACTGGTAAGTTGGGATTTCCTAAAGCAAAACATCCGTTTAAGTCGGTTCCACCAGATATAGAAGACAATTGTACATCTTTCTTTATATTTTCATAAACATAACGAAACCCAGAGTTTGGTAATGGTGAACCAGTCGAAAGGATGACTTTTAATTCAAGTAAATGGTATTTGGACTGGATCGATATTTTTTCTTCTTCTAAAACAGAAAGGTATTTAGCACTGGTTCCAAACACCTTAATCGATTCTTTCTCAGCCATAGACCAAAGAGTTTCCCAAGATGGGTGGAAAGGATTTCCATCAAATTGATAAAGTGTTGCGCCTAAAGCCAAAACAGACTGGGACCAATTCCACATCATCCATCCGCAAGTTGTATAATAAAAAAATCGATCATGTTTCGATACATTACAATGTAACGAAAGTTCTTTGGTATGATTGAGTAAAACTCCCCCTCCTTGCACAATACATTTGGGTAGACCTGTTGTCCCTGAGGAAAACATAATATAAACCGGATCGGAAAAAGATATGGAGGTGTAAGATATTGTATCCGAAGAATTCACAGCAGTAATATCTGCGTATCTATAAGGTAATTGTATTTTTCCAAAATCTTTTATTGGTTCTACAAAATCATAAATCAAAGTTTGTTTGAACTCGGAGTGGTTGGTATTTTTTAATTGAAGAGAAACTTCTTCTAATTTATCAGTGATCGAAATCTTTTTACCTTTAAATAAATAAGATTCTACAGAGATCAAAACCTTTGGATTAATTTGTTCAAATCGGTCTAAAATTCCTCGAACACCAAAATCAGGTGATGCACTTGACCAAATAGCACCTAACGAAGTAGTTGCCAACATTCCAATTGTGGATATTGGTGCATTTGGAACCAGTCCAACCACTCGATCACCTTTTTTAACACCAAGCGATATCAAATGTTTCTGTAATTTTAAAACTTCATTTTTAAGTTCTGTATAGTTTAACTTTTGTATTTTTCCATCCTCGGAATAAAACACCAAAGCCAAATCGTTCGGATTCCCCACTTCTAATAAATTCTCAGCAAAATTATACAATGCACCAGGAAACCAATTCGACTTTGAAAAATGGTGACCCAATTCTATTGTTTTTTCTGGTTCTTTATGTAACTTAAATTCAGAGTATGTTAACCACTCTTTCCAAAATGATTCGTATTCATCCACAGAATACTTATGGAAAGAAACATAATCTGAAAATGATTTTCCAAACTTGGATTCTAGATGGCCTGAAAAACGGGAAAGGTTCGTATCTTTTGAATGAGGTGTCCAAAGTATATTTTGAGTCGCCATGAAGACTGATCTTCCTGGGTTTGATTTTTGAGGCAAGTATGATTGTGTAAAATGACTGGTAGAAAAAAATATCGCAGAAATTCTAGGGAAAATGCTCTTCAATTCCATTGATTATTTTCTATTTTTTGTAGGTTGTTATACTATCTATTGGATGGCACCCGGAAAGTTCAGAAAGTACATTCTGATTTTCTTTTCCTTAGTTTTTTATGGATATTGGAGTCTTTCTTTTTTAACTCACTTTTTACTCTTCATTCTTATCACACACTTTTTTGTTTTAGGAATCTTAAAAACTAAAAAGAAAATCTTTTTAGTTTTAGGTGTAGTGATTAACTTACTCAACCTTTGTTTTTTCAAATATATCCTAACTTACTTACAATTTTTAAGTAAAGAAGGAGAGATCTCGATTCCCTTTATCCAATCATTAAGTCAATTTGCCCTTCCACTGGCCATTAGCTTCTATACGTTTCAAATGATAGCTTACCTTGTTGATGCTTGGAGAGGAAAATTTACAGAATCACCTTTTACCAATTTTTTACTTTTTATTTTATTTTTCCCACAACTCATTGCAGGTCCCATCATGCGACATGATGATTTTTATGAACAAATCGATCATGCAAAACTCAATTGGGATTTCGTACATAGAGGAATTCTACATATACTTTCCGGTATTATCAAAAAAGTTTTAATTGCCGATCAAATTGCAAAGACCATCAATCCAGTTTTTGCCGATCCTGCTGGATATGATGGACTCAGTATCTTTATTTCAACAATGGCATTCTCTTTACAAGTGTATGGAGATTTTTCAGGTTATACTGACCTTGCAAGAGGATCAGCCTTTTTACTTGGATATGAAATTCCTGAAAACTTTCGTTCACCATTTTTATCGGTTAGTTTTTCTGAATTTTGGTCTAGGTGGCATATTACCTTGTCCACTTGGATTAGAGACTACCTATACATTCCGTTAGGTGGAAATAGAGTATCCGAGTCGCGCTTTATGTTCAATACTGTCACAGTAATGGCTTTGGCAGGATTATGGCATGGAAATACATATACTTTTTTTATTTGGGGATTTTTACACGGTATCTTTCTTGCCATTGAAAGATTTACGTTCGGAAAAATGAATAGAAAAGATATGACCACCAAACAAAAAATCATTGGATTCATTTATGTCTTTATTGGTTTTAATTTGGTCAGTCCTTTCTTTCGTATCGATTCCTTACAGGGTATTTATAAATTTTGGTCAGCATCCACTTCCACGGCTAAAAACTTTATTTATAAACCAGATTTTTGGTTATTAATTTTAGCTTGTTACCTATTTCAATTTGTTGAATACAAAAACTATTTTAAAGAAAAACTACAACCATACGTTCATTGGTTAGTTCCAATATTTTCCTTACTCGTTTTCTTCGCATTAGTCAAAATTGAGAACCCAGTGGAAACATTTATCTATTTTCAATTCTGAGAGAACCTATGAACCAAAAACGAATTTATTTATATCCTTTTTTCATCATCTTTTTTGTCTTTCTGGTTGATAAACTGGTTTGTATACCTGAGTTAAGAGAAGCAGGTAGAAGAGCATACAAATCTGGACAAAATGTACTGGTTGGCTTACCAAAAGTATGGGAAGAAGATAAAAAACTCCAATCTGAAAATACCAAAGTGGTTGTTGTGACAGGCACTTCTCGTTCTGATATTTTTCACGAATGGGAAAAAATTCCTGTAAATCAATCTACCTATTCAGGTCCGATTTATTTCGAAACTAGGTCCTCCATCAAAGCATCCGAATATTTTTTATTTTATTTAATGATCCAATCCATGTCTAAGTCAGGTTTTAAACCAGATTTATTGTTTTTGGAATTTTCTGAAGAAATGTTAAATGAAAACAATGTGTTTTCTTACAAATCCAAATGGCAAGAGTTAATGTTACATGAGGATGAGTTAATTGATATTTTCCCAACTTTTAATTTTAAATACCAAAGAGAAATATTATCAAAATTATTTTTCCTTTCTTATAACTATCACTTTAGTCCAACACAAGGCGTGACCAATTGGATTAAAGGT
The DNA here is from genome assembly GCF_004770905.1 of Leptospira bandrabouensis. Classification (NCBI taxonomy): domain Bacteria; kingdom Pseudomonadati; phylum Spirochaetota; class Leptospiria; order Leptospirales; family Leptospiraceae; genus Leptospira; species Leptospira bandrabouensis. The sequence goes on along the minus strand of NZ_RQHT01000014.1, from coordinate 1,267,264 downwards.
AAAACAGCAAATGATGATAATTACTTCATTGCACTTGCTTCCTATTTAAATAAAAAAAGACCTTTTGATCCAAAGAAAATTGGAATTGAGTTAGATAATTTCACTCCACAAGAATTTAAGGATCGGATCGTAGATTATAGCCAATCTCAACGTGAACTTTTGCTCACGAATTATACCTTCTCCGAAACAGAATATGGGTTTTTAAAGAAAATCATCCAACATGCCGAGGAACATAATATTCCAACAGTACTTTGGGAACCGCAAGTCCACCCCTACTACGGCCAACTGAGAAAATCGATCACCGGTGGAAATTTAATGGAAATATACGGCAGACCTTTGGTGGATCCAAATTCAAAAAATATTCGTCTCATATCTTTGAACCATGGGAATACCAATTGTAAAACTTTTGTCGATAGTAGCCATGTTTCGCCTATTTGCGTTCCAGAAATTGCTGATAAGTTATTGCAAATTGCAAAGGAGATACCAAACTTCAAGTAAGGTTATGAAGTTAAATCTGAAAAAACTCAGTTTCTGGAAGAAAATTTTTCTATTTAGCTTTGTCTTCTTATTTTCCGCAAATTTCATGTACCAGCGCATCGTTGACAATGAAGTCAACTGCGGACTCATCGGTTCTCCAGAAAGTGGATGTCCTTACGCATTTTTAGATCATGCCTTCGGATTGAATCCTGGCCATGATTTACAAGAAGAAGGTGAACATGCGGATCATGTTTGTTTTTCATGTCCTTGCAATTTGATTATGTCCTGCTCTTGGGATTTGTATTTATCTCATGTTCAAATCCAACTTCATAAAGTATATATCAATCATCCTGAACTTCTTATCCCAAAACTAGTTACATTAAATAATTTTTTCCGACCACCTAAACCAAACCTCTCTTAGTTGATTTGCAATTTCATTGCATGAACACTTTTTGGAGGTTCTATGTACTTTAATCTTTTTCCCAAACATCCTAAAGTAATCACTTGTTGTTTGGTTTTCATGTACTTTACAGTTTACCCAATTCATTCGGATTCGAATGATTCGTACGGTGTTACTTGTAAAAAAAATAATTCCTTAGTGGAACTTAGCCATTGCATTGTAAGTAAACATCCGGACTTCCGAGTTGAAGAAATTAAACTTAAGGAGATTTCCGGTAGAAAAAAAATTGCTTCCTACTACTTTCCATCGAATCCAGTTTTCAGCAGTTATGTGGCAACAAGAAAAGGAGAGTCTTCTGGACCCACATTTTTATCAGAACCAAATGCGGCGAACAACTTCCAAGTTATGGTAAACCAAGAAATTTTTACCAATGGAAAAAGAGAGATCTCTGTTCAAATCGCAGATGAAGAGTTTAAAGCGCAAGTTTTTCGGTTAGAATCTGTAAAGAGAACTTTAGAATTTGCAGCCTTGAAAAAGATGATCCGATATCACTATTTACTTTTGGAAGAAGAGAATAGCCTAAATAGCTTAAATCTAGTTAAAGAACTTAAAAAAGTTTCGAAAGCAAGAGTTAATGAAGGACTATCTCCTGGAATTGATGAATCGCTCTCCGAATCAGAAGAAATCAGAATCTTTAAAATTTGGAACCAAACGCATCGTTTATCAGAAAATGCAAAGTCAGAGTTAGAAGTATTACTTGGTTTACCTTTTGAATTTGAAAATATGCCAAATAACAACTGGATATTTCCTAAAGAATTACCAAAAGATAAATCAGAATTAATTCAAATGGCAATGCAATTGCGTCCGGAACTTTCACTCTCAGAAAAAGAAATTGAATTGTCAATTTTGCGGCAAAATGAAGTTAGGCGACAAAAAATCCCAAATGTAACCTTAGGAGCGTTTGCACAAAATGATGGATTTAATGAAAAAGTGGTAGGTGGAATGTTAAGTTTACCTTTAACCATTTGGCGAGATTATGAAGGTGAAACTGTAGTTGCATCTTCAAAGGTCGATAGTTCCAGAGAAATTAAAGAATCTGTTTCAAGAAATATTAAACAAGAAGTCCTCTTTGCTTTTACCAACTATATTTATCTTTCCGAAGAAATTAAACTTTATGAAAAAACCAAAATGGATCGAGCAGAAACTGATTTAAAAAATCTGCAGGACGCAATCCAATTTGGCAAAATTAAGATCATCGATGCGATCAATCATCAAAGAATTCTTTTACAAACAAAACTAAATTATCTGAACACAAAATCTGAGTTTGAATTATCGCAAATTGAACTCGTCCGTGTTCTCGGCCTTCCTAGCGACTCATTAGAGGTCAAACCATGAAAAAACAAACTATATTACTTCTAACCTCACTTCTGCTTGTTTCCATTTCAATTTACCTATGGAAGTTTAGAGCTACAAATTCCATTTCTGAAAATACAGAAGATTCCAAAGATATTGTAAAAATTTTGGATGAAAACAGAAAAAATTTATCTTTAGAAATTGAAGTAGTAAAAACCGAACCGATCGAAACTAAAATAGAACTCATTGGAGAAACAGAAGCAGTTCCTGATGCGATCATTGATGTACCAGCAAGAATCTCTGGTCGAATTACCTCAGTTTCCTTTGTGGAAGGAGATTCCATTAAAAAAGGACAAAAATTAGCAACCATCGATTCCCCAGAGCTTGCAAAACTAAGATCTGCCTATTTAGTAGCTAAATCTAAATACACTGCAGCCGAACAAAATTTAAACAGGATTAATTCATTAGTAAAAATGAATTTGGCCGCCAAACAAGAGCTTATTGATGCGGAATCTAATCTTAAAGTAATAGAATCTGAAAAAATATCAGCAGAAGAAAATTTACGTGCGAACGGACTAGCCATTGATAATTCTGCTTCTGGCGTTTACACCGTATTTTCTCCTAGATCTGGACTTGCATTGTCAAGAAACGCAATCCCAGGGTCCATAGTTTTAGGTAACCAAATCCTAACAACGATAGCCGAGTTGTCTCAACTTTGGTTCCAAGCTAAAATTTTTGAAAACGATTTGAAATACCTCTCAGAAGGGATTCCCGGTAAAATTATTTTAAATGCTTATCCCGATTCAGAATTTGAAGGAATCTTGGAACATATAGGTGAAAAAGTAGATCCCGAATCAAGAACTGTACACGCGAGACTTGTTTTTAAAAATAAAAACCGCAAAGCAAAGATTGGATTGTTTGGAAAAGCCATATTGAGTGTAAACGGTAGAAACGGAATTCAAATTGCCGAAGTTGCAATCCAATCCTATCAAAATAAAAAATTTGTATTTATAGAAACTAAAAGTAATGAGTTTAAGTGGAATGAAATTACAACAGGATTTACTACTGATGGAAAAACAGAAATCATTTCCGGAATTAATGAAGGTGATCGTGTTGTAACGAAAGGAGCCTTCGAACTCAAAGCTATTCTCTTCAAATCAACATTTGGTGGAGAATAATCATGGAATTTTTAACAAAAATTGTACAAGTATCCTTACAAAACAGATTACTAGTTTTAATCCTTACCACATTACTTGTATTTGGTGGACTTTATTCACTAAACCATTTAAAAGTAGATGCAGTTCCTGACATTACAAATGTCCAAGTTCAGGTCATAACCACCTCACCTGCATTATCTACTTTGGAAATTGAACAGTACATCACTCTACCGGTGGAAAGAGCTATAACAGGCATTCCCAATTTAGTTGAAGTCCGATCGGTTTCTCGTTACGGTTTTTCCCTTGTTACTGCAGTATTTGCAGATGGTACAGATCTATGGAAAAGTAGACAGTTAGTTAGTGAAAAACTAACCGAAGCTTCCGAAAATATTCCAGCCATTTTTGGAAAACCAGTGATTGGTCCCATCACCACAGGTCTTGGTGAGGTTTTTCAATTTACCTTAGAAAGCGAATTCCATAGTCAAATGGAACTCACTACTTATTTAAATTGGTATATCAATCCAACACTTAAAACAGTTCCAGGAATTGTAGAAGTTAATAGTTTCGGAGGAAAAACCAAACAATACCAAGTGATTGTAAATCCTTTTAAAGCTGCCTCTCTTGGTGTTTCTCTAAATCAAATTGTCAATGCAGTACAAAGTAACAATCTTTCCACTGGTAGCGGATATATCGAAAAGTCCGGCGAACAGTTGATTGTTGGTAGTGATGGATTGTTAAAAACAACAACTGATTTTGAAAAAATCCAAGTAGGGAAAATGGGAGATGGTTTTCCCATTTATTTAAGTAGCATTGCTACAATTGTGGAAGGGCCTAGGTTACGAAAAGGTGCTGCAACGGCATCTGGTGAATCGGAGGTCGTGGGCGCCGTAACACTGATGTTACTCGGAGAAAACTCTTTAGAAGTAACAACTGCTGTAAAAGATAAAATTACCCAAATCGAAAAAACCCTTCCAACAGGTATGAAAATTAAACCATACTATGATCGTTCGATTATGGTAAAAAATACATTAAAAACAATTGTGTGGAATCTTTCGGAAGGAGCCATTCTTGTTATCATTATTCTATTTTTGATGATTGGTGATTTCCGGTCAGGACTTGTAATAGCTTCGGTCATTCCTCTTGCTATGTTATTTGCCATTACACTCATGTTTTTGCGGGACCTTCCTGCAAATTTAATGTCTATGGGAGCAATAGATTTTGGACTCATAGTTGATGGCGCAGTTATTTTGATCGAAAACTCACATAGACGTTTAGGATTAAAACGAAAAGAATTAAAACGAGATCTTACCGATGAGGAACAAAAAGAAACCATTTTAACCGCAACCATTGAAGTTCGGAAGGCTACAATTTATGGAGAGATCATTATAGGAATCGTTTATATCCCGATCCTTACCTTAAGTGGAACAGAAGGTAAAATGTTTATTCCAATGGCAACCTCCGTACTTTTTGCACTCCTTGGTGCATTCTTTTTGACTTTGACTTTAATACCTGTATTGGCATCTTACTTTTTGAAAGGAGGTCATATTGCCGAAGGAGAAACAAAGGTTTTTCAAAAAATTCACAACTGGTATACACCAAAATTGGATTATTGCCTAAGAGAATCTAAAAAAGTAACCTATTCTTCAATTGGAATTCTTATTCTTTCCATTGTTTTATTTTTTCGATTAGGAGGAGAATTCCTTCCTAAGCTAGATGAAGGAAATTTACTAATCGAAATTAGTCGGTATCCATCAACGACATTAACCGAATCTTTACAATCTTCTATGAAAATAGAGAAAGCCATTCTTAAAGAAATTCCAGAAATCACGGAAGTGGTTTCAAGAACCGGTTCTCCCGAATTGGCAATCGAACCGATGGGTGTCGAAAAAACAGATATGTATTTGGATATGAAACCTCGGTCTGAATGGAATTTAACCAAACAAGAGATTGAATCCAAGTTACAAGAGATTATAGAAAGAGTGACACCTCAAGTTGCCTATGGTTTATCGCAACCAATTGAAATGCGTAACAATGAAATTATGGCGGGGATTCGAGCCGATGTAGGAATCAAAATATTTGGAGATGATTTAATTCAATTAAAATCTTTAGCAGAAGAAATCTCCACAAAAATCAAACACATTCCTGGAGTTGTCGATTTACGAATTGAACAATTGTATGGGTTAGAATACCTCCGCATCAAACCTAACAGAGAAAAGTTGGCAAGGTATGACCAATCTATCCTTGATGTAAATCGTGTCACCGAATCAATTTCATCAGGCGTTCCAGCAGGTATCGTTTATGAAGGGATGAAACGATTTGATATTGCAGTGAAAACCGATGTTGGTCCAAATCCAGAACAAATCAAAAATATACCCGTGAAAGTAGGGAATAAAACATTTGCTCCATTACATGAACTATCTGAAATCCACATCGAAGATGGACCAGTCCAAATTTACCATCAAAATCAAAACCGTTATGCATTAGTTCAATTTAACATTCGGGGAAGTGATATGGTAAGTACCGTGAATGCAGTACAAGCAGTCTTACAAAAGGAAATAAAATTTCCTGCTGGTTATCATTATACGACTGGCGGAGAATTTGAAAAGTTTGAATCTGCTACAAAAACACTTTATGTTGTTGTACCAATTACGCTTATTATCATTTTTTTGATTCTCTATTTTGCATTTAACGAAGTATCTGCGGCAATAATTATTTTCCTGAATGTTCCATTTGCAATTACAGGCGGAATTTTTGCTTTGTATCTTAGAGGTTTGCCATTTAGTATTTCTGCAGGAGTGGGTTTTATTGCCCTCTTTGGAATTGCAGTACTCAATGGACTTGTGTTGATTAGCTTTATTCGCGGTTTAGAACAAACTGGAATGAAAAAAGAAGAAGCGGTAAAAGAAGCAGCAGTTTCAAGGTTACGTCCTGTACTCACAACAGCCTTTCTTGCTTCAATTGGATTCATACCAATGGCAATCAGCACATCACCAGGTGCAGAAGTCCAAAGACCTCTTGCCACCGTAGTGATTGGAGGGTTAGTCTCTGCAAGTGCACTAACCCTTTTTGTTCTTCCTCTCGTTTATTTGAAGTTTGCTGCAAAGAAAGTCTTCATGCTATCGAAAGATGCATAATCAGCTTTCTCATTATATGCTAGACCAGGTAATCCCTGCTTTTCGGAACCAGGTCTAGTGAATCCATGAACAGCACCTGGATGCGAAATAAAAGTTACCGGAGCTTTGGCATCTGTCACAGTTTTAATAAAAGTTTCCACGGAAGATTTTGGAACAAAAGGATCATCTGCACCATGATGTACTAAAACTTTACTTTTGATTTTTTTGGCACCGGTTGCCAAATTTTTGCTACCAAAAAAACCATGAAAGGAAACAACGCCACCCTTCAAATCAGCACCATCTAATGCTAGTTCAATGACACCGCCACCACCAAAACAATAACCAATTGCCCCAATTTTACTCACATCAACATTGGGATTTGATTTTAGGATATCGATTGCTTTGTAGATTTTTTTAAGAATGATTTTTGGATCGCCATTGGCTCCAGAAAGTTTCCCTGCTTCCACGTGATCTTTGGCAATAATACCTTTTCCATAAACATCCATCACAAAGGCAACATAACCTAAATCAGCTAACTGTCTGGCACGTTGTTTTGGATATTCGTTTAATCCCCACCATTCGTGAATCACAAGTACACCGGGACGTTTTCCAGTCATTGAGGTATCCGTAGCGAGATACCCTTCGTACAATTTCCCATCCAATTTGTATTCCACAGGAGTTCCTGTAACAGTTGTTTTTACGGGAAGTTGTGCTGTTGGCACGCTCGCACACTGAATGGCCAATACAAGTGTAAAAATAGAAATGAGTTGTTTCATACCTCTCCTGTTCCGCTCCAATCAAATCATGAAGCGGAGATAGTTTAGAATCTTAATCGAAAACCAGAAAAAAAGAAACCCTAATTTCTCATCGAATTTCCAAGATTTGGGTACGAGGGAATATTGTTACCACGTTCACTTTTGTTTCAGTTTTTTCTCTAAATAAAAAAATATACCGATTGGTTCACCTCAATCCAAAGTCTTCCATTTTTTTTGTTATACGATTTTTTTTAATCGCCTAGCATTCCTAAAATTTATCTTTTAATCCAAAAGGAAATTATATGATTCAAAGCAACTACTTTCAAACTAACGAAGACCTAAAGGAACACTTTTACGATTTAATTGATTGGAATGAAATTGTTCCCCTTTACGAAAATAATTACTCAGATTCCAAATTATATGCAGAAAACAATAATCCCAGATTGGAATATGCACCATCTAATGTAGATGAGGCGAAATCATTTTATGAAGAAATTCTAAAATCTTGCGGTGAAATTAGCGGTATGTATGTTTCGCAAGTTGCCGGAGTGGTGGATTCCAAAGGACTAAAATTTGAAAATGGAAATGTAATCCATCCTCAAGAGATGGTAGATGTAATCAAAATGTACCATGATGCAGGTCTTGGTCCTGCTGCTTTCAAAAGAAAATACGGTGGACTCGGTACACCAAGCATCATCAAAGCAATCATCGCTGAGTTAATGTATAGATCTGATAGTTCCATCACAATTGCTGTAGGAAGTATGGGACTTGCTTCCATCTTAGAAGTTTGTGCCACTGATGAAATGAAAGAGGAATGGATTCCGAAATTGATCTCAGGAAATTACACAGTTACCATGGGGCTTTCTGAACCAGACTTTGGATCTGACCTTCCCAATATCACAACAAAGGCTATTAAAAAAGACGATAAATGGTATCTGAACGGAACCAAACGATTTCAAACTGTGGCTTGCGGAATCAATGGAAGCCCTGGAATTACACTCACACTGGCAAGAACAGGAACCCAGGAAAGTGGGGCCAGAGGACTATCATTCTTCATCGTAGAAAATAAAAATTACACCGTCCAAGGAATTGAAAAGAAACTTGGGATCAAAGCATCAGCAACATGCGAAACTGTTTTTGAAAATAGCGAAGGTCATTTAGTCGGCAAAGAAGGATTCGGACTTGTGAAATACGTAATGGGAATGCTCAATGGAGCCCGTCTTAGTGTCTCTTCCCAAGGAACAGGAATTGTCACAGCGGCTTATGAAGAAGCTCTCAAATACGCTAAAGAAAGAATTCAATTCGGAAAACCCATTTATGAAATTCCTGCAGTACGTCGTATTTTGGACCGAATGGAAAGAGAGCTGGCTGGAATGCGTTGCCTCATGGTAGAAGCAGCCTACTCCGTTGATAAATACTATTGGTATGAAGATGGTCGGACAACGACAGCCGAAGAATCTAAAAGTGGGAAATTTTGGGAGAAGGTAGCAAACACACTCACTCCAATTTCCAAATACTATAACTCCGAAATGTGTAATGATTTAGTGTATGACGGCTTACAAGTATTAGGTGGTGCTGGATATACTGAAGATTATGATCTCTCAAGACTTTACAGAGATGCCAGAATCACCAATATCTATGATGGTACCACACAAATACAAGTCAACGCAGCCATTGGTGGAATTACATCGGGTATGAGTGCGACTGGTACTTTTCGAACGTATTTAGATCATTTAGCCAAAGGTTCAGAGTCCAATTCCAAACTTGGGGAAATTCGAAATCTTTTTGAATCCATTGTGGAAACATATAAAGCAATAGAAGACCAACAAAGAAAAGAAGCATATAGTTTTGAAGTAGTAGAGTCCGCAGCCAGAGTTGTCGTTGGATACTTAATGGAAAGAGCAAAAAATAAATCAGTACAAAGAAAGGAATTACGCAGCCAGTGGTGTAAAGAATTTCATACCGATAGTTTAGCAATTCTAACTGCTAACAAAATCAAACTGTGTTAAAAAAACAAAAAAAAGGGTCCTCGTAAATGAGGACCCGTAAGAAAGGAAAGGGATGGATTTTCCACAATGCGCCAGTGGAAAACCCAAAATTGTTCAGGTTAAGTGAGAGTAATTGATTTCTCTTCCATAGGTAGAGAAACTTGAAAACTGGGTTGTGTTACCATAGGTTTTGGTTCCAAATAAACTTTTTTATTTCCCATTAACTTCCCAGCAACTGAATCAGGAAAAGAATAAGCAACGATTCGTTTCCATACAGAACCAAACTGTTTCACAAAACTTCCTGTATTGTAGTGTTGGCCATACTTAGCACAAATTTCTTTCAAACGAGGAGCTACTTCACGGTAACGTATTGCCGGCATACCTGGGAACATATGGTGTTCTATTTGGTGACTTAAGTGACCAGTCATGGTATAAAAAAACTTACTGCCATCTAAGTTAGATGAACCCTTTAGTTGTCTCAAATACCACTGTGCTTTCGTTTCACCGGCAATTTCTTCGGTAGAAAAGGATTCAGCATTTTCAGTAAAGTGACCACAGAATATCACTGCATAGGTCCAAAGGTTACGAATTAAATTCGCAATCATATTTCCTAAAATGATTTTTGGAAAATTAAGTCCTGCAAGTAATGGAAACAGTAAGTAATCCTTTACAACCTGTACTTCAATTTTCTTAAAAAAGACTCTCTTAAAATCTTTTAAGGTTCTTTTATTTCTTTGTTTTTTGGGAATTTCCAAGTGTTCAACGCGGAATCCATGTGCGCCAATTCCCCATTGAAAGTTCATAGCAAGAAACAAATTTGTAAAAGGCTGCGTTAGGTGAACAGGTTTCCACTTTTGTCCTTCAGTCAAACGTGTAAAATTATAACCATAGTCATGGTCTTTATTTAAAACGTTAGTATAGGTATGATGCATATAGTTGTGGTAAAATTTCCACTGGTGCGCATCACAAACAATATCCCATTCAAAAGTTTTTGAATTAAAACGTGGATCATTCATCCAATCATACTGTCCATGAAGGACATTATGACCAAGTTCCATATTATTGATGATTTTAGAAAAGGAAAGTAACAAAGTTCCTGCTACAAATGATATTGGTTCAAAGCTAAAATGAATGAGACCACGACCCAAAATTTCAGTATAACGATATGTTTTATAGATGAAACGGATATGATCTGCATCTTCCTTTCCAACCTTTGCCATTACTTCTTCTCGCAAGGCTTCTACTTCATTCCCAAATGCTTCGATTTCTTCTTTGTTTAATTTTTTGCTAATCGTTTTCATTATTTTTCCCTATGATTAATTCGTTTATTTCAATCTTCTTTGTTTTTAATGTATAAGTTCTAAAGTTCTAATTCCAAATTTGATTCAGCACGGGAAATACAAATCTGAATATTTTGTTCACCTAACCCCGATACTTCGCCTTTTGATAAATCCGTAACAGAACCTGCAGATTTTTTGCAAACACAAGTATGGCAAATTCCCATCCTACATCCACTTTGCGGATAGATTCCTTGGTCTTCCAATTCTTCTAATAAAGATCGTTCCCCTTTCACTTGAATGGTTTTATGACTCAATGAAAGAAACACATCCACTGTTCCTGTTTTTTTCACTTTTAGGGAAGCTTGACCTGGTAACATAAATAACTCGGACTTCACTTCATTTCCTTCTAAAAGAGAAAGAGCTTTTGTTTGCATGGGTCCAGGACCACATACATAAACAGAATAGGATTTTAAATCATCTGTATACTTCTCTAAAATTTCTTTAGTCAAAAAACCTGAGTCGTAACCTTCTTTAGGAACATCAGAAAAAATATAACGAATCTCTAACCAACCAGTTTCTTTTGCAATTTGTTCTAACGAAGAACGTAAGATGATATCTTCAAAGGACCTAACAAAGTAAAGAAGTGTTGCTTTACCATTGTATTTCATTGATTGAAGTTGTTTAAGTATGGAGTGGATAGGAGTGATTCCACTTCCACCTGCTAAAAATAAAAATTTAGAAGGTACTGTTTTTGGAAGAACGAACTCGCCAGATGGTTTTCCAAGTTCCAACAAATCACCTTTTTTGATGTTTTGATTGATAAAGTTAGAAACAAGTCCGCCTGACTGACGTTTCACGGTTATGGAAATATACTTACTGTTTGGTGCCGAGGATAAAGAATAAAATCTTGTGACCCTTCTTCCCGCAATTTCTAAAGTGACGGGAACATGTTGGCCGGAAACAAAACCTTTCCAAAGCCAGTTGGGTTTTAAAATGATAGTTTTAGCATCCGCGGTTTCTTGGTGAACTTCTACCACTTTTGCTTTGATGGTTGTGACCGAAAATCTCGGATTGATTTCACCCAGAAGGAAATCAGCCCAGTCTTTCAACTGGAGGAATGCCAAAAATTCCTTGGGTTCGTTGTAGATAAAAGGAAATGTTTTCATTTTCGCCTCATATTTCGCATTTAAGTGAACAGTCGTTCACAAAGATATCTAATAGTGTTAATTTACGTCGTTAAGTAAGTCAACCCTAAAACGGCGTTTTAATTCTTGCTTTTTGAAAAAAAGTGAACAATCGTTTACTGAATTCAACCCATGAAATTGAACAAACGATATGCCCAGAAGCTCCGCACCCACAGTAACCTGCTAGAAGGTGCTTTGCGGCTGATGGGAGAAGAAAAAGGATTGGGAGACCTAAGCCTCCGGGAAGTGGCTGGAGAAGCGGGGATTGTACCGGCTGCCTTCTACCGTCATTTTAAAAATATGGAGGAACTGGGTTTGTCCCTTGTGGATGACTGCGGGGGGAAAATCCAAGCCATCGTAGGGGATGCCAGAAACAAAGGAGCTTACAAATCGGCCTTAAGGCTAACCATTGGGTTTTTCTTTGACTACGTTTCCAATAACCGCTCTCTTTTTCGTTTTATCGCCCGGGAAAGAACGGGAGGAAACCAAAAGATTCGAGAGAAAATCAGGGAATCCATGAAATCCATAGCCACAGAATTAGCAAAGGATATGCGAATGCCAAAAACCATTCCTGTGGACGATATCCAATTTGCTTCCGAATTGATCGTGAGTATTTGTTTTCAAATGGCTTCCGATTTTTTGGATCTTTCCCCGGAGGCACATACGGAAATGAGAAAACTAAAACTCCAAACGATCAAACAAGTGCGATTAGTTTTTATTGGTACAATTCGAGGTAGAAAACGAAGATAAAGTCGGTAAACGAAAACGATTTAAGTGTTTTAGTCCTTGTTGTTATGAGGAAAAGAAATCATTATATTTAGTCCTTCTCCTTTTTTGGAAACGGATGAAAATACTCCTTTGAGTTGGGAGGTCAAACTACGAATCAACTCGTAACCGAAATGGTTTCCTTTTTCTATATTCACAGAATCAGGTAATCCTTCACCATCATCCCCAACAGATAATATAATGTTTTCATTCGAACAAGATAAATGAATTCGAATTTCACCAGCTTTTTCATTCGGATAAGCATATTTCAATGCGTTGGTTAATAGTTCGTTTAAAATCAATCCAAGTGGTAAGGTTCGTTTTAGGTCCAATCGAATGTTGTCCAACTTTACATCGAATCGTATTTTTGTGGGATTCAGTACAAAAATATCATGTAGGCTAAATACCAAGTCTTCGATATATTTTCTTAAATCAACAGACTCCAAGTCTTCAGATTGGTAAAGGTTTTCATAAACCTTTGACATTGACATGATACGAGATTGAGCATTTAAAAACGACTGTTTGGCGACTTCATTCTCAACCTTAAAGGATTCTAAATTCAAAAGCCCTGAAATGATCGCAAGGGTGTTTTTAACTCTATGTTGTAGTTCTTTTAAGAGTACATCTTTTTCTTCTAAAGACTTCGCTAATCTGTTTTCTATATCGAGGATCTTAGTTACATCTAAGTTAATCCACAAAATGAAACGTTCACCAGCGATTTCAAAGGCCTGACTAAACACAAGGACTTCATACTTGTTTCCGTCAGTGTGTTCCACAGACATCCTTTCTCCTGACATTCTGCCTTTTTCTTTATAGATTCTGTTTAGTTTTTCGTTTTGTTCTGGATTGCTCCATGCTTTGAATTCGTTAGTTTTTTTACCTACTACTTTTGCCTTATCAAATTGAAAGATAGTTTCCATTGCGGAATTTAAATCCAAATAAGTACCATCTTTTACTGTTGAGATAGCCATTGCAATCGGGCTTAGTTGGAAAACCTTTGCATAAAGACTTTCCCCATCTTTTGGAGGTACCATAACAGGCTTGTTTGGTGTTTCTCTAAAAACAATTACGATACCGTTTAATTTTTTATCAGCATCCAAAATAGGTGACACAGTTTCTGTAACATGCGTTTCGCGACCAGAGCGAGAAATGATAATCAAATCATTTCGACGTTCTGTCTGAAGGAGTTCAACCTCGGAAGTTAAAAATGGATAAGAGACCCTTGTCCTTGCATCAGCATGCACTAAATATAAAAATGAGTTAAGATCCTTTTCCATTAAATCGGCTTTGTTATAACCCAACATATCCAAAGCTTTATGGTTGATCTCTCGAATGAATCCTTCTTGTGAAAGAACAATGACTCCATCACCCATTGCTTCAAAAGTGATACGAAGTTCTTTTTCTCTGAAAGCTAATGTTTGTTCTGCTCTATAGAGTTGTAATGCAGACCGAATCATACATTCAACTATTTCTGGACTTGATACTTTCGGAACATAACCGTAGTGTTTTATTTTACATACTCTATCTAATATTTTATTATCAGAATAACCACTGACAAAAAGGATAGGGATTTCACGGTAAGATAGAATCTTTTCTGCTAATTGGATTCCATCCAAACCATCAGATAAATTAATATCCATTAAGATTAAATCGAATTTTTCACCTGCAGTAATGTAATCGTAAGCATCAGTGGAATTGGAAACATACTGAACAGAATACCCTTTATTTTTCAAAAATTCCGATTGGGAGATCGCAAGTATAGCTTCATCTTCTACCAAAAGAATATGACCTAAACTTTGTTTGAGTTCCGTTAGCGGCATAGAGGGTTCTATCGATCTTCATAAGTAGCCGATAGAAATGCAATCGATTATGAGTTTTAAATTTCATGAAAAAAACAAAAACTCTTGCAATAAAATTTATAGGTAAATGTTGAACGAATGTCAGGTCTCCGTTTCTAAAAACCAGTTAAACTTTAGATTATGTCGATTTTTACGCACAAACTGCTGTTCGTTGACATAATTATCACGTAAGATTCCAGACTACGGATTTTTTTATATCAAACGTTCTTTTTTCAAATTGAACTCGCAAGAAGTCCGGACCACAATTTAAAACATATTTTTCAGAGTATAAGCAATTCCCAAAAGGTAGGTAAAAACTGAGGAATAGTCACTAACTCATGTTATAAACTCATTCGATGAAATTTAAAATTAAGGCTCAAAGTAAGCTAGATTTTCTGGACCTTCGTGTATGACGATCCGTCTGATTCTTCCTTCTGAGGATTTTACATCCTCTTTCAATCCGGAATAAAACCAACGTGCTACATTTTCCGAGGTAGGGTTGATTCCTTTAAAATCTGGGTGGTCGTTGATGAGAATGTGGTCGATGGAGTGAACCAGTTCCATTAGTTTGGTGCGTGCTGTTAAAAAATCGTAAGAGATTCCATCTGGACGAATGTTCGTATTTCCCTCTAAAAATACCTCTACCTTCCAGGAATGGCCGTGGATGGGCTCATCGGAGCCATCGGCAAAATACTGGTAGAGAAAATGGGCCGACTCAAACCGCCCCTCGATCCGGACATAAAATTTCCCGTTTTCTTGGGTAAACATTCCATTGACGAATAGAGCATAGTCCAATATTTGTATAGTAATTTCCTTCCTTGGGGTTCTTAAGATGACTGAAACAACAAAACCGCGCTTTTTTAAAGAAATGACTGTGGGCGAAGCGATCGCCATCCATCCAGAAGCAGGGCTTGTTTTCTCCAGCTACCATTTAGGTGGATGTTCACATTGCTCTATTAACGAAGTAGAAACGATTGAACAAGTTTGTATGGGTTATGGTGTCGAAGTAGACACTCTTATTGACTCACTGAACAACCTTTTCGCTGAAGAATAAGTTCTAGTTCTTCACTCTACTACAAGGGCCGCCTACGGCCCCTGTGTCTTCTTTCCCACCTCAAACTGAAATTCGTAGGTCTACGATGGCAAAAAATTTTGTACGTTTTCAATATAAAAACCAAGTTGATTGGGGATTGATCGTTAATGAAGAAGTTTTACCTTTACATATTGGTGATATAACTACCAAGAATTTGTTAGTTGGTCTTCAAAAAAAAAGAATCAAAACTCCTACAAATATTCAATCGCAAAAAAGGATTTCTAAAAACAAAATTACTATTTTGTCACCAATCACCGCACCTTGCCAAATCATTTGCCAAGGTGCCAATTACACAAAACATTCGTTAGAAGCTGGTCTCAATCCGAAATCAAAAACATATAACTTATTTTTTACTAAATCTGACGTATCGATCACAACTGCAATCGGAGATGTGATCCGACCTAAATATGTAGAACTTTTGGATTATGAAATTGAATTAGGAATTGTATTTGGAAAAGAAATCAATTCCACTCTCCATTTAGATTCTTACAAACCAGAAGAATATATTGCGGCTCTATTTATTGCTAATGATATTTCAGCAAGAGACATCCAACTTCCCCAATTACAATGGTATAAAGGTAAATCTTACCGAACCTTTTTTCCGGCGGGCCCCATTCTTTCTGTTTTAGAGCCAAATGATTTTGAAAAGATTCCTTTGTTAGAATTGAACCTCACTGTCAATGGCCAGTTACGACAGTCAGCAAAAGCCACCCAAATGGTGTATCCGCCGAAAGAAACTATCGCCGAACTTTCCGAATTCGCAAAGATCCAAGTGGGTGATATTCTGTTAACTGGAACACCATCCGGTTGTGCGCTGAAAGCTCCAGGAAAACTAAAACAAATATTCGCAAGTTTTCTTCCTGAACACAAAAAATGGAAAGTTTTTATCGAGGGACAAAAAAAACGAAACGAATATTTACAGCCTGGAGATGAAATCAAAGCAAACATTCGTACATCTGACGGAAAGTTAGATTTGGGAGAACAAATCCTTCAAGTGAAACAAGGATCATAGAAATGGACAACCTAACTTACAGTATACCTGGTTTATTATTTCCTGCAATTTCTTTGCTGATGCTCGCTTACACCAATCGCTTTTTTGGACTGGCAAAACTTTCCAGACAACTTTTATCCGAATATGAGAAATCTAAATCCGAAATTTTAAAAAAACAAATTCATAACTTACGATTTCGTATTTCTTTGATCCTATACGCACAAAGTGCAGGAATCTTTAGTTTGATCTTATGTACTTGTTCAATGGGAATGATCCCATTTTATAATATTGTGGCTTGGATTCTATTTGCCTCTTCACTACTTTTTATGGTAGTATCACTGATTCTAGCATTGATAGAAATCCATTTATCAGTGATCGCCTTAGACTTAGAAAGAAATTCGATTTTAAATACGAATGACAATCTTTCCAAAATGTGATCCCGATCGTAAATATCGTATCGCATCTGCAGATTCTTCCAATGAAAATACTTTGTCTATAATTGGGCGCAGACCCGAAGATTCGATTGCTTGGTTCATTTCGATAAAGGCTTTTCTCCCTCCGACCACCAAACCTTGAATTTTTAAATTGTTCATCACTGCGGGAAGTAAATTGAGTTCACCTGATTTTCCTGCGAGAATTCCTATCAAATGAATCACACCAAACGGTCTACAGGCGGCAATGGATTGTTCTAAGGTTCCCGCCCCACCCACTTCAATGATATGATCTGCTCCCACTTTTTCGGTGATCCTACGAACTTCCTTTCCCCACTCCAGAGTTTCCTTATAATTGATTAAGTAATCAGCTCCTAACTCTTTTCCACGTTCTAGTTTTTCACTACTGGAGGAAGTAAGGATGACTTTGGCACCTACCAACTTTGCAAACTGCAATGCAAAAATAGAGACTCCACCTGTTCCTTGTACAACGACAAATTCACCAGGTTTCAACTGGCTAAACTGAAATAATCCAGACCAAGCAGTGAGGGCCGCACAAGGTAAAGTAGCGGCTTCTTCATAAGACAAATGAGAAGGAATTCGGACAAGTCCCGTTTCCGGAACTAAAGCAAACTCGCGTAAGGTGCCAGGAAGGGGGCCACCGATAGTATGACGCATTTCTGAATGGGTTGCTTCTTTTGAAATCCACTTAGGTGCGAATGTGAGTAGAACTCGATCGCCCACTTTCCATTCGTTTACTTCTGAACCAATCGCAACAACCTCGCCTGCACCATCACTACAAGGTACCAAAGGAAGTGGAAATTTAGGATTGTATTTGCCTTCCACTACTAAAGAATCTCTGTAGTTTAACGAAGCTGCCCGCATTCGAACCAGAACTTCAGTTGGGTTTGGTTTTGCCGGTTCCGAAACCTCTACAATTTTTAAATGATCCAGACCAAAACTTTGGATTTGAGCTTGTTTCATACCTTCCCCTATTTTCTTTCCTAATAAATAAACATAACAATAGTTATACGAACTATTTATTTAGTATAATTTCACCTTTTTCATTCAAAGGGAAAAAAGGATTGTAAGCTACTTCAAAAATATGACCTTCAAAGTCTTTAAAATATCCGCTATATCCTCCCCAAAAAACTTTTTGAGGTTCTTTGAGAATGGTTGCACCTAACGAGCGCACTTTGTTGATTACGGCATCAACTTCTGCTTCACTTGTTTGGTTTTGAGCCAAAGTGATTCCTGAAAACTCTTGTCGTTTCTGAAAAGGAATTCCAATATCCTCAGCCAATGCTTTTTCACCAAACAAAGCAAAAACGACGGCTCCTAATTGGAAAAAAGCAATATTTTCATTACTTTCTTCCGATCGTTTCCAACCAAGTCCCTTTTCATAAAAATTTATGGAACGTTGTAAATCAGAAACGCCAAGTGTGATTAAATTGATTCGAGGATACATAAACGAATTCCTTTTGTTAAAACATGAACTTTTAGAAAATAAAAAATGAGAAATAGGGAAATGGATTCACAAAACGAAAGTTTTATGGTAAATGGAGCCATTGGGTGGCGGGTGGATAACCCCACCCAGTCTCAATAGGGCGGGGACTTGTACCTAAATACTCACCCGGAAAGAATTACTTCTTTCCAAGTCCTGTAGTTTTTGCACCAACGAGGATTGACATGTTTCCTGCTGGGTGTTTGTTTTCTCTCATCAATTGGTGGCATTCACCTGTTTGATCGAAAGTAAAAGTTTGTGCTAAAACTGGATCCACTTTTTTATCAATCACCAATTGGTTGAGGTCACGACAGTTGTCGTCGTTTGCGAAGTGAGAACCTTGCAGACGTTTTTGTCTCATCCACAGATAACGTAAGTCAGCTGTTGCATTAAAACCAGTGGTTCCCGCGCAAATCACAACCATACCACCTGTTTCACAAACAAATACAGAAGTAGGAAGGGTAGTTTCACCCGGATGTTCAAATACGATTTGTGGATTTTTACCTTTACCAGCAATGTCCCAAATCGCTTTTCCAAATTCACGAGCTTGTTTAGTCCATTCCACAAATGCTTCTGGTTTGTTGATATCAGAAGTAAGTCCACCCCAATGTTTGAACTTGTTACGGTTGATCACACCAGCAGCACCTAAATTTTTACAAAAATCAATTTTATCATCGGATGAAACAACTGCGATGGGAATACCACCAGCTGCTTTTACAATTTGGATTGCCATAGCACCAAGTCCACCGGCACCACCCCAAATCAGAACCACATCCCCAGGTTTTACATCATTTGGTTTCCAATGGTGTAACATTCTGTATGCGGTTGCAGCAACTAACATATAAGCAGCGGATGCTTCCCATGTTAGGTGTTGTGGTCGAGGAAGGCATTGGTGATCTTGTACTTTGCAGAACTGTGCAAATGAACCCCAGTTGGATTCATATCCCCAAATGATTTGGGAAGGCGCATACATTGGATCTTTACCAGAAAGAACCCACGGATCTTTTGGATCCCACATCGCGCAGTGAACAACAACTTCGTCACCCACTTTTACATTCTTAACTTCAGATCCAACTTTATAGACAATACCGGAAGCATCCGATCCGCCGATGTGGAATTTTTCGGGTTCGCCTTTTTTGTTACGAGCTGCAATTACATCAACAGGATAGCCAAGTGCCGCCCAAACGTTGTTATAGTTCACTCCGGCTGCCATGGTCGCAACGAGAACTTCGTTCGGACCGATCTCCGGAACATCAATGACTTCTGATTGGAAAGAAGTTTTCGGCTCGCCGTAACGTTCCGGGCGAATGACCTGCGCGTGCATTTTTTTGGGCACAACTCCAATAGGAGGTAGTTCCCCTACTGGTACGATTTCTACGTTGCTCATAGATTACCTTTTACGAATAA
The DNA here is from genome assembly GCF_004770905.1 of Leptospira bandrabouensis. Lineage (NCBI taxonomy): Bacteria > Pseudomonadati > Spirochaetota > Leptospiria > Leptospirales > Leptospiraceae > Leptospira > Leptospira bandrabouensis. The sequence goes on along the minus strand of NZ_RQHT01000014.1, from coordinate 1,247,528 downwards.
AATTTATAGAGTTTCTTAGAACGTTTTAAAAAAGGCGTCAGATGTCAATCGCTTCCCCACTCCATCGAGAAGGCAAATGTCCAGGCAGATTGGTAGAGTCGATACTCACGATCTCTCTGTAATGGGTATCGATAAGCCAAACTCATATTGTATTTCTCAGAAAAATTCCAAGAAAATCCAGCACTTGCTTCGGTAAAGTAGGATGGATTCAATTTATCTTTTACTTTTGAATAATCAACACCGTTGTAAGGATTGCGATACAAAAGCCCCGTAAAGAGTGAAATTTCTGGCATCAAATAATAAGTCACATAACCAGAAATGAGAGTTGTTTTTTTGAACTCATACTCCGGCTCTGGAGGTGATGCTGAAAGTTTTCTAAAATAATAAGGGATACCATCATTGTCTTGTAAGTTGTTTGGTTGGGGACGTGAGAGTGGAGCCAGTCCACCAATCTTAGTCACAAAGGACCACTTTTCATACAAATACCCAAGTTTAATAAACCCAGTACCTGTATAATAATTTCCTCCTGTAAACCGGTCTGTATCCGGTCCACTTGGAAAACCTACGGAACCTTCAATCACAAAAAAGTAAGGTTTATCCAAATCAAAGAATGGTTGGTATTTAAAACCAAGATAGGTTTTGCCAATCCTTGCCGCATCTTCTCTTCCTCTTTGTTGGTAATAGTTCCAAGGGACAGAAGCATTGAGTGCAAATCTCCCGTCATAAAAATTCATTTCAGCAAAGGCTGTTGTCGTAAAGAGATGACTATTTTCACGAGTCGATTGATAATAATCTTGTGTCACCACCAAATAGTTAGTTGGTTTTTCCCTCTTTCCCGTAAATGGATCCACAAATCTTGCTGTGGCATTGGGACTATCCGACGAACCAGTGTGATGCGAATATATTGATTCTGCGAAAATGAATAGAAAAAATAAAATTAAAAAACTATGTTTCATCGTTCCACTCCAGGGAAACAACCAGGAAAACTAAAAACGATATCTTCTGCTTGGAGATTTTGTTGAAGGATATTGTATAAAGTCACATTCGAAACTTTGGAAATGACCACGGGCCCCGCTACTAGTGACAATTGTTGTAAAAACCGTAGAGGTGTTCCGGACACTGTCCGATCTTGAAAAAGGGAAGAAAGAGAGATTAGAATTTCTATATTTCCAGATCTTTCCGGTTTGATTGGGATTTTGCATTTAGGAGTGATGGATTTAATTCCTTGCGGAAGTAGAATCGTAACATCCTTTCCTCCCACATCCATCCGAATATAAATCTCTTCCCAACTTACATTCGCTACCGCTACCACTCCTAATGGCATACTCGAAACCCTTGTGTTTGGATAAAGAAAACTAGCACCTGTTTCCGTTGTGCTATTGCTCGTTGTAATATTAGAAACTGTTCCCGCTGATAAAAAAGGATACGACTTTCCGTACAAATCATCCGCCGGCAAATCGAGAGGCACTGTATACGGTGTATGAGTTTTTGCTATGGCATTCGAACTTTTTTCCGAACCAGAAGTAGACACACCTAAAACTTGGTTAGGAGGATTGATGCGGTAAGTTCCCGTTTCCCAATTTATATAGGTACTACTTTGGATGGTGATATTGTAACCCACGGCATTACTTGTTAAACTAAACTGATTTAGATTATCATCTGCTTGGTCATCATAACTGCGAAGATTGGTTCCAATGGGAATCGTTTGGTTGTTGTTAAAAAAGATCAAATTCTGCAAAATCGCCAGTTTGTCTTTGTTACTATCACCCACCGAACCAAAAGTGCAATGAGTGAAAAAAAGGAATAAACCAGATATTAGAGTGTAACGACTGAATAAAGATTTCATCAAAAGGGACTCGCAAACTTGGGATTCGATAAAAACTCATCATCGGTCAGTGCTAAAAGAAAATTTACCATATCGTCTCTTTGTGAATCAGAGATCGGAAAGGCCCGAATGAGTGCCCCATCTTTTCCACTATGGGCTTGCCCCCCCGAACGATAATGGTCTACAACTTTCGTCAGTGCATCCCTGGCACAATCCACCTTTGTTTTTCCGGCGGTGATATTCGGATTGTTTGCATTATCACACATAAAAGATCCATCATGCATATAAGGATAGGTAACACCAATATTTCGTAAAGATGGGGCTCGAAACTTTCCTGTATCGGATGCCACACCAGTCAAATCGAATAACCCGCGTTTATTGCTTGCTAATCCAGCATAATAGGCATCCGTATGGATTCCATTACTATGATAAAAGAATTCTTCCTTGGCTCCCCCATGAAAGGAAGTGTCAGTAAAGTTAAACCCTCCATGACAATGAAAACATTCTGCCACTTCCCCATTAAATAAATTGAGTCCCCTTATTTCTGAAGCGTTTAATGCGGATTTGTTATTCCTAAAAGTGTATTGGTCGTACTTGGAATTTCCAGAAATCATCGATCTTTGGAAACTAGCAAGGGCATAACGTACATTTTGTTCGGTAATTCCGGAACCACCAAAAGCACGTTCAAACATAGGTTGGTAAATGGGATTGGAAGCCAAGGCACTTAAAAAATTATTATTCTGTAGTCCAAGCTCCACAGGTGATTCACCAAACATAGGAGCACGTGCTTGTAATTCCAAACTTGTCATTTTTGGATTACTCCAAGTAAGCCTTGGCATATACGCGACGTTAGAAAGATGTTGGGCGTTTCTTGGATGGGCTTGGTTTGTAATCCCACTGGGAAAATCCTTTCCATCAGCAAATGCCAAAGATTGAAAATGGCAACTGCTACAAGCCATAGTTCCATTTCCTGACAATTTCTTTTCATAAAATAAATGTCTACCTAGTTCGACTTTGGATTTGGACATAGGATTGTCCGCAGGAACATTTGGTACTGGAAAACCGGGAGGTAAATCCCAAACCCAGTCAGAACCATTAGCCAAAATTCCAAGAGCTATCAACAACATATCATTGTTTTTTTCTTTTTTCTGAAATGGCAGGACATTACAGCTAATGAAAAAACTTACCAAAAAGAAAACGGTGGGATGAAAAAATTTCATAATTAATATCCTTAATCACTTAAAGGGTTAGTATTGTATGATACTAACCCTTTCAATTTTACTTTAAACTAAAGATCCTTTGTGTATAGGTTCCATCTGCAGCACCATTAGTATCATTCAATCCAAATGCTCTGATTAGAGGTTGACATGTTGCAGCAGCATCACCAGGCATACACATACCCATATTCCCATAGGTATGACCAGTTAACAGTTTATCTACATCCAAAGAAATTTTCTGATTTCCTGGATTAATCTGACCAGTAAGCTGCACTGAAGTACGGAATTTTTTTGTACAATTTCCATAGTTTGGTGCACCACTACAATTAGTTGATCCAAGATGCAATAAAGTATACTCAGTTCCGTCGTTTTTATAACTAAACTCAATATTTGCATGTTTGTATCCACTGGTCCAAGCCCAATACATAGAACTAACATTAAGTGGTGCTGGTTGTACATTTTTATCTAAATGGTTTAATGCTTCAGGAACTCCGACAGTAAATTGGATTCCTGTATAGGTTCCAGGAGCAACAGTACCCAATACCTTCGTATTGGTTTCCGTTGTTTTAGAAGTTTCTAAATCCACAAGAGCCACTCCGTTGGATTGCCAAACATTGTCCGTCGCAAAAGATACTTCTGAAGTTGATCCATCTGCACGTATAAGCTTAATTTCCGATATAAACAATCGGAAATCACTAAATCGAACCGTACGAGCATCTGCAAGTGTATTGGAACCAGAAGTAATCTTTTGCCCATTTGCTAAAGCTTCAAATTCTAAACTCACAGGTTGAGGCCATGCCAATGCTAAAAGTGTCAAAGTATCCGTGTCATCGGATTTGGAATTTGGATTACAGGATATAAATCCTGTTACCAATATGGAAATAATAAATGTTTTAAATAAATTCATAAATACCTAATATTCTAAATTACTGTTTTTCTTTAATTACAGTAGATACAAAAACCTACTGTTTGGATCAACTTTCAGTTCAGAACTTAGATACGAGGTGGTCTTAGTAAAGTGGGGATTTTTCCATCCAGAAGAACGGAAGGAGACTCAGTCATTGTATAAATGATATCAGAAGATGGAACCAATATGTTTGTTAAGCTTGGTCGATCCATTGTTTGGTGATGCATTCTCAATGAAACTGCATCTTTTTTTTGTTTTTTACAAGAACAGAGATGGGCCTCTCCTGCTTTTGCATCATGACAACTAGGTTTGAGAGTCTCATGAGCGGAGGATTGGTGATCGTGAGAAGAAGTGACTGCGACCGAGGTTTCCTTGTCTTCGGAAAAAAGTTGGTCTTCCGTGTTCCCATGTTTTTCCTTTTTGGATCCATGGTTACACTGACAAATTTTTGATGCAGACTCCACACAATAGCCTAGCAACCCACTCCCTAAAAATAGGAATTGGGTACAGAGGAAAAGAGCCAAACTACCCGCAATCCACCGTCTAAAGAGCATCCACCCCATCTTTGGTCACCCAACCCAAAAATCGAGCCATTTTTGGACAAATTTAGTGTCCCCCCTCCTGGCCTTTGAAAACATGGTATTGGAACCAATGCAAACGAGCTAGAGGCCATCAGATGAAACGTACGGAACTAGAACGCAGGGAAAGAGAACTGCGAAAGGCAGAAAAGAAGAAGATCCTACCAGGTCAAAAAGAGGCCATGAGCGTAGGGGATTACATTGACTCCCTATTTGGAATGTTTCGTTATGATTCGGATGAGATTTTTAATGCATCCGATGACGAAAACATTTTGGAACTTCTGGAAAACATGAAAATGGAACATCCAGAAAAACAGTGGGACGTAATCATACGCAAGGCTGTCAATAAAACCAAAGTAGAACAAAAAGAGAAGGCTTACGACTCACTTCGTATCCTTGCAGGAATTCCTGCAGTCACTGCTTAATTCCTTTTTTCCACTACAAACAGATTTACAAAGGAAGGTCTTCGTCTTATACTTGTGACCTTCCTGTATGAAACGGATACTCACCTTCATTCTGTTATGTCTCTTTCAAACAAACGTATTTGCTGACCCTAAAAATTGCCCCAACACCACTCCAGTTGCACTCTCTTCCTTCCAAGGGAAAACTTTTGACCTATCCCAGCACCTCACTTACTTTTCGACAAAGCCTTCCCTTCAATCTCTATCAAAAGTGACAAACCACTTCCAAACTTTTCGTACAGAAAAATCAGCCGGTGTAATTCCGAATTTTGGAAACACTGACAAACAATATTGGTTTTGTTTTGTGATTCAAAATGATAAAAACCATTACAATCGAATCATTACTTATATAAAATACCCATTACTGGATGAGGTTAAATTTTTCGCCTTACGAGAATCAGGTGAAATCTCAGAAAATACTCAAGGTAGACTCTATCCTTTTAGAAATAGAGAAAGAGATTACAGGGGATTCAGTTATGGAACTGACCTTTTGCCGGATGAAACAGTCACTTATTACGTAGGTGTCAAAACAGATAGTTCGATGTCTGTCCCACTCATGGTCGCAGAAGAAAAAGATTTTGATAGTTTTGTTTCTTTGGATACCTTATTACAAGGTTTTTATTTCGGAATTGTGGGTGTGATGACTTTATACAATCTTTTTGTATATTTTATGGTTCGGGATAAAGCTTATATTTTTTATGTTTTGTACTTATTTTTATCCGCAATTTTATTTCAATTTTCTATGCAAGGATTGTTTCCTGCACTTTTTTTTCCGTCCTCACCTGAGTTAGTTTATCATATACACAATCCACTTTACTTTCTTTTTTTAATCTCCTGTTTTCCCCTAAGTATCACCTTTATGAATTTAAAGGAAAACTCTCCTTTCATTTACAAATGGTTTATAGCACTGAGTATCATCCCGATTGTTAGTTTTTGCCTTTTGCCATTTTTTCCCTATCGATTGATGAATAAAACAGGAGATCTATTTTCGTTTTTACTCGCTTTTTTTGCTTTAGTAGTCTCTTTTTACATTGCTTACATAAAAAAATTCCCACCTGCTAGATTTTATTTTTTTGGGTTTTTCTTTGTGATTGTTGGCGGACTTGCTACCGTTCTCAGGTACATGGGTTTTCTTCCTGTGAATGTTTTTACCGAAAATGCCTTTCAAATAGGAACTGCTATCGAAGTATTACTGATGGCATTTGGTTTGGGTGATCGAATTTCCGTGGTTCGCAAAGAAAAAGACAAAATCCAACTCAAAGCAGAAATCAACAAACAGAAGTTAATCGCCTATGGAAAAGAGCTAAAATTAGCTCAAAAACTACAAGAGTCCACTTTGCCACAGGTTCTTCCTAAATTCCCAGGCCTCATCATCAAAACAGGATATTTCCCTGCCTCATTGGTGGGTGGAGATTTTTATGACCTAACCGTTTACGGCAAACACCAAATTTGTGGACTCATTGCCGATGTGACCGGACACGGTGTACCTGCAGCCATTGAAGCTGCCATGTTAAAAATTGCTTATATGCAAACCTTGGCCTTTGCCAATAAACCAGGAAAGGTTTTGGAGAGTATCAATGTTTCTCTTGTTGGTAATTATAAAAATCAATTTTTAACTGCCAGTGCGATCTTTATCGATTTGGAACAAAAACTATTAAAAGTAGCCAATGCCGGACACCCCGCCTTATACAAGTTCAACGAACAGTCCACATCGATTGAAGTGATCCGTCCCAAAGGAAAACTCATCGGATATGCAAAAGAAGTACAATATCCAGAGGAAACTTACAAACTCGCAACCGGAGATAAAATTTTACTTTTTACCGATGGGATTTGGGATTTGTGGGAAAATGGAGATTCGGGAGAAGAGGAACTGCTCCAGTGGTTACTCACAAGAAAAGCAGAGTCAGTGGAATCTTTGTATGGTGGGATTGATGAACACATTCGCCTACGGAACAAAGAAGGTCCCGCAGACGATGATATAACATTGATTCTATTTGAAATTACTTAATCAAATTAGGCGGACTAAACGTCCGCATAAATTGCCGCATTCAATAGTCTGGAAATATTGTCCAAGTTACGAGACACATCACGGTAAAGTAGAGCTGGCATCAAATTATCTTTTTTCTGATACTTTTTCTTCTTCACTTTAGAATCGTTCTTTTTTATGGAACGAATCATTTGGAAACGATACTCACGGCTTTGGTTACGAATTTGTGGGTTACCAAGGATATCAAAAGTTTCACTTTGATCCAAGTTCACGAGCAAAATGTCGTAGTGGTGTTTGAGTAAATCCATTTGTTCTTTTACGGAATTACCGAACGTTTTGTCCAAAGAAACTTTTTGGCGGTGAGATTTTCTCATTTTTCTTGCAATTGAGGCAAAGTTATCACCCATTTCTTCCACTGCCTTCACCCTTTCCATAATTCCTAAAACGTCTTTTGCATAGTTTCCGGTAATCCCAGTTTCTTGGATTTGGTTTAAGTAAGTGAGAACTTCTGTACGAACTTGGTCCAACTCTTCTTCTTTTTTTAATACCTGAAGGACACGGGCAGCATCATAAGGTTGTAACAAAATTTGTTCTGTTAACCTTAGGAAATCATAAGTATCACGAATGATTTTTTTCGTGAACTCCACAAGTTCCACCATCGCTAGTTCTGTTGTTTTTACAGCACCAGCTTGTAATAACCGAATGGAATCTTTGTCTTTTCCTGTTTTGGAGGCGAGGCCGTCTACAATGGCACTCACCACTTTCGAGATTGTATTCACAAACCAAATAAGGATTAACGTATTTGTAATGTTAAACATTGTATGAAACAAGGAAATATGGAATCTAGTAGATTCTTTATCTGTCAGTGGATCTCCAGGAATCAAATCATCTACGATTCCTGTAAACAGTTTGAAAAAGAGGAGTGCCCAAACCACACCGAACACATTGAACATCGTATGCGCCAGCGCGGCTTTTTTAGCATTTCGATTTCCCGGAATGGCCGCAAGGTTAGCTGTGATAGTGGTTCCAATATTTTCCCCAAGGATCATACCATAAGCCGCATCAATCGGGATGTAACCAGAGAACGCGAGTGTAATGGTAATGGTTGTGGAAGCAGAAGAGGATTGAATCACAATCGTTAGTAAGGCACCAATCAATACAAACAACAATATGGTGTTGAATCCCATATTTGTGTATTGTTGTAAAAAGAGAAAACTTTCAGGGTCTTTGGCACTATCAGGAACTGATGATTTTAAATAATCCAATCCTAAAAACAAAAATCCAAATCCAATTAGGAAACTTCCCCAACCAGATCTGCTTTCTTTTCTTGAAAAGTTTAAGATCACCCCTGCTGCCACAGCTGGCAAAGCAAACGATGCAATATTGAACTTAAAACCTAAAAAAGATACAATCCATGCCGTGATGGTGGTTCCAATATTGGCTCCCATAATCACACCGATGGCCTGGGCAAGAGAAATTAAACCAGCGTTTACAAAACCAACCACAAGAACGGTGGTTGCCGAACTAGATTGTATTGTAGATGTAATAAATAGTCCGCTGAACACAGCAGAGACTCTGTTTCTCGTCATAGACGAAAGAAAGGAACGAAGCCTATCTCCCGCCACGCGTTGTAAGGACTCACTTAGTAATTTCATCCCGTAGATGAAAATTCCGAGCCCACCTAAAACTTGAATGAGTAGTGACCAATTCATAGATGTAATATTTCCAAGGTTCAATTTCTTTGATTACAATTTGGTACCAACCTTTTATTCGGTTGCAGTATTTTTTTCCATTGGTAGAATGTAATGAATATGTCAAAAACCATCAGCAAAGGAATGGTTGTAGGATTTTCCTATCACCTAAAGAACGCCCAGGGAGAAACTCTGGACCAATCAGACGAACCACTATTATACCTCCACGGCTGGCAGAACATCATTCCCGGTTTGGAGAAAGAACTAGAAGGATTAGTGAACGGAGATTCTAAAAATGTGACTGTACCACCTGAAGATGGTTATGGGACATATAACGAAGCTCTTATCTTTCAAGTCCCCAAAACAGAACTCCCTCCAGAAGCAGAGTTAGAAGTGGGAATGGAATTCCAAACGGACACTCCCGAAGGTAGAATGGTTCTATATTTACAAGAGGTTCGTGACGCCGATGTCATACTGAACGGCAATCACCCGTTAGCCGGAGAAACCCTCCACTTCGCTGTCACGATTAAATCCATTCGTGAAGCCACGGAAGAAGAATTACAACACGGTCACGTGCACGGTCCAGGCGGACACCACCACCACTAGAAATCCTTTTTCGCAATTTTCTCTCTGGGTCTTCTTTCAGATTGCTTTTTTTAGAAAGGGTAATTACACTGACAGAAGATTCAGAGTATTGTTGATTTTCACCGCCGAAGTAGTCCTTTCAAGCTTGCACGCTGGTAGCTTTCCCAAGTTTTTCCCTGCATTTTTCTGGAGTTCTTACCCAAAATCCCTTTTAGGGTCCCGACGATTGTAAATCTAGAATTCCCGAGTCAACTTTAACAAACAGGACAAAAACTATGTCAGTAAACATTTACGTTGGCAACCTCTCTTACGATATGACTGAAGGTAAACTCAGTGAGCTTTTCGGAGCACACGGAGCAGTAACTTCTGCAAAAATCATCACTGACCAGTATTCTGGTCGTTCTAAAGGTTTCGGTTTCATCGAAATGAAAGATGGAAAAGAAGCTGATAACGCGATCAAAGATCTTAACGGAAAAAACGTTCTTAACCGTGAGATGAAAGTAAACATCGCAAAACCTAAAACTAACAACTGGAGATAATCTAGTTTGTTAAAAACCGTCGCTTAACTTTGTTTAAGTGGCGGTTTTTTTTTGCCTTTTTCGTTTTTTGAATTTAACTTCCTACCAAACTCACGTCCAAAACTCAGACAATCCGAATAGACTCCAAATAAAATCATTCACCTTTCTTTACCTTATCTCGTTGACAATTGATCGATCTTCATCTAGTATTACGAAAGAGGTATCGATATGGGAAAAGTGACAGTCTCACCAAAATTTCAAGTGGTCATTCCAAAAGAAATTCGTGAACAAATCGGTGTTAAAGCTGGTATGAAACTCGAAATGATAACTTTTGGAAATCGAATGGAGTTAATCCCTATTGAACCAATTAAAAAATTGAAAGGTTCTTTAGCCGGTATGGACAGTAAATTAAATCGTGATGGAGATCGAATTTGAATGTAGTTGATTCTTCCGGATGGTTAGAGTATTTCGGTGGCACGAATCGAGCGAATTTATTTTCTGAAGCCATTGAAAAAACGGAAACCTTAATTGTTCCAAGTTTGTCTTTATTTGAAATTTTCAATAAAGTTTATAAAGAAAAGGGTGAAGACCTTGCTCTTAAAATTGTAGCCCATATGCAACTCGGTACGGTGATCAATTTGGATTCGAGAATTTCTATTTATGCTGCAAAGATCAGTGTAGAAAAGTCAATTCCGATGGCAGATAGCATTATTTATGCAACAGCCCAATTAAATAAAGCAACACTTTGGACTCAAGACAATGATTTCAGGGGTCTAGCAGGGGTTAAGTTTTTCGATAAATAGAAAGTTAAAGTCAGAATAGTCCGAAAAAACGTATTTTCAATCGCCACATTTCTCTAGTTTTAATTTTTCCATCTTAGCAAACTTCATCTATAAATTAGAAAAATCGTTCTTATTTTCCAATCCTTTCCTACAATACCAACTTATATTTTCCTTTCATCTTCTCGATTTGATCTTCTGGAATCTGATGTGTATTCTTTCCGCCATGTCGATTCTCGACTGTGACAACAAAAAGTCTATATCCAAATTCTTTCGCCAAACTAATGTAAGGTTCTAGTTCCCAATCTAAAGTAAATGTATTGTCCACAATCACAAAAGGGACACCGAGTTCCAGTGCTTGTTTGGTTTTGGCTTCGCAGTCTTTATATGCTAAATGGTTTTTTTGATAATCAAAATGATATTCACCGGCTTCATCTTCAAAATAAGAATCAATAGAATAAATAGGTGCTCCGTTGGTGAAGGAAATGGATTTTGCTAAACTTGATTTTCCGGAACCGGGAATTCCTCTTAAAGCAAGTAGTGTTTTGGCTGTCTCACTTGAGGTGTGATTTTTTTCAGAGTTCGACAAATTTTTGGGTTCCATTTTCCAAATCCTAGTTCTTTTTCCTCGTAGGGAAAGAGAAAAATCTAGCCTAGAATGATTCTATCTGAAAGAATAGAGCAGAAACAAGGAGACTTTTGTGTCATACGAAGCATATAAACTCATTCATATTTTCGGAATGTATCTTTTATTTTTATCCCTCGGCGGTATCACCCTCTACACCATCAATGGGGGAAAAAAATCGGAAAACAAATTCAAAACTGCGGCAGCCATTTTTCATGGTGTTGGACTTTTACTTTTAATCGTTGCAGGGTTTGGACTCATGAAGTTCCGAGGAATTTCACATTCCGCACTTCCAGTTTGGGTAATTTTGAAAATCGTCATCTGGCTTGCGTTTGGTGGACTATTGGCAATGGCTTCTAAAAAAGAAAAATTTGCCAAAATCCTTTGGTTTGTATTCCCACTTTTGGGACTTGCCGCAGCTTACCTAGCCTTCTACCAACCGTTTTAATTTTCTAAATCATAACTCTCCCGTTGCATCAGATGCGGGAGAGTATCATTTTTTCATTCCCACCTTTTTCTTTTTCGATTCTCCAAACAAACTCTGTCTACATTAAGAATAGAATGGGATCTCTAATGATTCGTGAGGGAATATGAAAACAAGAATCGAAACTGACTCAATGGGTGAAATTGCGGTAGAAATCTCTCGTTATTGGGGTGCACAAACCGAACGTTCCCTCCACCACTTTCACATTGGCAATGATAGATTTCCTAGAGAAATGATTCGAGTTTTTGGAATTTTAAAAAAGTGCGCAGCTATCACAAACCATGAACTCGGAATTTTATCCAAAGAAAAAACAAATCTCATAGTAAAAGCGGCAGATGAAGTCATCGAAGGCAAATTGGATGACCACTTTCCTCTTGTGGTTTGGCAAACAGGTTCGGGCACACAAACCAATATGAATGTAAACGAAGTCATATCCAACCGTGCCATTGAAATGGCAGGAGGTGTCCTAGGTTCCAAAACTCCCATCCATCCCAATGATGATGTGAACAAAGCGCAAAGTTCAAACGATACCTTCCCTACAGCCATGCACATTGCCTGTGCCGAACAACTCGTTCACAAACTGACTCCCGCCTTACAAACACTTCACGATACTTTGGAGAAAAAATCAAAAGCATTTGAGAGTATCATTAAAATTGGAAGAACTCATTTGCAAGATGCCACTCCTCTTACCTTAGGACAGGAATTTTCTGGTTATGTGCAGCAGCTTTCTTATTCCATAGATAGAATCAAACGAGTGTTACCGTCTGTGTATCGATTGGCTCTCGGGGGAACAGCCGTAGGAACAGGACTCAACACCCATCCTAAATTTGCAAAGGAAGCTGCCGCTGCGATTGCCAAAGAAACAGGACTTCCTTTTGTCAGCGCAGAAAACAAATTTGAGGCACTTGCCGCCCACGATTCATTAGTCGAAGTCAGTGGAGTTTTAAAAACCATTGCTTGTTCTCTGATGAAGATCGCAAACGATATCAGGTGGTTGGCTTCGGGTCCACGTTCAGGAATCGGCGAAATTTCCCTTCCCGAAAATGAACCCGGCTCTTCCATTATGCCAGGAAAAGTGAATCCTACCCAATCCGAAGCTATGACGATGGTGGCCGCTCAAGTCATTGGGAATGATGTGGCAGTGAATGTAGGAGGATCTTCCGGTAATTTTGAACTGAACGTATTTAAACCTTTGATTATATTTAATGTTCTCAATTCCATACGACTACTAGCAGATGTTACTTTGTCATTTGAAGAACATTGTGCCAGGGGTATTGAACCAAACCTTGAAACGATAAATCAAAACTTAAAACGGTCACTGATGCTTGTGACAGCACTCAACCCACACATAGGGTATGACAATGCTGCCAAAATTGCCAAACTGGCTCATAAAGAAAATTCAACCTTAAAAGAAGCTGGGATCAAATTAGGAATTCTTACGGCCGAAGAATTTGATCTTTGGGTAAAACCAGAAGCGATGATTTGAAATTACTTTCTGAACACCGCGGTGTGTGTGCGTATAACTTCAAGTTAACTCCTACCACAGTGTCTTTTCGCCTTCCTTTTGAAGGTGAAAATTAATTATTTGGTTATTTATAATCCCGATCTTTTGGTAAAAAAGATTCAAATTCCAATCTTTCTTTGTGCCAAATGGGATTAGAAACATCTCCAGACCATTCAAAACAAGATACAAATTGAAAGTTTTTATCATCTCTTTTGGCCTCACCCTCTGCTGTTTGATGTTCCATACGAAAATGTGCCCCACAAGATTCTTCTCTCAATAGTGCATCCAAACACATAAGCTCAGCTAACTCTAGATAGTCTTTCATTCTTCCCGCTTTTTCTAATTCTGCATTTTTAGAATAAACGTCTTTCGGAACTTTTATATTTCCTGATAAAAAATCTTCTCTTAGTTTTTGAATCGTATCGATGGCGGATTCTAAGTCCGCTTGAGAACGTTTTAATCCACAAGCATCATATAAAATTTTACCTAATTCTTTGTGGTAATCATCTATAAGTTTTTGTCCATTTGCTTTGGTATAAAAATGAATTTCGTTTTTAATCTTTTCTTCAGATTCTAAAAAACTAGGATGATCCGTGGAAACGAGAGGTGAGTTTACTTTATCATAAAGATAATTAGGAAGTGTGGCAGGAAGGATGAAGTAACCATCTACCGATGCTTGTAATAATGAATTGGCTCCCAATCGATTGGCACCATGGTCGGCAAAATTTGCTTCTCCTATTGCATATAGTCCAGGAACACTCGTCATCAATTCATAGTCCACCCACAATCCGCCCATAGAAAAATGTGCCGAAGGAGAGATTAACATTGGTTCGCTCAAAGGATCAACATTTGTTATTTTTTGATACATATCAAAAAGATTTCCATACCGAGCACGTAATACTTCTTCTCCCAATGTTTTTTTTGCGTCTTTAAAATCCAAATACACTGCATTTTTTAAGGGACCAACACCAAAACCCAAATCGATTCTCTCTTTTGCCGCGCGAGAAGATATGTCTCTAGGAGCTAAGTTACCATAAGAAGGATATTTTCTTTCTAAGTAATAATCCCTTTCCTCCTCAGGAATCTCCCCTGGTTGCCTACATTCGTCTTTTGATTTGGGAACCCAAATTCTTCCATCATTTCGTAAAGATTCTGACATTAAGGTTAGTTTTGATTGGTATCCGTTTGATTGTGGGAGTGAGGTAGGATGGATCTGGGTCCAACTTGGATTTGCAAACAAGGCACCTTTTTTATGAGCTCGCCAAACTGCTGTTGCATTACATCCTAATGCTAGGGTGGATAAATAATAAATTTTTCCAAATCCACCAGAAGCAACAACAATCGCATGTGCTGCATGTTTTTCCAAATGTCCATTTAACAAATTGCGAACGATAATACCCTTTGCCTGGCCATCAATGATGATATAATCCAAAAGTTCCGTATTTGTATATAATTGAACATTGCTTAGGTGCACTTGACGCATCAATGTTTGGTAGGAACCAAGTAACAATTGTTGCCCGGTTTGCCCTTTGGAATAAAAAGTTCGGCTGACTTGCACTCCACCAAACGAACGATTCTCTAAATAACCACCATACTCTCGGTTAAAAGGAACACCTTGGGAAACGGCAAGATCGATAAAAGGAAGGGAACACTCGGCTAATCGATACACATTTGCTTCACGAGAACGGAAGTCACCACCTTTTAATGTATCCCGAAACATGCGGGTAACACTATCCCCATCATTTTTATAATTTTTTGCCGCATTCACTCCACCTTGAGCAGCAATGGAATGGGCTCGCCTTGCGGAATCATGAAAACAAAAAGATGAAACTTGATAACCTTGTTCCGCGAGAGTCGCTGCAGCTGCACTCCCAGAAAGACCAGTACCCACAACGATGATTTTGAATTTCTTTCTATTGTTAGGTGAAATTAATTTAGAATTCCTTTTAAAGAGATTCCATTTTTCTTCCAATGGACCATCTGGGATTTTTGAGTCCCAAAAGAATGATTTTTTTTCCTTTTCATTCATAACTTCTTAGACAAACAAATGAAAAGGATTCATTAGAAAATTTTAATTCAACATTTGGAAAAAATCATTTCCTTTATCATCTACTACGATGAAGGCAGGGAAATTTTCCACGTCAATCGACCATACCGCTTCCATACCTAACTCAGGGAAATCCAACACTTCTACCTTTTTAATATTTTCTTTCGCAAGAAGAGCTGCTGGACCACCAATCGATCCGAGATAAAACCCACCATTTTTTTTGCAACTATCAGTGACAACTTTGGACCGGTTCCCTTTCGCAAGAGAAATCATCGAATAACCTTTCTCTTGGAATAGTGGCACATAACTATCCATACGACCCGCAGTCGTTGGTCCAAAAGAACCAGATGGCATCCCTTCTGGAGTTTTGGCAGGACCTGCATAATACACTGGATGGTTTTTGAAATATTCAGGAAGTGGTTCGCCCTTATCCAATTTTTCCTTTAACTTGGCATGTGCGATGTCACGAGCTACAACCAATCGACCCGACAACATAACACGTGTTTTAACTGGATATTTAGTTAGAACTTTTAAAATTTCAGGCATTGGTTGGTTGAGATTGATATGTACGGATTCCGTATTGGAATCCACATCATCGATCGTTGGTAAAAACTTAGATGGATCGTATTCTAGTTTTTCTAAATAAATTCCGTCTTTTGTAATTTTTGCTTTGATGTTACGATCGGCACTACAACTCACACCAAGTCCCACTGGACAAGAAGCGCCATGGCGAGGAAGTCGAATGACTTTAAAATCATGGGCCAAATACTTTCCACCAAACTGAGCTCCAATTCCTGATTTTTGAGCCGCCAGTAACATTTTTTCTTCCAGTTCTATATCGCGGAAGGCAGATCCAAATTTGTCTCCTTTGGTTGGCAAATGGTCCAAATACCCAGCTGACGCCAGTTTTACGGTCTTTAAATTGGCTTCTGCTGACGTTCCTCCAATCACCACTGCGATATGGTAAGGAGGACAGGCTGCTGTACCCAAGTTGGATACTTTTTCTGTGATGAATTTTTCGAGAGAAGCCGGATTGAGAAGTGCTTTTGTTTCTTGGAAAAGATACGTTTTGTTCGCAGACCCACCCCCTTTTGCCAAAAATAGAAAACTGTATTTATCGCCAGGTGTAGAATAAATATCAATCTGCGCGGGCAAGTTGGAACCAGAATTGACCTCATCGTACATTGTGAGAGGAACCACTTGTGAATAACGTAAGTTTCTGTTTACATAGGTATTATAAATTCCACGAGAAAGGGCTTCTGCGTCATCGCCACCGGTAATTACATATTCCCCTTTTTTTGCCATCACTATCCCGGTTCCTGTATCTTGGCAGGAAGGGAGTTGTTTGTCTGCGGCAATCACAGCATTTTTAAGGAGAGCCATTGCCACAAAACGATCGTTTGGTGTTGCCTCCGGGTCGTCCAAAATTTTACGAACTTTTTCTAGGTGTTTTGTTCTTAAATAAAAAGATACATCTTCCATTGCCTTTTCCGCAAGGAAGGTAAGCCCTTCCGGTTCCACTTTTAGAATTTCTTTATCACCAAAGGGGACTGTGCTTACAAAATCTTTTGTTAATAATTTGTATTCTGTGGTGTCTTCTTTTAAAGGGAAAGGATCGGCGTAAAAAAACTCTGGCATGGAAACCTCTATTTATAACTTCTAATTTCGCGGGATTCCTCGTTTCGTAAATGAATTTTTACAAGGACTGTTAGAAACACCAAGGAGAAAGAGGAAAACAGGAAGGGAAAAAATCGTTTCTATTTTTTAAAATCAGTCTATAACAAGGAAAAATGAAACAGAACCTAATTTATCTATTCCTTGTTTCTGTCTCTTCCATGATTTTTGCGGAGGGCCGGGAAATGGAAACCTCAATCCTCGAAGGAAAAATCAAAAAATCAGAATGGAGTTTGCTCTTAAAAAGACAGACCTACCACTACCTTCCTTACGAATACAGCTCTCTCACGGATAAAAATGAATCCATTGTCCCCACTCGTTCTAGTTCCGCTTTGAAAGAAAATGGAAAGGTTCTCATTCCCTTTGTCTTCAGTTATGAAAACTTAGAGAAAGGATTCAAAGTAGATCTTTCTTATTTTGAAATTGAAATCGTAAACGCAAATACTCTACTTTACCAACAGTCGGCCCAAGGTGGAAATGTATCCCGGTTTTATCTTTCTCCGACGGCTCATTCTGAGTTTGAACTGAACCTTTACCAAACATTTTTACTTAACAAAGATTGGAAATTATATCTGGGAGGTGGGGTTCGTAATATCAACAGGTATCTCTATGGGAACTATTTAGGCCAAGGAACCTTCAAAGAATATTTTTTTACGTATGGGCCGCAAGTCTCAGCCCAATCTGTCTACCAACTCTCCCAAAAATTAGCACTCCACCTAACAATGGATGTATTCTACACACAAGGCACTAGGTTTTTCAAACAACCTAACTTAATGGAGGACCGATTCCAATATTCCCTATCCACTGCTGGTACAGAAGGAATCTTTCGTGGTTATGAATGGGATGGATCGCTTTCCTATTCGTTTCATCCGAATATGAAATTTTTTGTGGGTTATAATATGATTGTTTCTAAGTTCTCCTATTTGCATTACAATGAAATTCAATTTAGCAGTAACACGGCAAATTTAGGATCACAGAATCCTTCCGTGACAGACACTTGGGAATGGAACCTCCCGAAAAAATCAGAAAACTTTGATCGTTTGCGTGGAATTTATTTGGGAATGATGGTTAGTTTTTAAGAAATCTTTTTTGGAACTAGGATGGATTCACATGGTTCATTGTTGTCTAAAATAGGATGGAAACAAATGTTTTTGACCAACTTGCAAAAGAGTATGATACAAACGAAAGAATAGAATTAGCAAAAATCATTGCCAGTGCCGTGCAAACAGAATGCCAAGAGAGCCAATCAAAAACTTTATTTGATTATGGTTGTGGCACGGGTCTTGTCGGCCTTACCTTAACATCCTTAGTCGACCATGTGTTATTCATTGATTCCTCGGAACCCATGTTAGACATTGTCCGCGAAAAAATCAAAAGAAAGAACATACAGAATGCAGAGGTAATCCACTCCAACTTTCTGCAAAACTCGAAAACAAAAAAAGCAGATATTTTACTGGTTTCTTTGGTTCTTTTGCATATCCCCGATACAAAAAAGATTTTAAAGTTTTTTTATGAAATTCTAAATCCCCAAGGAAAGATCGCCCTTGTTGATTTTGATAAAAATGAAAAGATAAATCATCCCAAAGTGCATAACGGATTTACCGATTTAGAAATTAAGTCCTTACTCTCTGCAGTTGGGTTTCACAATATAAATAAAAATACGTTTTATCATGGGAAAAATATTTTTATGAAGGAAGATGCATCATTATTTTTGGCAACAGGGATTAAGTGATATCTCTGACAAAATCAAATTGTAATCCCAAAAATTCCTTTATAACAAACGAATTCCGAATCGACCTAGAACCAACTGATATAGATAAAACAAAACTACCGTAAAAACGATACTGAATAACATGGCTACCCAAAACCCGTAAGTGGCATTTAGTTTTGGAAATAACAAAAACATAGGTAAAGTGGGAATCACAAACCAAAAAGTATAATAGGCATGGTTCGAGATTTTTTCTGTGCCAGCATTTTCAAATTTTAACCAAAACAATGTTAGAATGGTGACCAATGGAAGAGAAGCGATGAGGCTTCCTACTCGATCATTCCGTTTTGCCACTTCCGAAATGATGACAACAAGTGCCGCAGTGACTAAGTATTTGATTATCATAAAAATCATAAATAATTTCTCCAAATTCAAAATTTGGCAGTTTTTAGTAGTTTCTTAATTTCCATTAAAGAGTATTTACGATCAAGAATTTGTTTCATTCAAAAAATACAAACAAATAGATCCTCTTACTCTTATTTTAATAGCTGTGTCGCATCATATTTTTAAAAAAGAGAATCATCTTTGGTGTTAACTCCCATCCCCCCGCGCCATTTACGCTGAGTGTATCGAAGTGACGATAGAAGCGGAAATCCGAAGGATTGAAACGAAAAGCGCGGTCGGATTAAAATCAATTCTTCATTCGCATAACCAATGCGAGGCGCCCAAACAAAAAAAACAAAAGAGGCATCTAATTCCAAAAAGGATATGGGTATAAAAAAACCCACCAAAAGGTGGGTTTGATTTAGAGAAAAGTCTCTAGGTAAGAAATTTAAATTTCTTATTTAGAAACGACTTGGAAAGTCACACGACGGTTGATCGCGTCTTTTTCATCAAAACCAGAAATTGGCTTAGAAGAACCAGCAGCTTTTGTTACGATTCTGTCAGCAGGGATCCCTTGTTTTACAAGAGCGTCTTTCACTGCATCAGAACGAATTTGTGAATAGTATCCGTTTCCTTTTTTAGCACCTTCTGCTTCTTCTGGACCAGATGCATCCGCATGACCAGTTACTTCTAAAGCATATCCTTCAGGAAGTTTTGCAAGAGCGTCTTTGATGTAAGAAACGTTGTCTTTTGCCCAAGTTTTGAAATCTTCTGCTTGGATGTCCGCTTGTTTATAGCTAAAACCTCTGCGACGAACACCATCTGGGTAACGGTAGTCTTTAAGTGCTACGTTGATTTCGTCCAAAAGAGCTCCGTTGAGATCTCTAGAAGAAACTCCAGTTGTGTTGTCCGTTGTTGTGGACGTTGTTTCTTTTGGAGTTTCTTTTTCTTCAGAAGACGAACAATTCGTTAATGAAAGCGAAAGACCTGCGAGGAGGATGAGGCTTAAAAAAAATCCTTTTTTCATCAGTTGACCTACCTTAATGTTTCCATAGTTTAGTTCTTTTCATTAGATAACAACCGAAAATGCAAATATTTGTAACCGTTTCCGAAGATTATGACCAAAGTCGCCTAGATGTCTTTCTAAAAGACAATGCTGGAGACGATCTCAGCCGTTCAACCGTTCAAAAGTGGATTGATTCTGGATTTGTGACAAACAAAACCAAAGATCAACTCGCCCATAAAAATGGATATAAAGTGACCGTTGGCGAAGAATATGTAGTGGATGTGATCGCAAGACCACCTTCAAGACTCGAACCCATCCCTATGGACATTCCTGTTCTTTATGATGAGGACGAATTTATGGTTATCCATAAGAAGGCGGGGATTGCTTGTCACAGTGGACCGGGAGACGACCAACCTTCCCTTGTGAATGGACTCCTCCACCAATTCAAAAACCTATCAGCCACAGGTGGTGAACGTCGTCCAGGGATTGTGCATAGGCTCGATAAACCTACAGAAGGGGTTCTCATCATTGCCAAAACCGATCGTGCCCATGCAGCCCTCTCCAAAATGTTCCAAGACAGACTCGTGGATAAAACGTACTACGCTTGGGTTTTGCAAGCTCCTGTGGAATCGGAAGGGACTGTCAATTTACCCATTGGCCGCCATCCCGTCGAACGAGTGAAAATGTGTGTACGGGAAGATGGACGAATGGCCATCACTCATTACAAAACAGAAAAAATTGTCCAAACACAAACCGGACGGAAATACAGTTTGATGAAACTAGGGCTGGAAACCGGTCGTACCCACCAAATCCGTGTTCATATGGCAAAGATTGGTTGCCCCGTCGTAGGTGATACATTGTATTCTCGTTCGGCAAAAGACTATGCACAATATGGACTTTTACTTTTTGCCAAACGATTGGAGTTTCCTCATCCTTTTATTGCCGACAAACGAATCTTAGTGGAACTTGATTTTCCAGAAAGGTTCAAAACCTTTGAACGGAAATGCCCCAGTTACTAGTGGGACGTATCTTTTCATAATCATGTTTGTAAAGAAATATGATTTCCGATTGCCAGTGATTTTTTTATGAAATTGCGAAATGTAAAACCAATCCTCATCTTACTGATTTTATTTGGCAGCTTTCATCTGTTTTATGATGTCATCTATGAAAATCATTTGGGGGAAGGTACTGATAGCGATATTTTATATCCTTATTTGTTTGCACGGGATTTTTGGACTGGCGGATGGGAAGGTGTTCGAGGATGGAACCTTCCTCCTTGCACCACTATTTTTCCTGATTTGATCTATGCCATCCTTGCCTATCCCATTGTTTCTTCGATTTACTGGTTCCACTTAGTTTTTGGATTCCTTGTATTTTGTCTGCCTTATGCGTTAGCCAGATCCCTTGGATTGGCCAAACGATTCTCTTATTTGGTTTCCTTGGGATTTTTTATGTTTGCGGGACTTGATCCCAACCAATTGGGCCAGTTTTACTTTCCCAGCTTCCATGCGATGACCTTTTTCTTTGTTATCTGGACTTTGTTTGAATTGGATCATTGGAACCCCAAAAAAGGCAAAGTTTGGTTTCGGTTCCTCCTCCTTATGACCCTTGTTTGGGTTTCGGAATATTGGTTTTTCATCAACTTCTCACCGTTTTTAATTTTTTATGCCCTTGTTCGTTTGCGTTGGCAAAGTGTAGGACCACTTAGCATGGGTTTTGTGGGATATCACTTAGCAAAGTCCATCGGCAAAGGACTGCGATGGTTGGGGATCGGCACAATGGGATCCGACAACCTCTCTCACCTCACCAAACTAATGAATACATTTCATTCGATTCTTATAGATCCAAATTCTGTTTGGCAAACACTGGTTCATTCCGTCTCAAACCAAGAGGTACTTTCGGAGTGGTTCTATTGGTATTTGGTGATTGGATCTTTGTTTGTACTTTTATCTCTTTTTCGGAATCAGGGAAAAGATTTTTTTCTCGATTTCGTTTTTTACCTTTCTCCTTTGATTTCCATTTTCATTTTATATACCATCCAAATAGAACCAAACATACGTTATTTTTACATCCTTCCTTTTGGAATTTTGTATTTTTCCTTTCGATTGTTAGAAAGGATTCCTTTCATTCGATTTGGAATTCCAATTGTTTTGGTGTTTGGATGTTTTTGGTATTACTTAGGCAAACATTCCGAACTTACAACAATGGTCAAAGCCGGAGAAACCAAACGAAATCACAGATTGGAATGTCTTTCAGAATTTGATCCGAACCTTCCCGGTGCTGCCACGTACTGGCCCATCAAATACAGTTATGCGTTTTCCCATCAAAAATGGACTCTTGTTCCTTTCACAAAAGACGGAGTGTACTACCCTTGGGTGGCCAATTTTACTTGGGATGGAAACTTAAAAAACCAATCCTTTGTTTCCTTTTCCTGGGGAGTGACCGAATCCAAAGAAAATTTGGAAAATTGGAAAGGGGTCCGTTTGGTGAAAGCTTGCGAAGGTTGGTATTTTTTTCGCAGAAATTGACAAGATGGAATTCTTAAACTCAAGAATTCGATTGATTCTAGTTTTCCTTCGAACAGTTTGGGACAGGTAATGATAGAAATTCTTTCTGATCCCACAATGTGGCTTGCCCTCTTTACATTAACTGCTTTGGAAATTGTCCTAGGCATTGATAACATTATTTTTATATCCATCCTATCTTCGCGGTTACCTAAAACCAAACAAAAGTCAGCAAGACAATTGGGTCTTTTACTGGCTATGTTAACTCGAATTCTTTTGTTATTTTCCCTTTCTTTCATTATGAAACTCACAACACCTATTTTTACGATCTTAAACCATTCTATCAGTGGCCGTGATATCATTTTGATTTTAGGAGGACTCTTTCTCATTGCCAAGTCAACTACGGAAATCCATCACAAACTGGAAGGAGAACCAGAGTTAGGTGAAGAATCCGGCAAAAAAGTTTCCTTTACCAAAGTCATTGTACAAATCATGATTTTGGATATTATTTTCTCTTTAGATTCAGTCATTACGGCAGTCGGGATGACTGACCAGTTAGGTGTGATGATCGCTGCAGTGATCTTATCTGTGGGATTTATGTTGTTATCCAGTGGGAAAATTTCTGATTTCGTAGACAGCCATCCAACCATCAAAATCCTTGCTCTTAGTTTTTTAATATTGATTGGGGTTGCCCTTCTCGGAGAAGGATTAGAACTTCATATTCCAAAAGGTTATATTTACTTTGCTATGTGTTTTTCTGTGATAGTAGAGTTTCTAAATATGAAACTCCGATCCAAACCTGAAAAAAAATAAATTATAAGATTATAAGGAAAATTCTAATGAAACGAAAAGAGTTTATCAAACGATCCGCTTTATTGTATACAGTTCTCCAACTTCCACTGCGAAGTGAATCCAAACCCGAAGATGAAAAAGTTTCCTCGGAGAACTCAAAAGAATCTCCTTGGTTAGAAGCGGAAGATCTTTCCGATTTCCGTACGTTACTTGTTAGTTTACAATCATACCCAAAGGGAATTCAGTTGGCAGGTAATTGGAGTCCAGGAAAAGTTTTTACTCACTGTGCACAAAGTATTGAGTATTCTTTGAAAGGTTATCCTGAAATGAAATCGGCACTATTCCGAGGTTCTGTTGGCAAAATTGCCTTTTCAGTTTTTGCTTTTAAAAATAAAATGAATCACGGATTAGAAGAACCCATTCCTGGCGCGGAAGATATTTCCAATGATACCGAACTAAAGGCAGGAATCAAAAGACTGATCCAAGCCATTGATGATTTTTCCAAAGCCAAAGAATCTTCCCTTAGGCCTCATTTTGCTTATGGGGAACTCACAAAAGAAGAATACGAAGTGGCACATAGCCTTCATATCAAAAATCACATGGAACGAGTGTTACTCTAAAATCGATTCTATTTGTTGGCAGAGATCCTCTGCCTTATACATTTTCGATAAATATGCAGATACTATCGTTTCTAATCCTTCCTCTTCCAAAAATTTATCACCACCGGAAAGAGGAGCATCCGAACTAATCAAAATGATCGGAATTTTTTGGTTCGTGTGACGACGCCCTTCCCACTCATGGATCAAAGAAATTCCATTCATTCCTGGCATATGTAAATCGGTAATAATTAGCGATGGTGTAATCCTTGATAAATGCGATAATGCTTCTTCTCCATTCCCCGCTTCAATGACTATCCATTGATTTCTTCGCATAACCTCCGCTAGATCCGATCTAAAATTTCCAGAATCATCTACGAGAAGAACCGACTTTGTACTTTTTGATAACGAAATTTCAAAAGAGGAACCAACACCTAATACAGATTTGATTCGAAGTTTGCCAAAATGAGCTTCTAAAATATTGTTACATAATTGCAAACCAAGACCTGTTCCGCGTTCACCCGCAGTTCCTGGCAAACTTTTGATTGTTTCTTCTCCTGTAAGTCGATGGATTTGTTCTTCGCTCATACCCAATCCCCGATCTCGGATTTCCACAGATAACCATTTTCCCTTATAAGAAAGACCTATCCAAACTTCTGAATTCAGGTAGGAATATTTGATAGAATTGGTAAGAATATTTTTAAACACCTCTCCGATCAAAGTACGATCGGCAATGATTTCCGCTTGGATGGGAGTCTCTTTTTGGATGCGAATTCCTTTGAGTGTGGCCAGTGGTTCGACCGATTCGATTATTTCATTCAGTAATTCGTTCACACAAAACTGAGATTGGATGAGTTTGGTACCGAAGGCATCAAACCGACTTACATCCAGTAATTGCTCTAACATTCGTAGGGATTGAGTCACACCAGTTTTACAAATTTCTAAAAATTTCTTTTTTTCCTCTGCTGTGGTTTCGCTAAAACTAAAATCAATCACATCCAAAATTTGATTCACACTATTGAGAGGCGAACGTAAGTCATGCGAAATTAGAGAAACAAAGTTTGCTTTCCAACGATTCGCTTTTTCCAATTCTAAAGTGCGAGCTTTTACTTTTTTTTCGAGAGCTTCCTTTCTTTTGTATAATTCTTTTGATAAAGATTCGGATCGTTTGTATACACGAACAAGGCCAAAAGTTACACCTAATGTTTGTGGAAAAATAAACAAATATAAAGAGACAAGACCCAAAGGTCTATATCCAAATGTTGGATTGGCAATCAAAAGTATATCGATAAGGCCGCCAATGATAGCTAGTAACAAACTGAAAAAATACAACCTACTTTCCTTTCTATGAAAGTATAAGGCAAGAGACACAGACAAAAGCCCTAAAATTACAAAAGCACCTGATAGGATTTCAAAACAAAAAGAAATATCTGCGAGATGTGAAACTGGCGTAAACATAACAACAAAGAGAAAAATCAATGCATAGATTTTTAGAAAGATCAACATACGTTTAAAAAAACGCATTTGAGGCATGTTCAGAACAATATAACCACCAAAGTACAAAACCAATACAAAACCGATGCGAGAAAATCGAAACAAAGGAATACTAAATTCATCAGACAATAAATTATATAAAATTCGAGTCTCCATCAAAGTGGAAGAAAGAATTAAAATTCCTAAATAAACAAAAGACATTCGAAGTGCATTTTTTTCGGATCGATTAATAAAAAACACTAACGCATGATAAATGGCCAAAAACGTCATAAAGATCATAATGATCCATGACATTGTAAAATTCACATTCCAGATATGAATGATGTTTTGTAATTTACCCAAACGAATGAGGCCATGAATGCCAGCATACTTATGCGAAAAATTTGAGATATGAATGACTAAATCTAACTTATTAGAAACAACCATGAGAGGAATGATTTTTGTATGAAAGGAAGGACGGTGGAATTCCTGAGTGGTTGAAGTGGTTCCATTCTCTGCTACCAATTCACCATTGACAAAAATTTTATAAGCACTATGTAATGCGGGAACGGAAAGTGCAAACGGCTCCTCATTCGAATCCGAATTTGGCAAAATAACCGTTAGGCGGTAAGTTCCAAATCCAAAACTAGGATACTCTTCACCATCCTCATTTTCCTGTGAAAACCAAGGAACTCCCACACTTAGATAGGATTTATGTTCGGGAGAATTCCCTTTTGGATCCAAGAATTCATTCCAATAAAATTCCCATTTTCCTGTGAGGTTTATCGTTTCCCCTGAAAAATCGACAGTTTGAACATCGACAACACCATCTTTTGCGAGTAAGGTTGGATAGGCATCAAACCGGCAAGAGGTGGTGCCAAGGAACATAAGACCCAAAATTAAGGGATATCTACAAAAAATAAGTAAGCATGAAAAATATTTTTGGATGGATGAGAAGAATGCGCTGAGAATCATAAGGCTGTGGAATCCGTAAAAATTGCCATCTTAGAAGATCATTCCGTTGTCACTGAAGGAATCATATCTATCCTGAAATCCAATCCTTTCTTTTCTCTTGCCGGAGAATTTCGAACAGCCGCTGATTTGTTTCATTTTTTAGAATCGAATCCCATTGATCTTTTAGTTTTAGACATCGATTTACCAGATCGGAATGGAATCGATGTATTACGTGAGATTAAAGAAAAACACCAACCTACAAAAGTCATTATCTTTTCTTTACATGGAAGCCGGGTTTATGTGGAAGATGCATTAAAAGCAAAGGCAGACGGCTATATGCTAAAGTCTGACCCAATTTCCAAACTTCCTGAAGTCATCGAACTTGTGATGAAAGGTGGGTCCTTTGTTTCCGAAGGTGTGAGCAAAGTCCAACTTCCTTTCTCTGCTTTTCAAATGGAAATTCTAAATCTACTCGTACAAGGGCTGTCACAAAATGAAGTTGCAGATCGTATCCAAAAGTCTAGAAAAACAGTGGAATACCATCTCAACCAGATGAGGACCAAATTCTCCTGTAAAAACAATAACGAGCTCATTTCCAAATACGAAAAAGAAATACAAAAATAGCCATTTCGTGATTTTCTAATCTTTGGTTTCGACTAAACTATTAGTATGAAACATATCTATTTACTCCGTCATGCCAAATCGGAATGGGACGAACCTTATGATTCTGATTTGGAACGGACACTTTCTCGTCGTGGAAAGGAACAATCGAAAGCCTTACGAGAATATTTAAAAGAAAGTCGTTTTGAATTTGACCAATGTTTGGTTTCCCCTGCCGAACGAACCCAAAAAACTTACACCTCACTACGCAAAGAAATCCTTCGTTTTCCCAAACCAGAATTACGTGAGGCCATTTATGATGCGGACAAAGAAGACCTCCTTTTTTTATTACATGGTTTGTCCTCTTCCGTACGTTCCGTCTGCCTAGTCGGACACAATCCTGGATTAGAGGATTTAGGAAGTTCCCTTCTCTTTGGAGAAACGGACACATCTAGATTTCAGAAATTTCCAACGGCCTCATTTCTCGGCTTGAGTTTTTCTGGAGATTCATGGAAAGATATAACTTGGGGCAGTTGCCAATTGGCAGTTTTCTGGATCCCTGGGCAAATAGGCAAAGAATGAAACCTTTATATTCAGAAGAAAGAATCCACCAACGTGTTGATGAGCTCGCAAGAGAGATATCTCGCGATTTTTTAAGCAAAGACTTAGTTGTCATTGGAATCTTAAACGGTGGATTTATTTTTACCGCCGATCTTTGTCGCAGCATTGCCATTCCCCACGAGGTAGACTTTATGGCTGCCTCCTCTTACGGCGATGGAACAACTTCTGGAGATTTAAAAATCACCAAAGAGCTCAAACATTCAGTCAAAAATAAATCTGTCCTTCTAGTGGAAGACATCGTAGATACAGGCCAAACCTTAGAATACCTTTTGGAAGAAGTAGGAAAACAAAATCCCAAAGACTTAAAAGTGGCGGCCCTCTTTTGGAAAAAATCCAAAGCCAATCCACACATTCCTGTCCACTATCCAGGTTTTATCATCGAAGATGAATTCCTTGTGGGTTATGGTTTGGACTACAAAGGCAGATATCGCAATCTTCCTTATGTGGCAAAATTAGAAGGAACGGATTCTACTCTTTAGAATAATCCATTCCCTTTCCAATTCGCCTGTTTTTTCAGCAAACAAAAGTTAAGAAAATGAATACCCCAATGAGTAAATGACCCACTCGGGCGCCTCGCATGGGTTAGATGGCAAAAATCCAAATCTAACCCGACCGGGCTCACTCCGGGGTGCGCTTACGCTACCGTCTCACCTTTGTCAGGTGAGACCAAGCCCTTCGGATCCCTGGCGCTGGGATTGGTTGCCAGAGAAACAGGTTGCATAAACTAAAGATAAGACCGGTTGGTTTAATTTAGAAAAGAAGAATCCATTCCTATTATGACTTCATGAGGTGGCGTATCAGAATCTTTTTAAGGAATTCCCCAAATTTACCTTTTGAAAGAATGTTTGGTAATTTTTTATTTAGAATTCAATGCTAAATTTCATTGCTAAAACCAATACGACTGCCACAACCGTATTAAAATTTTAGTTATTCGGTTCAGGGAACCTTGCCTGTTGGACTTAGTTTGGATTCATATTCAGGAGAAATTAAAGTAACTACTACTGCAATCACCGATTCTACACCAATTACCATTACAAGAAGTAATCCCGGATATGGCACTTTTACAATCACACTCCAAGTTGTAGATACAAGTGCAACCATGGTCTATGGACAATACGGGTCATTTACCTGCGCATCTACTTATAATACAGGGGCTTGTGCAATCAGTGCCGTTGCATCGAACCAAAACCTAAGTTCTCCTTATGGAGTGGTTACCGATTCCAATGGAGCAGTTTATATTTCCGGTGTAAACCGCGTCCAATACTATCCACCTAACATAAATATTTCTTCTAGAGTGTACGGACAACCAGATTTTACAATGGAGGAAGTTGTAATGCAGGAGTCATTGGACCTAAAAGTCTATATTCCCCTACTGGAATTTTTTTCAACAAATCCGGCCAACTATACATAGCTGACCGAATGAATCATAGAGTTTTAGTTTACTAAGAAGCACAAACAAAGAAAGTTTGTAGTTCTAAATTTAAAACGGAATACTCTCTAAGTAATATTTATGTATTTAACTCGAAAAACGTTTTTACTTTACTGGCTCTGCAGAGACTTCCACTTCTGGAAGTGATGCTCTTAAATATCCCGATTGTAAAACAGCAACTTGACCTTGTTCACTGGTAAGGAAAGTAACAAACGCATCAATTTTATCACCTTGGTCTGTTTTATAAATGATAAATAACTCACGAGCTAATTTATATTTTCTATCATAAACATTACGTACCGAAGGGGCAACATAAGGATCTTTTATGGTTTTAGCATAATCCAAAGCCTTAAGTTTGTCTTTGTTTTCAACAAGAGCAGATCCCATACCCATATAACCAATGCTATTTGGATTTTCTTGGATATATTTAGACATTTCCGCATTATCTTTTACTATTTTAGCTTCTTTAGAAAAAACATTGGTTTTATATTCATTAAACTCGCTAAGTCCCAAATCTTTTCGTTTGAGGATATGGTTTTGAAAGTAGTCTTGGGTTCCGGATTTATCGTTACGAATCACAATCGAAATGGGAGCATCCGCTCCACCCACTTCCTTCCAGTTTTTAATTTTGCCAGAAAAGATATCGGAGGTTTGCATTAGATTGAGTTTGGTTACAACATTCTTTGGATTCACAACAAGAGCCACTCCATCGTAAGCCAATCTTACTTTTTCTAAGTTGCCAGTTTTGCGAAGATCATCAAATTCAGCTTGGTTTAAGTCGCGTGAGGAAACTGCCATATCGATCTCACCTTTTCGTAGTCTGTCAATTCCCGATTCGGATCCTCCACCTTCAACTGTTACACGAACATTAGAATTTACTTTTTCGTATTCAGCTCCTAAATAACGCATCATACTGTTCATGGTTTCTGAACCTGCCACTTTTAAGGTTTGTTTTTCCTTACAAGCGACAAAGTTAATTGTAATCAAAATGTAAAAAAGCAGGGAAAGGTTTTTCATGGTAATTCAGGTAAAGCCAAAAATCCATCCTTCGTCAATCGCAAAAACCGCTAGTTTTTTCCATTTCCCCTATCAGTTTTTCAAAAAATACCCCGATCTTTGTTTTGTGAAAACTCCCTACCGATTGATTTTACTTTGTTTTGTAATATTTCTAACCTTAGAAGGTTCGACCCCTGTTCCTACTGAGAAAACCAGCTTTCAATGGAAATGGAAAGAAAATCAAGTATTGGAGTTAAACGAATACCATAACGTTTTTTTTCGTGTCGGTGCAAAAACGGTAGAACGAGAAGATAAAAACAGAGTGGTCATGAAACCGAAAAAATGCACACCTGACTCTTGTTTGGTGAATTCTTGGTTTGATACCTATATTCGTTATGGAAAAACTTCTGGCCCTTTTTGGAAGGATAAAGAATTTACTTCGGACTTTACTCTTTTTCGTAATGGCCGTTATGAAGTTCCCAACGAATTTACAATGCCAAACCTCCGTAGTTTTCCGAGTTTTCCGGAAACACCAGTTTCTGTTTCTGATGTTTGGAAACTCCCGGCCGAAGAATCCTTTGACTTTAATTCTGAACGCATTCGTGTCAAAGTGATTCCCGAATATACCTTCCAAGGAATTTTTCCTTGGTCGGAAGGAAATTACAAAGGGAATTGTGAAAAAATCACTTATACCTACCCCATCTTTTATTCAAAACCTGACGGGGAAAAAATGGTTCCGAACGTTCCCTACAAAATTTTCGGTTTTGCTTCGGGGACTGTTTTTTTTAATGCTACCCGCGGTGTTCCCGAGTTTAAAGAAGTAAAATTATCTTATACTTTTATTTATCCAAACGGAACTGTACAGGAAGCAAACTTTCATATCAAAGGAATATATTTTCTACGTAACCAAATCAATACAAAAGATAAAGAATCCATTCGAGAAGATATCCTTGGTGATTTAATTGTGGGATATACTGGTGATCCGAATGGGTCAAAGTTAGGTGATCGTATCAAAGATCATAACAATGATAAAGAACCGAATGGAAAAAACTTAGGAAGGATTACGGATACTGGTGAAATTCCTAGACCCGAAAAAGATTCTTCTCTCGAGAAACTTCCGGTTTCTGTTCGTACTTCCGAGGATGGAATTGTATTCTCTTTGGATTCTATTCTTTTTGATTTTAATGATAGCAAATTAAAACCTGATGCAGAAACCGCAGTCGCAAAAATTGCAGAAATTCTTAAAAAATATCCAGATAGAGAAATTAGAGTATCGGGTCATACAGACAATATCGGAAAAAAAGAATACAACAGGAAACTCTCTGAAGATAGAGCAAAGTCCGTCTTACATTCGCTAGTTGATAATCATAAAATGGATGAAAAACATATCTCCTTTAAAGGTTATGCAGACGATCTACCAATTGCCCCCAATGACAGTGAAGAAAACCGTCATAAAAACCGCAGGGTGGAAATTACTTTAGTTTTGGACTAACCAATTTGTAAATCGAGACCCACAGAATAAGGAGGAACTAAAGGTTCACTTTCTTTTTTTCCTCTTTCCAACAATGTTTCCATTTCTTTGCGCATATCGGTAAGTAAACTTTGAACCCCATCTTTTTTGTTTGATTGGTAAATCTTATAATAAGGTGCAACGGAGAATGTTTGTGCAACTACCACATGTGCATATCTTGCTCTCATTTCAGTTTTCCCAAAAATATGTTTTTCAAAACTACAAATCCATTCCATCAAACGTTCGGCAGAAGGCCATTGGATTAAATTCTTTGGTTTGGTAATGATAAAGGCGTAGGCAGTGTCTACCAACTGTTTGGCTCTACGAATATTTTGATCCGTTAGATTCTTAGGTGTAGTGGAAAGAGGAGAACCCGCTTCTAAACTTTCGATGGTCATAAAAAGAAGCCTTAGTTTCTGGATGGCATTGTCCGATTCTTGAAACTTTACACCCAGGATCGAAGCCGCTAAATTCAGTGCCGTGTGTCTTGCCCTTCCTAAACGATAATCAAAATCTTTTCCATCCGTTTCCGCACGAGGAATTCCTAATTCAAATTCAGTTTCTTCCAAAATCACGCGACCAACAGTTAGAAATCTTCTTAATAAAGTACGTCCACCGGGATAAAGTTTGAGTTTACGTTCGATCCGAGAAAGCGAAGTTTCAATGTCGGCAAGGATGGAATCCCTCGAACCGGAAATTTTATATTTCACAAAGGTGGGTTGGATCCACAATTCAGCATGTGGATCTTTTTCCAATGCAGCTTCTAATCCCCAAAAGGAAACTTGGGCCACACCCGGCATAAACGATACTAAATTATCATTTTCTCCAGAAACCATCCCTTCTGGATACATGACAAGTTTGCCATCTGCTTCAGCTAATATCTGCTTTGTGGTCTTAATCGCATTACGATTTAACCTACCTGAAATGATAGAAAAAGCGCCTACTCGTTTGATCACTTCACCTACCAAACCAAATCCCCAATTAAAAATACTTCGAGATGCCATAAAATGAAATCTTGTTCCAATTTTATTGGCTACGTAATATGCAATGATTGGTTCTAAATCTGTTGGTTGGTTAGATAAGTATATGACTCGTTTATTTTTGATTTCTTTTAAACGAAGTTCATCTTCTTTTGTTATCTCCACTCCATCAATATTGAAAAGGAGTTTGGAAAGAATAGGAAAACTTATATCCAAGCCCAATGCAATGGGAAATTCAAAACGTGGAGCAATAAAAAGATCTTTCATACAATTGTCTTGATAAGTAAGCCAAACCCCTTTACCAATACGAGCAATTATTCGTGAATGTATCCCCAAGTTTCTAATATTTTTTTCACTTCTTTTCCCATCTCACGTTGCACCTCCGATTCCCTCGTTCCACTAAAGGCACCATCGTTATAAACCCAAGGCAAAGGTGAGGAAGGAAAACCATCAGGTTGTCTTTCCGATACAATTAAGTCTTCTAAGTGTGTGATCGATCTTTGATACTCTAGCCCATACCTCCCAAAACGAACAGGAATCGTTTTTCCATTTCGCGAAAAACTAAAAAACGCACCGAGTTCAGGATTCACTGTTTTAAATACTAATTCTTCCCCTTGTGTAACCTTGGAAGGTTTAGATTCCTTCAGTAGGGAAATTGTTTTTGCCGAACCGGAATTCAGTTGGATAGCATCAGACACCTCCCAATCGTAAATGGAACCTTGGACATTCAAAGAAAGGTAGTCGCGGCAAATGGATTCAGAACAAGGAGGGATAATAATTCGTATGTTGTTTCGTTTTAAAAAATTTTCCCGACGAAAATCGTTCCTTGCTGTCTGCAAAAGACTTTCTCCTTCTGGGATCGGACTTAAGTTATTTTTTTCCTCTGGATCTTTTTTTAGATCATACAATTCTTCTGCCATTGTATGGGGTTCTCCGGCCGATGTTCGCCTAACAGTAGTAAAACCAGGATATCTACGAATGTATTTATAATTTTCCGTCCGAACCGATTCCGACATCCTACCTTCAGTATAAATAAACTTTTCTTTTGGGCAAATGTTTGTTATGCGAATGCAAGAAGAATAATTTACACCTTGGTAAGTGGAATTTTTTGGCAATAAATCTAAAAAACCTAAAATAGTGGGCGCCAGAGACAACAAAGAAGACTGCCCAGGAATTCGGATTTGTCCCCCACTGGATTCAGATTCCCTAGCCAAATTGGAGTCCAAATTTTCTCGTACAGACTTAGGAAGTTTAATAAAGTATGGGACGTTAATTTCCTCATCATAATGAGTTTCCCCATGACCAAACCGAGTTTGCATAATGAAATGATAACTATAATCATGGTGTGCGCTGAATAATTCCCCATGGTCGCCAGTGATAATAATCATGGTTTCCTCATAAGTACCTTCTTTTTTTAATGTTTCGATTAACCTGCCAATTTCACGATCGGTATAATGCATTTCGCCGAGATAACGTTGCACGGGAGATTCATACTTATAAAAAACATCTGAAGGTACAATGGAACGAACGGCAGTCATATCCTCAGGTGGTGGGGAATAAGAGGCATGCGGGGTATTCAAATTAAAATGTAAAAAATAGGGTTTGTTTTTGTATTCTGAAACAAATTGGATTGCCTTATTTGTGAGAACTTCGGTATCCACAATGTCCATTCCCACTTGAAAAGAGTTATGAAATCCCAAATCCAAACCCACTGTGGTGTAATCCAAAAAGAATACATTATTCATGATCGTTTGGGTAAAGTATCCGGCTTCCCGAAAGGTTTTGGCTAAGTTGTCTCTTTTTTTCCCATAATAAACTTTTCTTTGGTATGGTTTAGTCGAAAACCAAGAATTCCCCAAACCAAGGTTTGACGAATATTCCGAATGAAAAAAAGACATCATGGAAGGTTTAGTCCAATTTCCATTCGCAAATGGATTTTCGAAAAACACAGACTCCTTTGCCATTTTGTCCATCACCGGAGTGACCGAATATGGATACCCATAGGAACCAAAAAAATCCTTTCTTGCAGA
This sequence comes from Leptospira bandrabouensis, assembly GCF_004770905.1. Lineage (NCBI taxonomy): Bacteria > Pseudomonadati > Spirochaetota > Leptospiria > Leptospirales > Leptospiraceae > Leptospira > Leptospira bandrabouensis. Next base: position 1,213,063 of record NZ_RQHT01000014.1, on the reverse strand, counting down.
ATCAATCACGATAAGAATCACCGATTTGGGTTTGCCATCCTTTTGGTTTACCGAAGTTGATTTTTCTATCGGATATAACAAAGGTTCACCGACAAACAGATAACTATCTAAACTCTCCCAAACCAACCGAAGTGATCCCAATGCACCTACATCTAAAACTGCTTTTTTAGAAATCCACCTTTCTTTTGGTGATTGGCTAAGATCCCATTCTTGTAAAAGATTTTCTCCTGAATAAATTTTCAATTTCCCTGAAACTTGAGTTTGAAATTCGGTTCCACCTAACAACCCTACTAACGAAGAAAATTCATAATGTCCCGATGGGATTTTAAATTCATACTCTTGGCCCGGCGGGAAAAAAAGCGAATCCAAGGAATGGTTTAAAAAAATCTCTTTGTCTGTATTGAATGTAATTTGTGTATTTTCCCATTTGCGAGAGAGGGGAAGGTTACTTTGACGACCTGGATTTTTTTTCCAGTGGTAGGGTAATAAATCTTTGGATATCGAAATTTTGGATTTTGCATTTCGTAATTCCAAAACCAAATCCACAGGGAAACGTCTTTCCGATTTGTTCAAACAGCTGAAGAGACAAAAACAGATCGTCAGGGCGAAGGGAAGAGTCGCTCGCATATGGAACCAGTTTGGAAAACGTGTTTCCGACGAACAGGAAAAGTTCTTTCTTTTTAGGTTTCCATCGTCCACCGTTGACATCTATGAGTAATTGGGAACAAGCCTACTCCCGTGAGGAGTCTACCTTTCAAAATAAAGACGGTGGTAAAATTTATTACCAAATTTACCGACCTAAATCGGGAGTCAAACGTGTCCTTGTGGTCCACCATGGGATTGGGGAACACGGTGGCCGTTACAATTTTTTATTGGAGGCTATGGCAGAACGTAATTACGCCATTTACCTCATCGATTGCCGTGGTCATGGTAAATCCGATGGACGACGCGGGGTCATCACTCATTTTTCTGATTTTTTTGCCGACCTAAAAGAACTAATCGATATCGCCAAACGAAATGAAGGTGTCAGTAAAGTTACCTTACTTGGTCATTCTATGGGAGCAGCCATTACCTTCCTTTACACTGCCACTGATAACTACCAAAATGATTTGGATGCTTACATTTGTAGTGCACTTCCTATCAAAGTCAAAACAGACTTAGTGATGGATATTAAAAAAGCAGCGGGTGGTTTTTTAGCAAAAGCTTTGCCAACTCTCACCATTCCCACAGGTTTAAATGTAAATTTAATTTCGCGTGATAAGTCAGTAGTTGATGCTTATGTAAAAGACCCTTTAGTACATGGAAACGTATGTACTTACTTAGGTGACTATTTACTTAACTGTTACACCCTAACTTTAGAATCGGCAGCTAAAATCACAGTGCCAATATATATGTTCCACGGAAAAGAAGACCAAATTGCCCTTCCTGAAGGAACTACTGATGCTTTTGAAAGAGTGGCATCCAAAGATAAAACCATAAGACTTTTTGATGATTTATATCATGAAACCATGAACGAACTTCCTAAAGACAGAGCAATCGTCTTAAAAGAGTTAGTTGCTTGGATCGACAAACACTAAGGAGACAATGCCAATGGCAATAACAAAAGATATAGTTGGAAAAAAACTAGATCGTTTTGATTTCACAGTGGAACGAGGAAAGATCAAAGAATTCTGCCTCGCCATCAACGAAAAAAACCCAATCTATTTTGACGTAGAAGAAGCAAAAAAAGCAGGATACTCTGATGTTCCTGCTCCACCAACTTTCCCTACAGTCATTATGTTTTGGGGATACCCAAAGATTTGGAACGATATGGCGGAACTCGGTATCGACCTTTCCAAAATCCTTCACTTAAAAGAAGAGTATACGTATCATAAAATTCTGTATCCGGGCAAAGTGTACGCACAGTCCGAAATTTCTGATGTAAAATCAGGAAGAGCAGAAATCGTAACTTTCAGAACAACCATCTACGATGAAAAAGATGATCCTATCCTTTCAGCTGAGATGGCGATTTTCATTCGTAAGGATTAATACAAGGAGGCAAACAATGGCAAAAATCGAATTTGATAAAGTAGAAGTTGGTCAGACTCTTCCTCCACTTGATATCCCTGTGATCGAACATGCAAATTTAGTTCGTTATGCGGGAGCATCTGGAGATTTTAACCCCATTCACAACGATCCTGATTTCGCAAGAAAAGCAGGTCTTGATGGAACAATCTCCCATGGTATGTATGTTATGGCACAAGTAGGAAGACTTTGTACTTCTTGGGCTGACCAAAAAGACATCGCATATTTTGGTGTGACTTTTAAAGCTATGACTAAACTCGGCGAAAAACTCACTTGTGTGGGAACCATCAAAAAGAAATTTGAAAAAGATGGTAAAAAAACCGTAACAGTACTCGTAGAAGCAAAAAACGAAGCTGGCGAAGTAAAAGCCGGTGGGGATTTAGTCGTCAACGCAGTATAATTTAGAATTCTATTTCTTTCTGATTTTTAATACAAAATCAAATTGAAAATAGTTTCAAGAGCATCGGAGGAAACTTCGATGCTCTTTTATTTTATAAATACAATCTTCCTTTTTTTGGGGCACCTCGGAATGGATGGTATGTTTTTTCTCAAAAAGGAAGCCACATGCAACTGAAACATCCAGAGAAGATAGGACGTGTCACTGTACCAAACCATGGTTTGGGAAAAGAAGTTGATATTAAAACAGAAAAAAGTATCTTAAAACAAGCAGGGATTAGAAGAAGATGGGATTTCTTTACCAGATCCCAAAACGAATGTTATCTGGGTGGAAGTCTAACCCTACTCCAATTCTTCAAAAGGGATATCCAATACCTCAAACCCAGCACAATCCAAATAATCATAATGCCACCACTCGGTTTTGTTCACACGAAATCCATATTTGCTAAGCACTTGAATCAAAGTGGTTCGGTTTTTTAAAATTTCAGGATCAGAAACAGAGGCTTCGGCCCAGGCTTCTTTTCGAAACGAATCATATTCCGTTGGCATTATAAGTTCTTTTTTTGTTTTTTGATCTACCAAAGTTAAATCAATCGCGCAACCTTTGTTATGCCTCGATCCGTTTTTTGGGGAAGCTACATACCTTGTATCTCCGACAATTTCAAAAAATTTGACTGTTGCAGCGTACGGCCTGTAAGCATCAAAGATTTTAATCGAGTATCCAAGTTGTAAAAATTCGAGTTCAGCCCGAGCAAGTGCGTCTGCTACTGGTTTTCTGGCAAAGGCTTTGGCTTCCTTATAGATAACTTGTTTTGTGAAGTTATCGGGAGTCGCGTATTTAATATCTAAAGTAATGCCAGGAATTTTTTTTCCTAAGTTGATCAGCTCTTTATTTGGATTTTTCTGTATGGAAAGTTCGTAAGTCTTACGATCCAAAACATTGAGTTTGTTTTCCTTCGGTTGGGATACCAAAGATAAAAATGGAAATCCCAGACAAATGGTGGCAATCAATAATTTCATTTGGACTCCAAAAGGGGTTCATACATCATCCAGGCCGTATTTTCTGTAACCAACTCATCTTTCAAAATTTCTTTTGTATCTTTAGAAATCTTTTTTCTGCGAATTACGTTCCTTCTCGTATAACCTCCCCAAGGTTCTGCATGAAAACCGTGATAAGATTCATACACTTGGTAAAAATATGGGAATTCCAGATCGGTTAGCCATTCCCCTTTTAAATCATCATCCTCGATCCAAAGATGCAAAACAAAGGGTTGGTTCGTTGTATTTTTAATTTGCAGGTCAATATAATTATAAGATAAAGTGGCACCCGAACCAAAGGGTAAGGTCCTATTGGAATCGGGAAAAATATCAAAACTATGACGCCATCTCTCTTTCACTTCCAAAGGAGAATGTAAGGTCATCCAATAAATCAAATTGGCCATTTGGCATAGACCCCCTCCCGTCCTTTCGATAAAACTTCCATTCCGAAGTTGCATTCCAGGCAAATACCCTTTCCTTCTGGTGGGTTTTCCTACCAGATACCAAAAGGAAAACACTTGATTCGGCTCGAGAATAATTCCATCTAACTTTGAAATGGCGATATTCAAATTTACTATTTTGTTTTCTTGGAGATACATGGGGACATCTTTTAATTTACGGTAAATAGGAGATGCGTGTTTATAAATTGAAATAGGATATTTTTCTTTGGTTTCAATCGGAAGAACTCTTTTTGTAGCAAATGATTTATGTTCCCAAAACCAAATCAAATATCGTTTCCATTGAAAATATATTTTACCGAAAAATAAACGTAGGTGTCCTCGATGTATTTTTTCATTCATACCAAGGATTGATTTTTTTTTGAAACTAAAACCCATTCGTATGTTTTCTCTTTATAAAAATAGGACGTTCTTTATAAGGATTTTTCCAAGACTTCGCTACTTGTAGAAGTTTTGAATTTCGTTTTTCTAAAGACAAACGGTAGGTTTTCCAATCTTGTTCTTTCACTAGTTGATACTCACCTAACGGTTGCAGGAATGAAAAAATTGGTTTTTTATTTTCATCCTTACTGGACAATAGATTTTCATAACGAATTCCATACACCGCACGATAAATTTCAGTCCCTTCGGGTAATTCAGAAATGGCTTTTGTATCTGGCTCAAAAGAAAGGCAGTCTTTGTTAAATTGGAAATGGTAATATTCGCAGAACCCGTGGTGAGCCACAAGCAATCCAATGTTTGGTACAGAAGCCATTGATTCTCCCGGCATCCACATCGCTTCATAAGAATAACGAAATTGGTTAGGATTCATAAATAAAGTAAAAATCCAAAGCCCAGTACTTACCATCCAAATCAAAATTTGAAATACATTCCACTGGATAAAAATCTGAGTGAGTAAAATCAAACTCAATAGAATTCGGAATTGAATGTCAGCAAAATGAAGGATTGGAAATAATAATAACAATCCAAAAAAAGCCAAAGCCCTACGTAATTTATGGAACTTGGGTTCTGATGACCCAAAAATTAAAAAAAACCAATCCCATAGAATTCCAAGTCCAGCTAACGCAAATGCTGCGGACAAAGGATACATTTCTTTCTCACTGTAAAACCTTCCGCTTGGATCTTCAGGGAGTAAAATAGGAAGAAGAAATCCGAAACAGAAAATCAAAAGATAAAATTTTTCTGGAATTTGATACAGGATAAGAACTCCCAATCCCAGAAGGGCCACCATAGGATGAAACCAAAAACAAAATATAAAAAGGACCCCAGAGGCAATCCATCGCAGTGGGAATCGAAACAATGTGAAAGAAAAAGATGGAGATGATGGTGATGGTGTTGTTAAAAATAATGATGATATAGTTGGGATCGGAAATAAGAAACCGAAACTAAGAATTAAAAATCCTAATGCCCAACTTTGTTTAGGATATAAAAATCCCAATATAAAAATCAAAATACTCGGAATGAAATGGAATCTTTGGTTTAGTGTATCTTTTACTGAAAAAACTAAATACCTAGCAATAAAAAGTGAAATAATAAGCCAAACGGATGTTAGTATTTGGAAAACAAATAATGTTTCGTCGCTAATTCCAAAAATTCGAAATAAAAATGCGACTATATGATATACAGGTGAGTTGTCAGGTGAATGCAATTTCCCTGATTTTAATAGGGAAACTGCTTGGACACCATACCAATAAATATCCTTACCAAACAATGGAATTTAGTCAGTAATTTGGACTTTTTTGCCAATCATTTGTAATCCATTGGCGGACTTTTTGACTGTCAGTGTATCACCAAAGATAAGTGTAGATTTTTCTTCTGTAGTTTCTGCATAAGGGCTATTGGAATCTAAACTTTGTGTGACCACCTTGTGATCCCTTCCAAAAATTTTGATTTTGGCTTCGGTTGTATTGGCTTCCAGTAAAACCCAATTTCCATCTAATACTCGTTTTTCGGACACGTCGTCTTTCCAGATGACAAAGGAACCATTGGATCTAAATACATAATCCAAGCGGCCTTCCGATACATCTCCAAAAACGGCTTTGTTTACGAAACCAGAAAGGATGGTATTTTTTGTTTTCGAAAGAACAGACCTTTTGAATTCATCTGCATTTTTATCGACTACAGTAAATCGTTTTCCTTTTTCACCAAGTAATATGATTTCAGCAATGACAGTATCTTTCCAGGTTTTTCCAGGACGCACTTTTTGAATGGAAAATTTAAACTTTTTTCCGGAAAGGGTTTTTGGAAAAAAAATTCTTTGACCGCCTTGTTTGTCTGCCACTTTGATCGAAAAAGAATCTGAATCATTCGATACGAGTAACTCTGTCACAGATCCATTTTTATGAAAAAGTGCATCCAATCTCTGATAACCGTTAAAAATTTCAATTCCAGATAAATCAATGTTATCCTCTAATTGTATTTCAAAGGATTCGCCAACGCCATCTGTGGGAACTCCTTCTACCCAAGCAAAATCAATACTACCATCAAACAAACTATATGCGGGATAATTCGGAAGTGTACTACTCGCAGTGACTTGTCCTGTGATAGGTTCCGGATATAATACATCTAATTTTTTTCCATTTTGAAAAAAGGAAACCGTTTTGATTCCATTGGCAGAATCTGGTAATAAATAAATAACATGAACCCCGTTGGATTTTATTTTTTGAGGTGTATCTTTGGTGCAGTCGAAATTTGTCGCATAACTTCCATCCTTATAAAAAGCTACGTATCCTTTTTTTTCTTGGCATTCGATTGCAATTTCATTAAAAAAAGCACGACCATCTGTTTTTCCAGATTGGTTCCATTTGGCACCATTGGAAAAAAATATGGTTATCCCGTCTAAACTGGTTTCCGGTTTCCAGTATTTGCCCGAAATAAATACGTTAATGGGGCTTGTACCATCCGCAGAAGAGGCAGCTTGGATTCGTTCAATGACGATGGATTTTTCAATCGGGCTATTTTTACAAAACAAAACAAGGAGAGCCAAAAGAGTCAGGATAATTTTTTTCAAAGGTTGTACCTCGGCAGATACAAAGAATCCAAAACTCTTTCGACTGAGACAAGTAAAAAATTGACCGACCTTAGATCATCCCACCAAATACTTTTTTAAGTTCTTCACTTCGCATAGCACCAGAAATGCGATGTATCTCTTTCCCATTTTTAAACAATATCATGGTAGGGATTCCCGTGATGCCATACCTACCAGCTATATCTTGTTTTTCATCGGTATTGATTTTGATGATGGAAACTTTTCCTTTCCAATCCTTCGCCAATTTTTCCAGTTCTGGAGCTACCATTTTACAAGGGCCACACCAGGGAGCCCAAAAATCGACTAAAATTGGTTTATCATGTGTCCGAACCAATTCTTCAAAACTTTTTGGTAAATTTTCTGACATAGATCCATCTCCTAACTCTTAGACGGATATACCCTGGCGGGTATATCAATGAATTTGATTTTTTTCCGAATTCATGTGTTTACGATAAGGCTAGTAAGAACACTCTGTTTTTTGATTCTAAAACAAATCGATGGATTCAAAACCTTGTAACAACTGGATTTCTATTTTCTGTCCTTCCGATCGTTTTAAAATGGATTTCATATTGGCATCAAAATCATCTCCCAATTGAAGATTGGGTTCCAGAGGTTCTGAAAGTGGTTTGAAAAAATTGTCCCAGTGAATAGGAATCAATACTTTCGGTTTTAACGTTTGTACGGTTTGTTTGTAATACTCATCTTGGAAAGAAATGGGTTGCAGAGAAATTTGAGCGATTCCCAAAAACAAAACATCAACATTGAGTTTGTCAAAAGCTCCTTCTACAAAGTTTGTACTACTTTTGATTAAAATTTTATTTTTTCCATGTTGGATGTAAAAATCAAATGTCCCTCCTTCTATAAAATCCATAGCTTTCACTGGTTGGATGAGAGGAGTATCAATGTTGGGATGATTGGGATCGGTGGCATTCGTTTTTCCCAGAATTTTGAAAGGCGGAGTGTGTTTGGATTCCAAAACAGTGACTGTAAACTTTCCAATGGAGATGGGTTTTCCAAGTTCAAACTTTTGCATTTGGTTTTGGGTAAGCCCAGCACCAATTCCTACATTGAGAGTGGAAGAAGAACCATATAATTTTGAATTTGTTTGTTTGGCGACAAACGGAGCATCCAACACGTGATCATAATGTGAATGACAGACAAAACTCCCTTTATGCGATTCATTTTTGTTTTTTCGATCACTGACAAAACAGTCGTTGGATCTGATTCAATTTTGGAAAATGCTGTTTTCCATAAAGAAGGCCTAGAGAAAAATCCATCGGTTAAAATTTGAGTTTCTCCATCATCTAACAGAATCGAAGAAGTTCCTAAAAATGTGGCCCTAACTTTTCCTTTTTGAATGAGGTTTGTTCCACTATGATGCGGGAAGTAAGAATCATAATTGGTTAAATTTCCTGAGGGACGAAGAAAACAATGAGAACTAAATAGAATCAGTAAGAGAAAGATTCCAAGTTTTGAAATTTTTTGGAGATGGAATGGATTGGTCTTTTTTGCCATAACTAGTAAAATTCTGACAAAGAAACGGGGGTGGCAAACCTTTTCTAGATTGGTATAAGGTTGGATTTTTAGCGAGAGGGATTTGCAGGACTTGGTCTCTGGTGGGCACTTGGTGCACAACCAGAGACGGGAGCGAACGCGGACTCCGGAAAAGCCCGGGCCCTTGGGCCTCGCCCATACAAAAACAAACAAACAAATCATTGTTAGGAAAAGATTCTTTAGATTTTGTTTATCACTGTTGAAAAAAACTGAAGTCTAAAGTTCATTATGAAATCGATCAATCCAGAATTACCTGTTGTTGTTACGGGAGGATCAGGATATATCGCCTCCTGGATCGTCAAATATTTGTTAGAAGATGGAAAATCAGTAAGAGCCACTGTTCGCAGCTTAAAAGACAATTCCAAAATCCAACATTTATTAGAATTAAAAGAAAAGTTCAAAGACAAACTTAGTTTATTTGAAGCAGATCTTATGTTGGATGGAAGTTTTGATAAAGCCATAGAAGGTGTCGAACTTGTGATCCATACAGCGTCTCCGTTTTTTGTTGCAGGAGTCAAAGATCCCCAAAAACAATTGATAGATCCAGCATTACAAGGAACTAAAAACGTTCTTGAATCTTGTAATCGCAATTCTTCTGTTAAACGAGTTGTTTTAACATCAAGTGTGGCTGCCATTTATGGAGATAACATTGATTCTTTACAAGTTCCAAATCAAACCTTTACCGAAAAACATTGGAATACAACAAGTAGCCTTACACACCAACCGTATGCCTATTCTAAAACATTGGCTGAAAAAGAAGCATGGGATATTCAAAAGAAACAATCTCGTTGGGATTTAGTTGTGATTAATCCTTCTTTTGTAATGGGACCTTCTCTTTCCAAACGAATGGATGGAACGAGTGTCGAGTTTATGAAAAATATGTTGAAGGGAGTTTTTCGCACAGGTGTCCCAGATACAAAAATGGGATATGTGGATGTAAGAGATGTTGCCAAGGCTCATATTTTAGCAGGATTTACCCCAGAAGCGGAAGGAAGACATATCACTTCTTCTGAAGTAATACCGATGTTAGGTGTTGCAAAAATTATTAAAGAAAAATTTGGAAACAAATATTCTGTTCCCACTGGAACTCTACCAAAGTTCCTTGTGTATTTAATTGGTCCGTTTTTTGGATTATCTTGGGGATACACAAAAAATAATATTGGCCAACCGCTTCACTTAAACAATGAATTTAGCAAAACGAATTTAGGATTAACCTATCGTCCGTTAACTGAAACTTTTACAGATCATGTAATTCAAATGGAACGTTCGGGATTGTTATAAGATATAATTTACATCCTTTTTGGATTATGGTGAAACTACGAAGTTTTCTTAAGAATTTTTGACGAGATTCGTTTCCCAAAAGACAAACGTTAGATTTTATGGTAGGAGTTGGGCCGGGAATGAACCCCCACAAGCCCGCCTCCACCACCCATTCAGGGTGGGGGCTGAGATTTAAAGCACACGAGACATAATATGCAAGCTTTGCTTTCCCATCCGTTCCAACAAATTGAATTTTTACAATCGGGGACAGTTAAACAACAGGCATTGGCAAAGGATTTAGAAGATTGGAAAATTCTAAAATCATTATATGGCTTCAAACCGACTCTCGCTGGTACGATTCCTTTAAATATCGACACAGATTCTAGCGATGTCGATATCTTAGTAAAATTTAATATCCCTGCCCATTTACAAAAGATTTGTTATGCTAAGTTTCGAAACTTGCCAAATTATAGTTTTTCTGAAAAAACAATCGCACTTCGTGTTACTTTGATTTGTCGATTTGAAACCAAAAATTTTTGTTATGAAATCTTTGGACAATCAGTAGAACCAACAGAACAATATGCATGGATTCATATGATGGTGGAAAATCGGTTTTTGCGAATTGCGGATCCAACTTTCCGAGAAGAAATTCGTAACTTAAAGAAATTAGGTATCAAAACTGAACCAGCGTTTTGTAAAGTTTTAGATTTAAAAGGGGATCCTTATAAGACCCTACTCCAATGGAATCAGAAAACCGATGAACAGTTTCGAGAGTTATTATTACAAAGAGGATATCAAACCATTCCAAATTGACGAAAGGTTAAATTAATCCTTGGACGTTTGACCTTCATTGCTTTGGGAAGAGAATGTAACCAAAACCTTTGAATGACATCTTTCATTAAAAGTAAACTTCCATGTTCTAACTGTAATTCCACTGGCTCTTTTGTTTTTTTATGTTTGAAACGAAAGATTCGTTCGGCTCCCAAACTCACAGAGGCAATGGTAGAATTAGGACGTAAAGAAGTTTCATCATCACTATGCCAAGCCATCCCTTCACTTCCATCATGGTATAAATTCAAAAGACAGGAATTGAATTTTTCATTGGACGCAATCTCTACTTTAGATTTTAATTCTAAAAGGTCAGGTGACCAAGGTAAGGCAGTTTTGGTAGTTCCTGAATACCGGTAAGAAAAACCTTTTTCCGCATACCAAGCCACACTTCGTTTGGTGGTAATGTGTTTTCCATAGAGAATGGCCTCGTCCGGTTTCCATTCGATTCCTTCTAGTAACGAGTAAAATGTCCGATTTGCTTCCTCTGTAGGGAGAAAATCAAAGATGTACAACAAAACCCCGTCATAAGGTAAAAGATTTTCTGATTCAGTTCTTTGGAATAAATGCATGGATTTCGAAATCGGCTATTTTTTAAAAAGTAAGCCACTGTTATTTTTCTCCGACTGACCATAGAAATCCAATGAAAATCGATACCGACTGGCAAAACCGTCTAAAATTTTAGTTGGTTTCCCTTGGAGACCAAGGAATCTATACTCGTATGACCCCAACACGCACGATTCAATCTTTTATCGACTCTAAAAAGGAAAACCAATCTCCTTCACAAGAAGTCTGGAACTCACTAAAAGGTTACAGAAAGTGGAACGAACCAGAACTCATTGGTCTAAGAAATGCCTCTGGTTATTATCCTGATATTTATTTTGAAGAAGGAATGGATGAAACCATAGCCAAACTACTAGCAAAATTCAAAGAGAGAGTTGTTCCGCATAAATTTTAATGAATCCAAGCACCCCTAAAGTTTTATACCAAGAAGCAAATCCCTACGGTTCTTTTACTGCCTTTTTAGAAGATGATGGAAGAACAATTTACTTATACTTACAATCACATAACAACCCTGAGTGGCCCATGAAAACACTTTGGGTGCGTAACTTAATTGATGCCCCCGACGCACGTGTGGAGGAAGATTTTGATGCCGGTCTTGCCCCAGTACTCACAAAATCTGAAATTACCGATCCAACTGCACAAAGTTCACTCACTGAAGATCAAATTCATTTTATTTGGTCTGAAGAAGGTGATGCCGTGGCCTTGTTTGTGGATGAGGAACTACAAGCGTATCTTCCGTCTTGGTCAGGGATTAAAGGAATTCATGGGTATGCAAAGTTTGCAAAAGAAGAAGCTCCTACTGCCTCTCCCCTTGGTGATCCAGAAAACGGTGTGATTGCTGAACGAGTGCAGGCGAATCGAAAATTTTGGGAATCTGTTGCAAAAAAAGATCATTGGAAGAACGCACAAAAACTAAGATTGGATTTTTTAGAATCTAAACTTGGCAAACATGAAAAGTATTGGTCTGCTGATGGAGGAAAGTATCCTTCACTTGGAATTGCTTCTTTTTTACCCAAAGAATTTCCAGGGATCAAAATCTTTTCTACCATTGGGATGAGTGTGCAAAACCAACCATCCATTGAACTCTATCATAAAGATTATGAAAACTTTTCAAGGATCGAACTTGTATTTGCCATTCAACTTCTAAAAGATACAGAAGATAAATCAGAAACATGGATCCAACATGTTCTGGGTGAGATGGTAAAGTTCCCTTGGAACACAGGAATTTGGTTTGGGCATTCACATACCATTCAAAATCCAAGAAAAGATCCCGACCAACTCTATCTAGACTTCAACTGGTTCGTTCTACGTAACGTCACAGAGGAAATAGAGCAAGGTTCGAAGGAATCACTACCAATCCTTCACGGACTCATCACAGAGAATGGGAAACGTGCTAATTTTCTTGTATTAACTCCCATTGCCACTGAAGAACGAATTTGTTTTATGCGAGAAGGTTCTGCCAAATTTTGGGAGACATGGAAAAAAGAAGGGTATGGTTTCTTTCACGACAGCGAACGAAGGATGTTAGAATTCTAATTTTCTAGAATTTAAATTTAAAAAAAATCCGATTCAAACTCTAAAATCTGACCGTTACTCTAAATGATATGGCAGAGACGTATACAAAGTACTTCAATTTAGAGTTTGAACCCTTTTCTTTAGAACGAATCCTCGAAGAAAGGCAAGATTCTTCCGGATTTTTCCTCTCTACCGTATTCCAAAAGCGGTTTTCAGAAGAAGTGAACCTAAAACGTCACGAAGATCAGAAACTTTGGATCCAAACAAAGAATTTGCGTTACGTTGTTTTAGATGGGATTCAGAAAATTTCTGATGAAAATGGAAGACTCGAACCAACCAATATCCTCTACTTACTTGT